>JAFQEF010000093.1 GCA_017399165.1 Akkermansia sp.
GTGGCAGCAATGGGGCGCAGGTGGTGGAGAATAGCATGCTCAGAACCGGCGAACATCTGCATGGATAATGCTTGGCTACGAGCAGAGGGATATATCTCTTTTTATCAACTCCTCAAACGCTGATTGGAAACCGCCGTATGCCATAAATGGCACGTACGGTGGTGTGTGAGGGGGCGAAAGCCCCCTACACGATTTTTGCCTTATGTGCCGAAAATGTGGGAAAATGTGCTGAAGTTCGTGCCGAAAATGTGGAAAAATGTGTCAAAGTTCGTGCCGAAAATGTGGAAATGTCTTGATTTATATTTGAAATTGCGTGCATGGTCGATTGGTGGTTTTGCGGTTCCTACGTGGTGTGTGGGGTAGGGGCTCGGGTAGTGGGCTTTTTTGCATGGGGCATTTTGTTTACAATGGGGCTTGTGGCCTTGGCGGCACCGCCTGCGGTGGTGAAAAATGAGCACTTGCGTTGGGCTGCGCCCATGCGCATACGGCGCATATTACCGTTGTTCGGTTACGTAATCGGGCTTTTTGTGCCGGCAGGGGATATCCCGTTGTCTACCCCTCATGGGGATATGTTGGCTTGGCTCGGCTTTTTCTGGTTCGGCGCTTTTTGTTTGGGTGTATTAGTGTTGGCGTTGCTGGGGCGCGTGCCGGAGAAATTGGTGGCACAATGCCGATAAAAAGAACACCGTGCGCTGATAAATCTGCGCACGGTGTTTGTATCAAGAGGTGAGCTGCGTCAGCCTTGCCTCTTTACGGGTTGGCTCCGTAGTTTTTGAGCAGTGCCTGAATCTCTTTTACTTTCTTGCCTCCTGCGCATTTGTAGGGGCTCATGCCTTTATCGGTCAGTTTATTGGGGTCGGCGCCGTTTTCTAACAGCCATGTTACCAATTCTACATCCCCTAAACCACAGGCGTAGTGCAGGGCTGTGTTGCCCTTGGTTTCCCTTAAGGTCAGGTTAACATCTGCACCATCAAGAATCAGCGGCAGTAGCGTTAACAATCGAGTGCGGTACAATTTGTTGGAGGAGGTAACTTTCATAGCGTCTATGCGCTCTATGATGCCTGCGAGTTCCTCTAATGCAAGGGCGTCAGCTCCCTCCTGTTCTGCCTCAATGCTCATAATGACGGCACGAATGCTGCCATCGGGGTCATTGCCGATGCAATTTGCCACAGAGGCTCCACCCTCTGTTTTGATGCTTGTATCTGCTCCATTCTGTACCAGCCAGATAACGATATCGAGTTCTCCCAGCCCGCAAGCATTGTGAAGTGCCGTGGTGCCGTCGGCGTTTTCTATAATCGTATTCACGCTTTCTCCGGCTGCAATGCGTGGCAGAATGTTCAGCAGACGTCTTTGATAGAGTTTTTCAACATCTGTGGAGTATTTCTTGGCTTGTAGAGCCTGTATTAAGCCGGTAAGTTCATCAGCTGCTCCTGTTCCATTCTCGGCAGAGGTGGAAGTAGCGGCAGGGCTTGTAGCTTGATCCTGTTGTTTTATAGGCTCCCCTGTTTGTGTGGAGCCTTGCGCTTTTGTTGTATCCGGGGTATAGAGCGTAATCAATTCTGCGCATTTGTTATGGCCGTTCCATATTGCAGCTTTTGCAGCCTCTTTTTGATCATTCAAGCTAAAAGCGTTGGTTTCTAAGAGCATGCGAGTGATCTCCGGGTGCCCTCTTTCTGCTGCGACTTGGAGACAGGAAACGTAAGTATCGTTTTCT
Organism: Akkermansia sp.; assembly: GCA_017399165.1. Lineage (GTDB taxonomy): Bacteria > Verrucomicrobiota > Verrucomicrobiia > Verrucomicrobiales > Akkermansiaceae > Akkermansia. Next base: position 1,715 of record JAFQEF010000093.1, read on the forward strand.
AAAAGTTTGGCCTTAGTGTTGATATTAATTCCCGGTGCTTCAAGTAAGAGCTTCATACATTCTGTGTTGTCAATGCAGACTGCATACATGAGTGGAGTAATGTTAGCTGATTTGTTGTTGCTACAAACAGCATTCACATTGATGCCGGGTGTAGCCAATAGTACTTTGAGACATTCGGCATTACCGGCCTTTGCGGCCGCATGAAGGGGTGTATAACCTATCTCATCGTTTATGTTTATCGAACAGGGGGCATTGACGTCTGCCCCGGGGAGCTCCAGTAGTTGTGCCAAAGCTTTCGCTTTTCCTTTGTTGGCAGCTAAAAAAATCAGATTGGCGTTATTTTCGTTTGTCTCTTGCGTATCAGCACCGAGTTCTGCCAAAACTTTAATGGCTTCTGCTTGGTCTGCTTCCATGGCGCGTCTCAACGGGCTTAAACCACCTGCGTCTTTTGCGTTGGGATTTGCCCCGCATTCAATGAGCACGCGTATGGATTTTTCCTTGTTACGTGCAGCGGCGTAGGTGAGATATGAGAAATCTCCGGTAGCGGTGCCCTTAACATCCAGACCGGATTGCGCAAGTACACGGATGGATTCCTCTGCATTGGAGCCCACGGCGCGAGTTAATGCGGTCTTACCCTCGCTGTCGGCAATATTCGCATCGGCCCCGGCCTCAAGTAAGGCTTGAAGAATCTCCGGTCTCTTGGCTCCGGAAATAAGGGCTGTATTGCCATTGGAACTTTGAGCATTGACATCAAAACCGGCCTCAATCATGGCTTTTACCAAATCAACCGGGGCAAAGTTGGCTGCTATCATGAGCGGGGTAGAGCCGTATTTATTGGTCATCTTGCTGAGGGGGAGCATGTCAACGCCCTGAGCTTTCATGGCGTTGAATGCCTCAAGATTGCCGGAGTCTGCGATGGAGAAGAGTCGATCTGCTGCAATTTTGCCGGTGGGAATAGCCCCCAGCTCTTCCACCAAGGCCAGCATTTCCGGGCTCTTTAAGGCGGCCAAGTCAAACACGGTTACCTTGTCTTCCCCGTTGAGGAAATAAGCATTGAAGTTTGCCTTGAGCTCGGCGAGCAGTTTCACTAATTCGGTATTTGTTTGATTGACGGCAATCATTAAGGCGGTTGGCTCATTTTCGTCTACTCTGTAATCAACATTGCAACCGGCAGCAACGAGCGCGCGGATGAGTTCCGGCTTGTTGTTTGCTATAGCATCATATATGTAGCATCCCTCGCCGTAGGACGGGTGCGTATCCTTAATCGTCACCCCGGCGGAGGCCAAGTATTTGATGATTTCGGGGTCTCCCAGCTCGTAAGCGGCGTTCCAAGCGGTATCCTTGCCATCTGCCGCCGTTGCGTTGATATCTGCCCCGGCTTCTACCAGAGCCTTCAGCACGTCTACCGGTAAGTTGAATTTCTCGATGCGGGCTGTTCTGATGATTTCCGGGACAAACGGATACCCCGTAATTTCCATCTCGCCCTGCAAGTAGGCTTGGTATGCATTGTTGAGTTTAGCAGCTGAACCGAATCCAAAGGATTTTTCGTTGAGCTTGCCGTCTTCGTACAAGGGCTTAAGCGGGTTGGCCGGTGCCAGCAGGTAATGCAAGCCTGTCCATGTTGCTGCAATGAGTGCAATGCCGCCACCTCCGTAGATGAGTGTCTTACCGAGGTTCTTGCAGAAAAGATTGCTGCATACTTTAATGAGCCAAGCAACGAGAGCAGGGGCCTTTTCATCATCGCTTACAGGGCCGGCAGGTGCTTGCCCGTATTTGGTCTCCGTAGATGAGGCACTCAACAGGAATATCAAGAAAATGATGGGGCCTGCTAACGGAATCAGATAAAATAAGATGGCCCATCCGCTTCGGTTGGTATCGTGCATGCGGCGAACCGATACTGCCAGTCCCGGTACTATCATCAAAATCTGGTATCCAAGCAGTAACAGGCCGAGAATTGATGCTACGATAATGCCCGGAACCCCGGTGCAGACAGCCAACCATACGCCCAAACCGGTAACAATTTCCAGAATCAATGTGATGATGAAATTGGCCAATGCCGTGTACCAGAACTCGGAGCGAGAGGCTCGACCGGAGAAATCCGTATAGCGGGTTAAACTCGTTTTGAATGCCAGCCACATGCTCCATTTATGCGTGGGCATAGTTATAGGTGAAGGGGCAGGCGTGGGCTGTGGCTCCTGTGGTGCAGGGGGATTTGCCGTTTGTTGTTGTGCTAGGGCTTGTGCTACTGCTGCCGCGACGATTTTTTCCATCTCCGGTGTTAGTTGCGGGGATGTCTGAGGGGCTCCGGTTGTATTATTATTGACTGAGTTCATAGTACGCGTGGGAATAATTAATATAATTGAGATTATGGTTGCATAAATTATTGATTTGTAGTATAATAAGTGTGAAAAAACAACCCAAAACACTTCATTATGCAACCACAAAATCAGTATGCCATATTTTTTGGAGATATGCAAGATTTTTTCTCAACATCTCTCAGCAAAGGGGGCTGTTTCAGATTTACTATCTCAAACTCCAAAAACAGACAAAAATGCCGATGAGTTACTACCAGCAAATCTGAAACAGACCCAAAAACGGGGCATCGTGCAAGAATTATGTTGCATAGCGGGCGTTGCTGTGTTAAATTCGGTGCTGCAATGGAGAAAACACTTTTCCAGAAAATAGCTGATAAAGAGATACCTGCCGCCATGGTGTACGAGGATGCCTTTTGCGTGGCGTTCCGGGATATTACCCCGGTGGCACCCGTGCATGTGCTGTTGGTACCGCGTAAACCCATACCGAGCATAGAGGCTGCGGCAGCAGAGGATGCCGAGCTTTTGGCCCACCTGATGCTTAAGGTGGGCGAGATAGCCCGTGCAGAGGGACTTGCGGAGGGCGGTTTCCGCACGGTGATGAATACCGGGGCAGATGCCGGGCAAACCGTGCCGCACCTGCATATTCATATCATCGGCGGGCGGTCCATGCAGTGGCCTCCGGGTTAGTTCCCGCAGAATCCGCATGCTGCCATGGCAGAGCTCCCCTTTATCAGATACTGTGAATGGGTGGACCCCGGCACGTTGGAGCTGGAGTTCCCCACGAACCGCCTGCGTTTATATTTTACGGAGGCGGGCGTGGTGCGGTGTCGGTATGTCTCTCATGCCGTTTTTGAGAACATACCCAGCTATGGCATGGCCCCCGAGTACAAGTACCAAGAGGTAGAGTTGGAGGAGACAGAGGCGGAGGCGTATATAGAGGTGCGTACCCCGCGATTGGTGCTGCGCATACGCCGTGAGGACGGCGGGTTGGAGTTTTACGAGCGCGCAAGCGGCCGTTTATTGAGTGCCGATGCCGAGGGCATGGGTCACCGCTTGCAAGAGCGCACGGGCGATGAATTGGTGTGGGTGCTGAAACACCTGCCGGAGGAAGCTCATTTTTTTGCCTTGGGTGATAAACCCTGCGCGCTTAATTTACGCGGTCGCCGCTTTGAAATGTGGGGGGCGGACCACTATAAGTTCCACCCCGACAGCGACCCGCTGTACAAAAGTATCCCCTTCTTCCTTTGCTTGAACCAAGGTACGCAATACGGCATCTTTTTTGATAACACCATGCGCTCGTACTTTGACTTTGGTAAGGAGCGCGAGGACCGCTTGTTGTTTGGTGCAGACGGCGGGGTGATGGATTACTATTTTATTTGCGGGCAAGACGCGCTGGATACCGTGCAAACCTACACCCGCATGACGGGTTTGCCTCCCTTGCCCCCGCTGTGGGCACTGGGCTATCACCAAAGCAAGTGGAGCTATTACCCTGAAAAGGAGGTAACAGATTTGGCGGATGAGTTCCGCAAACGTCAAATCCCTTGCGATGCGATTCATTTGGACATTCACCACATGAAGCAGTACCAGGCCCTTACGTGGGATCGCTCTCGGTTCCCCGACCCGCCGGGTATGATTCAACGCCTGGGTGAGCAGGGCTTTAAGGTGGTGACCATTATTGACCCCGGTATTAAGATTAACCCGGACAATTACGTGTGGCGCAGCGGGTTGGAGCGCAACGTGTTCTGCCGCCGCCACGATGGAGCCTTGCTGGAGGGCGAGGTGTGGCCGGGCTCCTGCACCTTCCCGGATTTCACGAACCCGGTTACCCGTGCTTGGTGGGCAAACTTGTTTAAACGTCAAGTGGGGGAGTACGGTGTGCGCGGTATTTGGACGGATATGAATGAACCCGCCATTTTCCCGGACCGCACATTCCCCGATGACACCCGGCACAACTACGATGGCTTTTACTGCTCTCACCTCAAAGCACACAATATCTACGGGCAATGCATGGCAAAAGCCACGCGCCTGGGTATGGAGATAGCCGCCCCGCAGCGGCGCCCCTTTGTGCTTTCTCGTGCAGGTTTTGCCGGCTTGCAACGCTGGGCTGCCACTTGGACGGGTGATAATTACTCCGACTGGGAGAACCTCAAAATGGCCAACCTGATGGTGCAGCGTTTATCTGCCAGCGGTGTATCGTTCTGCGGGGCAGATACGGGCGGCTTTTTAGGGAGACCTACCCCCGAGCTCTTCTGCCGTTGGATGCAAATGGCTGCCTTTCACGTCTTTTTCCGCAATCATAACAATGGCGAATACGGTGGGCAAGAGCCCTGGTGTTTCGGGCCCATGGTAGAGTCCTTGGTGCGCCAAGCCATAGGCGAGCGCTACCGTCTGCTGCCCTACCTGTACACGCAGTTTTACCGTTACTCCGTACAAGGTACACCCATTATCCGCTCTTTGGCGTTGATGTACCCGCAGAACACGGATACCTATTGGCGCAGCAGCGAGTTCTTTTTGGGGGATGCCCTTTATGTGGTGCCCGTGCATCACCCCGGGGAGGGCGGGCGTTTCCTCTATGTGCCGCCGGGACATTGGTATTCATTGTGGAACGATGCCCCCGCTCCTGTGGCCAATGCAGAGGCTTGGGTGTCTACCACCATGTCGGCCATTCCCGTATTCGTGCGTGGCGGCAGCGTAGTGCCCCGCTGGCCCGTGCAGCAATATGTGGGGGAATTACAGAATCCCCCTGTAACGCTGGATGTATGGTGGGCACCGGAGACCCGGGTGCACAGTGAATTGTATGAGGATGACGGGGATGGTTTGGCTCACCGCCTGGGCGATTACCTGCTGCACCGCTTCACCTATAGCTCTGCCGTGAAAGAGCTGAGCATCTGCCACCGAACAGAGGGTGACCTCACCCGCCGCAAGGATGCCTTTGAGCTGGCTTTGCATGCGTTGCCCCATACCGCTGCACCCGTTGCCACGGCAGATGGTGTGGTGTTGGACGGTGCTTTTGATAATAAACATGTATACCGCGTGCAGCTGCCTGCGGCTTTCCGTAGCCTGTGTGTCAAATTTTAATGGTGCATTATGAAACGAGATACGCTTGATAAAATAGTGAACCGCCTGGAGCATCTGGAAACGGATGAACTGCGGCATCTCTTCATGCGTTTGGCCTCGGAGAAAGGCTTGCTCCAGGACGTGTTTGATGCTTTGCGGGATGGTTTGGTGCTGTTTGATGCAGAGGGTAATGCGCGTTTTGCCAATAAATCTGCATGCGCTATGTTCAACCGCCCCTTGCATGAGCTTTTGCGCATGCCTTTTGATCGCTTGGTAGGCGGCACTTGCAGCTGGGTAGAGCTGTGCAGCAGCGGCGTGTCCATTACCAGAGATTTGCATGTCAATTACCCGGAGTCCCGCCATTATAATTTCCTGATGAGTCCTGTGGCAGAGGGGGCAGAGTACCTGTTACTCATTCGTGATGATACGGAGAGTATTGCCCGCAATGAGGAGGACGCAGAGGCAGAGCAATTCAACCTGGTTACCTACATGGCCGGAGCCGTGGCACATGAAATAGGTAACCCGCTCAACTCTTTGGGGCTTAACTTGCAGCTCATGCAGCGTAAGTTAATGAAGGCAGATGCCGACACCCGCAAAAAGTTATCCCCCTTGTTGGAATCTGCCTTGGCAGAGACCCGCCGTTTGGATACCCTGTTGCGCCAGTTCCTGCAATCCATGCGCCCCGGTAACAAGCACCGCGAGCCCGTGCAGCTTAATGAGATATTGGCTCATGTGTTGCAGGTGTTGGAGCCCGAGATGGCACCACGCGGTATTGCTGTGCAGCAATCCCTTTCTGAGGATTTGCCGGAGCTCAATGCCGATGGAGGGCAGCTCTTTCAAGCCTTTTATAATCTCATTCGCAATGCCTTCCAATCCATACCCGGTGAGGGAGAAGGGGGTATCTATATTCAGACGGATTTCAATGACAGCGATGTACGCGTGCTTATCGGTGATAACGGTACCGGTATTTCTCATGAGGTGATGGGTAATATGTACGAGCCGTTCCGCACCACTAAGCGCAAGGGCAACGGGTTGGGCTTGCTCATTGTGCGCCACATCATTAAAGAGCATGGCGGTACCCTCTCCCTGGCCTCTAAAGAGGGCACGGGTACCACCGTTTCCATTACCATTCCGCGTGCAGACCGCGTGGTGCGTCTTTTGCCGTCTTAAATTTAATTATGATTATTGTATTAACATATCTGTTCGTTGCTATAGGCTTATCCTTTCTCTGCTCCGTGCTGGAGGCCGTTCTACTGTCTACCCCGCTTTCCTTCATCAAGATGAAGGAGAAGGAAGGGAATAAATCCGCCCCGCTTTTTCTGAAACTCAAGAGCAATATAGACCGCCCTGTTGCGGCTATTCTTTCTCTTAACACCATTGCGCATACCGTAGGTGCAGCCGGTGTGGGTGCAGAGGCTGTCAAAATATTCGGGGAGGCCTATTTCGGTATCATATCCGCTGTTCTGACACTATTGATATTGGTGTTTTCGGAGATTATCCCCAAGACCATAGGTGCATGTTATTGGCGGGCTTTGGCCATGGTTTCTGCTCGCATTATGCAGTGGCTTATCATTATTACTTATCCGCTGGTGTGGCTCTCCGAGTTCATTACGCGTGTGGTGACACCTAAAGATAAAACGGCCTCTGTTAGTCGGGAGGAGGTTTCGGCCATGGTCAGCATGGGGGCGGCAGAAGGGGTGTTCCATGACCAGGAAAACCGCATCATCCAAAGTTGTATTCGGCTCTCTCAGGTGCGTGCTAAGGAGATTATGACCCCTGCCGTGATTGTGCAGGCTGTGTCAGAGAAATTGACGCTCAAAGATTTTTACGACAAGGAGGAGCTCTTGTTTTCTCGCGTGCCGGTTTATGCCGATACGCGGGACTATATTACCGGTTACATTTTGCGTACCGATGTGTTGGAGAAGTTGGCAGATGATGAGTTTGATTGCAAGGTGAGCGATATTGCGCGCCCGGTTCTTTCGGTGAATGACAAAACATCCGTACTGGATATTTGGCAAAAATTGTTGGAGCGCAAAGAGCTTATCACCATTGTGGTGGATGATTACGGCGGTATGCGTGGGGTTATTACCATGGAAGATGTGGTGGAAACCATGCTGGGTGCAGAAATCATTGATGAGGATGATCTAGCCCCCGATCTGCAATCCTACGCCCGTGAAAAATGGGAGCGTATCCGTAAAAAGCAACAGCGAGTGTTGGAGTCATGAGTCAGGGGGACTCCATGCCCCCGTTGACCTGTGTTTTTGTTTTGCGTGAGATAAACCACACGCCCGCAGCAATGCAGAGCACCGCTGCCACTTTTTGCCATGTAAGCACATCTATGCCCAGGGCAATACCCACGGTGGCGGCAATGACGGGTTGAATGTAGTTGTAGGCTGCCACGGTGGCGGGCTCCAAGTGGCGCTGCCCCACAATCATGAGCAAGTAGCTGATGAAGGAGCCGAAGAGCACCGTGTAGAGCGTGCCGCTTATTTCCGGTATGCCCAATGCTGCCCACGGTAAGCTGCAAACGGCGTGAATCCATAGGGGCAACGTCAACACCGCCGAGATGAGAAACAGCCACCGCATCAGGATGACTGGATGATACTTTTTGATAATGCCGCTGAAAAATACGAAATAGCAGGTGGCAGACAGTTGGGAGAACAGGCAGATGGCATCCCCCAGCACATTGCCGCTTTTGCCCCCTTGCAGTTGCGAGCCCAGTATCAGAATCAACGCCCCCGTGGCTGCCAATAACAAGCCGCCTACCTTGCGCAGTGTAACGGCCGCATGCAAAAATAAGGCAGACAACACAAAGGTGAACACCGGGGTGCTTGTCGTAATCACACATGCATTGGTGGGGGAGGTATGCTGCACGCCTATCACATAGCAAAACTGGTTGATACCCATGCCGCAGAGCGACATGATGATGAGGGGCCACCAATCCCTTTTTTCGATGCGCTGCCCGGGTACCAAGGGGGATATGAGCCAAAATAATGCCGCCGCCCCGCATAATCGAAAAGCCGCCATGCTCACACCCGTTATCATGCCTCCCGCCATTGCCCACTTGCACATGGGGCTCATCAGCCCGAAACACAGAAACGCTGCCAGCGTAATCAGATGCGCCCGTGTTTGTGTTTGTTCACTCATGTCACCCGCACCCTAGCACACATGCCCCCTTTTAGCAAGGATTTTTGATAGTTGCTATCTCCTTTTTAATGAGATGTCCAGCTTTTATTTATAAAATAACTAAAATTAACATTTTATAGCGCACTCATATAGAGGGGATGGAAAATTTAAGGTTTATATATATTTGTAACTTACTGGAAGATAAAAGCAAAACAAGACATCTCATTAAAAAAGAGATATACTTAGCCCGTTCGTAACGGCATTAATGCCCGCGCATCATACAAAATAATTGAACAACGCACAGACATGAAACTACATTTACCAATCGCATTATTGACAGCAATAATGCTCTGTACTTCCGCTGTTTACGCATCGGGAGTGTATACAATAACAGACGCAGATACCATTAATGTTGCAGATAGTTCCACAATCAAGATTTCTGAATCTGCTGATGTTTATAACCAATTGAGCAGAGAGGGGTATGCTGCTCCTAACGGGGATTCTAATCCCAACGCCATTCTCAAGTCGGGAAATGGCGCGTTGGTGATTGATCAGGATGTTACAATGAATAACCCCTTTGTGATTGACCAGGGCGAGGTAGAAATAAACAACGCTACTGTAACATCTGATCGCTCGTATGCTAATGCTACGAGTTGCCTTTCCATTGGTGAGGCTAAGCTGACTCTGGATAATGGGCATTTTACTCAGACCGGGTCCGGAGTTTATGCTATATGTGTCGGCAATCGTGATGGTGCGGCTACGTTGGAGCTGAACAATGGCTCTACGATGTCTACTAAGCATTTCGTCTTTGCCGGCTATACCGGTAGCCAAGCTACAGACTATCGTGTGGGTATTGACGCTGCCGGGGCAGAAAATGTGGCTATTTCCACCATTAATATCAATAGTGGTTCAAAATTAACCGCCGGTACTTCATTGCAGTTTGCTAATGTTAACGTGAACATTGATGGTGCAGGCTCTGTACTGGCTGATAATGGTACAGGTTCTAAAGGCAATCAATGGCCGGAATCGTACTTTGGTTATGGATATGAGCGAAATGTTGAAATCAATGTCACGAATGGTGGCAAATTAGATTTGAATTGGGATGCTTATACCGCTACCGGATATGATAGCAAGGTTGTCATTAATGTCAGTGGTAAAGACGCCGGTACCAAGACGGCATCTTCAATAGATGTTGCCGGTGTGTTGCATCTCAGCACCAAAGATGACTACGATGATTCCACGTCTTATGGCAGCAATTATGGTGCATCTACGGAGCTGAATATTACGGATGGAGCCAAGGCAAACATCTCTCGACTTGTCATGGGGCAAGATGCAGGACAAGCATCTGTAAATGTCGGCAAGTCGTCTACTTATAGCGGTAAAGAAATCACGGTAGGTGTTAATGGCTCTCTTTCCAATGATGGTACGGTCACTCTCTCCTCCGGAAATGTGACGGAATGGACAACCAATGGTGGTAGTACATACGGTAGTCAAACCGTCTCTAAGGAGGGTACGCTTAATATTGTCGGTGGTTCTGTTACTAATAATAATACCATGACCGTCAATGTCCTCAATATGTCTTCCGGGACTGCTGCAAATGATCAAACCGGCTCCACAACTCAAAATGCCACCTTAGTACACACGAGTGGTAATCTTAAGGTGGAAAAGAAAGGTAATTTGACGGATGCTTCTTTTACTGCAACGGGTGGTACGGTCAGATTTGGTAGCCAATACAACGGGAGTGGTGAGCTTTCTATTAAGGATTCCACCTTTACTTCAGACGGTTCAACTGTCTATGTTCACTGTTCTGCAACATCGGACAACAGTACAATCAATATCAAGAAGAGCGGCTCCCAAATCCGATTTGAAAAAGATTTGACCGCTACTGATACTAAACTCAACTTGGTTGAGGGTAGCGTTACATTCTCCGGTAATCTGAATTTGAACGGAGGTAATGAGTTTAAGGTAGATAGCACACTCAATCGCAGCTTTGGATTGGCGAAAGGTAAGACGTTGACCTCTAATGGAGACAATTCTATTATCGGCGGATTTACCATGGGTACTGACTCTGCGATTGTTGTAGAAAGCGGCACGCTGAACATTAAATCTGATACATATGTTAAACCCGATGGTTCCGTTTTGAATAACAGAATGTTAAGTATCACCAATGTATACACTGATTCTGATGCTGAGGTAAATGTTACGGCAGACCGTGGTTTCTTGAAGATAACCGGAGATGCCACCATCAGCAACCTTACCATCAATGGTGCCAGCACGGCAGATTCAAACGGTAGCTACCTGAGTGGTGATATCAAGGTAACGGATTCTTTGGTAGTAAATGCTAATCCGAAATCTGAGTTGAACCACGAATTTACGGGGTCTCTTAATCTGATGGATACGACCACCGTTTCTGTAGCTTCCGGAGCAAGTGTCCTGTTGCATGAAGTTGCTGTTACTGCCACTACGGCAGATCCTCAAATGGCGGTATTGGACAATTTGCTTAGTGCTGCCAATGTGACACTCAGCGACGATGCTGCCATAACAGTGGGCTTGAGTCAGGAATTGATTAATAGCATTGCTGATTCTCAAAATGGCATGGAACCGTTTGGCTTCCAGCTTACGCTGTTGAGTGATGCTGTATCTGCGGAATATAACAAGGCTGAACTTGATAGCTTGCTGGGTAATGTTACGTTTGATTTCACAGGTTTAACAAATCCGCAGGGGTATGAAGTTGAATACGATGACGCAACTCAGTCTTACGTGCTTAAAGCTACTGCTTCAATACCCGAACCGACAACAGCCACTTTGAGCCTGCTTGCCTTGGCTGCGTTGGCTGCCCGCCGTCGCCGTTGTAAGTAACGTGCGCCGTACGAAAATTCCCCGAAGTTATTCGGTAAATGTAATTCAGGCCGTCGCTGAGAAATCAGCGGCGGCTTTTTACTGTTTTTCATAAGGTGTGGCTTTGAATCTGCTTGATTCTCGTGTGCGGGCGCGTTATAATGCGCGCAGGCGTATGGAAACGAACCGAGAGCAATGCAGGGTAGTGGGCAGTGTGTCGAATTGGCAGACTTGGTGCCGCGAGATGGAGAAAGAGGACTTGCCGTGTAATTGGGTAGAGTTGCGTGTGGATGCTATGCCGCCGGAACTGACGGCGGAGGAGATTATGGATGTAATGCCGCGCGTAGGGGTGTTGCTGACGCCGCGGCATCAGAGCGAGGGCGGGCTGCGTGAGTGGAAAGACGAGGAACGCCTGCGCCTGACGATGGAATTGCTGCCCATGGCTATTGCCGTGGATTGGGAGGCGGCCTTGTTACCACAGGCTCAGGAGCTGGTGCAGGCTGCCAAGGCTCAGGGGGTAACGGTTATTGCATCTCACCACGATTTTGAGAAAACACCAACCGTGGAAGACATGTTGGAGATTGAGGCGGTCGCACGTGCTGCCGGGGCAGATATTGTGAAGTTTGCTTTCCGCGTAACATCTATGGATGAGGTGATGGTGGGGGTGGAGCTATTGCGCCGCGCCACCGGTCCCATGGCGGTGATGGGTATGGATGCTATGTTTGGCCCGTTTAGCCGTATTTTGTATGCCGAGCACGGCTCATGCCTGATTTACGGCTATTTGGGGGATGTCCCCACCGCCCCCGGGCAGTGGAGTGCCGCGCGTTTTTATAGAGCCATACACCGTTAATTGTGCGTATGTTAGATATTGTTCTTAACTCGTTTTTAGCAACGATACCTGTTTTCGTGTTCTTTGCCATAGGCTTTTGGCTGCGTCACAAAAAAGCCTTGGAGCCTCAGCACGATGGGGTTATCATGCAGCTGGCGATGGATATTGGCTACCCTTGCCTTATTTTTTACAACATCATGAAATACATGGTGGTGGAGGCCGTGCCGGGGATTACCTCCTTTGCTTTTTCTGCGCAAGCCATTGCATGCGGCTTTGCAGAGCTTTTGTTGGGTGTGGGGGCTGCCTGGTTGGTGGCTAAAGCTTTACATCTTAAAATCGGCACGGGGTTGCGCACGTTTACCTTGACTGCCGGTGTGCAGAACTATGCGTTTTTTGTCATCCCCATTATTCAAATGCTTTTCAGTGCGCCGGGGGACCCCACCATGGGCGTGCTGTTTATTCACAACATGGGGTGTGAGCTCTTTGTGTGGAGCTTAGGCGTGGTGCTTATGTGCGGTGGTGGCTGCAACTTGCGCTTGGGGCTTTTCCTGCGTGGGCCGTTGTTGGCGGTGTGTGTGTCTTTACTGCTGGCCTGGAGCGGGGTGGGGCAATACGTTGCCCAGCCGCCCGTGATGAAGGCTGCGGAGATGATTGGTGCGGTGGCAACGCCTATTTGCCTCATCCTCTTTGGGTGCTCCATGTATGATTTGACGCGCAATTTCCGGTGGCAACCGCGCATGCTGATTTCCGGTATTGTGGCAAGATTGCTCTTGGCACCGGCCTTGATACTGCTGTTGGCATGGGCTTTGCCCGTAGACCCTGTCATCAAAAAAATTATGGTGATTCAAAGTGCCATACCCAGTGCGGTGATTCCCGTTATATTGGCGAAGCGATTCGGCGGTATTCCTGAGGTTGGCACGCAGATTTTGCTCTCAACCACAATATGCTCTTTCCTCACGCTGCCGATTTGGTTGGCTCTCGGTAGTCAATTTGTTATACCTTTGATGTGATATGGCCATGCTTAAACCTGAGATTTTAGCCCCTGCGGGCAACTGGGATTGCGTGCGTGCCGCCGTGGCAAACGGGGCAGATGCCGTCTACTTTGGGCTTGATCAATTCAATGCCCGTATGCGTGCCGATAACTTTACCCGCGAAGATTTGGGCACCTTGGTGCCGTTTTTGCATGAGTGCGGGGTGCGTGCCTATGTTACCATGAATGTACTCATCTTCCCCGCAGAGATGGCGCAGGCTATGGAGTATGTGGATGCCTTGGATGCCGCAGGTGTGGATGGGGTGATTGTGCAGGACTTGGGCTTGGCGGACCTCATAGCCCGCCACCGCCGTGAGGGGCGGTTGCGGATAGAGTTGCATATATCCACCCAAATGACGGTGAGCAGCCCCGAGGCTGTTCGCTTGGTGGATGCTTTGTTTGACCCGCAGCAAATTGTGCTTGCCCGTGAACTTTCTCTCAAAGAGATTGAGGCCTGCGCCAAGGCCACAAGCAAGCCCATTGAGGTATTTTGTCACGGGGCTTTGTGTGTGGCATATTCGGGGCAGTGTTTGACGAGTGAGTCTTTGGGGCAACGCAGTGCCAACCGTGGCGAATGTGCACAGGCCTGCCGTATGCCTTATAAGCTGGAGGTAGATGGCCGCGTGCGCGACCTCGGCGAGCGCCGCTATGTGTTCTCCCCGCAAGACCTCTGTGCGCTGGAGCGTGTGCCGCAAATGCTGGCTGCCGGGGTGCGTAGTTTTAAAATTGAGGGTCGCCTTAAAAGCCCTGCGTATGTGGCGGCAACTACCCGTGCCTACCGCCGCGCATTGGATGCCGCAATGGCGGGGCAAAATGTGCCCCCTACGGAGCAGAATGACTCCCTTTACGCCATGCAAATGGCGTTCTCTCGCGGTTTTTCGTTCGGTTGGTTAGAGGGCACGGATCACCCCTTGCTTACCCACGGCAGGTTCGGCAAAAAACGCGGTGCTTTAGCCGGGCGTATCGTGCGCTGTGGGGAGGGCTGGGTAGAGCTGGCCGGTATGCCCGCCATGCCTATTGCCCCCGGCGATGGTTTTGTGATAGATGCCGGGCAGGACCGCAACGAGGAGCAGGGCGGGCGTATCTGGAAAGTGCAGGGCAACCGCCTCTTCTTCCACGGTAAAGGCAGCCGTATTGATTGGCGCTTTGTGCGCCCCGGCGACCTGCTCTGGAAAACCGCAGACCCCGCGCTGGAGAAACGCTTGCACGCCACTTGGTGCAACTTTGCCCGCAAGGTGGAGGCACCATCCGCCACCTTGAATATTCATTTTGAAGGGCGCATCGGTGCGCAGCTTACGGCCTCCTGTTGTGGTGTTACGGTGGGGAGCGGGCAGCCGCTGGAGGCGGCGGAGAAACGGCCCCTTACCCCGCAGGTGATAGAGGCGCAGTTCTCTCGCTTGGGTGGCACGGGCTATACCTTGGGTAAATGCACCTATGCGTTGGAGGAGGGGCTGATGCTGCCGCTGAGCATTCTTAACCGCATGCGCCGTGAATTGGTGGAAAAATTGCCTGCAACGGGTGCCACTGCGGTGCCTGCTCGCACGCCGTTACCTGCGCCCGATTGGTCGCAATGCTTTCCGCCACTTCAAGCGGCAGATAAATATAAACTCAGTGTCCTTTGCCGTGAGCCCGAGCAGGCTTTGGCTGCTGCGGCAGCGGGTATCAAACGTGTGTATCTGGATTTTACGGATCTTAAGCAACTGGCCCCTGTTACAGCGCAACTGCGCCGTGAGTACCCCGCCACCGCTGTGTGGATTGCCACGCTGCGCATCATGAAACCTAAGGAGGCAGGCTATTTCCGCTTTATCAATGAGGCGGAGCCCGATGGCGTGTTGGTGCGTAACTTGGGCGCAGCCCTGTATTTTCGTGAAAAAGGCATGCCCATGGTGGCGGATTTTTCGCTCAACGCGGCAAACCCGCAAAGTGTGTTGTTGTTGAGAGAGTTCGGTATGCGCGCTGTAACCGTATCATATGACCTCAACGCGCACCAGCTGGTTGACTTGTTACGCAGTGGGTGCGGGCCGGAGCTGGAGCTCACCTTGCACCAGCACATCCCCATGTTCCATACCGAGCATTGCGTGTTCTGCACCTTCCTTTCTCAAGGCCATAACTTTATGGATTGCGGCCGCCCCTGCGAGCACCACCGTGTGCGCGTGATGGACCGCACCTATGCCATGCATTACCTGCGCTCCGATGAGGGGTGCCGTAACACTCTTTTCAACGGCAAGGCTCAAACCGCCGCTCGCTATGCAGCCGGTATGCGCCGTGCCGGGCTTTCCCGTTTTCGTTTGGAGCTGCTGGAGGAATCCCCCGAGCAAACAACGCGCCTCATCGAATCTTACCGAGCTCTCCTGCGCGGTAAGCTTTCCCCCGATGCTCTTATGGAGAAACTCGACCTCCTGGACCGCATCGGCGTGACAGAAACAAAATGAACTCAATAACATAAGACCCGATATGAACCTGAAAAAACTACTCTTTATTTCTTGTGCCTTATGTGGTATGGCTGCCTGTACTCATGTAAATGAGGGCCAAGTTACGCAACCGCAGACAAAGGTAGAGCCGGCTGCTTCGCAGGAAAAGGAAACGATTGCCATTTCCGGGCATCTTATCTGCACGGCTCTACACAATTTTTTTGTTCCCGATGCCGCAGCGAGAGAGCTTTTGCGCAAGACTGATTGGGCGAGTGAAGCTGATGACAAATACATTATGGTATCAGGCCCGGCTAACCCTGAGCCGTATTTTGCTTTCCGCAGCACATATTTACCGCCCGTTCGCAGCTTTATGCGTGTAGAGTGTGCGGATAGGGTTTATGAGATAGACGCTGCTTGGGATGAGGTTTGCCCCGTGCGCGTTAAGTTGTTGATGGATAAGAAGCCCGGAGGGGATACTGACTATACGGATTATGCCCCGGCAGATAGGGAGTTTTTGCAACAACTTGCAGAGGAATATAATCGCGAGTCATTGGCCGGTATTTATAAAGGACTGGCCGGCACGCCGACCACGGAGGACATGCGAGGTAAAGCCGTGGCGGCAGATGCCTGGTTTTATTGTGCCGAGGGAACTGAAATAGGCCCGCACACGCGCCGTTTTATAGAGGAAGGAGAACGTGTGCTGAATGCAGCTTACGACAAAGAGAAGAAGACTGTCAGTTTACAGGAACGTGAAGAGGTAAAGGAGTTGTTGCGCAGGGTACCTTATGCGGTAGAGGATGTTCATCAGGCACCATGGCTTGAGGTTGATGCCTCCGGTAATGTTGCAAAGATTGTCGGCACGCCATACTGCCTGCGTTTTGTGCAGACGGATGATGTGTGGAAACTTTATTTTGAAGGAACGGATGGCACGCGTTTGGAAATACCTTTCCGAGAACATCATAAACTTCCATTTAATCCCGTTTATCATCAAACCACCGCCGCTGTTACTATGCTGTATTTAGCGCCCGATAAAAAAGGCTTGGTGGTGGATCCCTATTACGGTGCAGACCATGAGGAGTACCCCATCTCCCACATATCATGGCGGGATGCTACCCCCCGATTGGAAGAACCGGTACGTTGTTGCAACTGGCGTCGCACCCAACCCGGGGAGGTCAATGAGTATTTTATCGGCTGGAAAGATAATACCCCCGTGACAAAATATCATATAGAATGATACGCGTGGGAACAATTAGCGGCTTCGGTATACCTTATCTGGGGCCTATTTTAATGAGGATGCTGTTGCCTGCGGGGCGAACACTGCCGGGGGCAGGCCAAGTGGGCATGGTGTCAAATTGTGCTGCGTGAGCCTCCAGCTCTTGCGGGGTTGCAATGTGCATGTGCTCCAGCTTAAGATAGCGCAGGTAGTATTGCAAGAAGTATGCCCATACCAAGGTGTGGTCGGAGGCGTTTTCCGAGACATGCTCGCGGCGCATGGGTTCACCCAGCAGGATGACATTGGCCTGTTGCAGGCCGGCATCCAGCGCGGCGGCGTTGGCGGCGCTACGCATCTCTCGCATTTCAGCCATGGAGATATCATAGTAGCGGCGCTCGTTTTTAGCCCACTCTGCGTTGGTATAGAGTCCTTTGATGAGGATGAATCCCATCAGAAGCAGCAGCACATGTTGCAGGCGGGGGGAGTGCTTGCGGGGCTCTGCCACAAACAAGCCCCAAAACCCGGCCAGCATGACAGGCTCTGCAATAAAGGTCCACGGCGTTTGTTGGCGCAGCAGAACAAGCCCCAGGGCGTATGGGGTGATGCAGAGCAGCATCATCATGAAAATAGGCAGCAGTGCGCGGCGCTTGCCTAGCCTGTTGCGGTAATCCCGGGCCAAAGGCACCAAGGCTATCAAGGCGGTAAGGCTTACCCATTGTCCCCAATAGCCAATCATGAAGACTTGTTGCAGAATTTGCCACCGTTCATCTGCCGTGCCGTTAATAAACTGAGGCCAGCAGGTCAGGCTGCTTTGGTAGCCTGCTGCATAGGTAATTTGCTCTTGCGTGACAAAGGGCAGGTGTATGGCTACGGCTTTAATGATATACCATGCAATGGCTGCCCCCATGCCGAGGCTGAGAAAGCGCTGAATCCGTTTGCCCGGGCCGGCGGAGTCCCCGGTTTGAAGGTGCCGCAGCTCCATTACCAAAAACAGTGCACCGTAATAAAAGCAGGTGGCTTGGTAGGTGCCGAAGGCGTATGTGAGCAGTGCAAGGCCGATGAAGAGTTGCTTGCCCCCCCCTTTTTGCAGCATCCATACAGCCCCGGTTACACACAAAAAACTTGCAGCCACGGCATCACACAAAAAGCTGAACTGCAACATGTGGTTAAATTGAATGCAGCCCAAGTAGAAGCCCCCGTACACCACGCGTTGCAGCGTGCCGGTGAGCTTGAGCAGGTGGCATTGGCAAATGATAACGGCAGAGATAAGCAACCCGCTGACAATGCCTGCCGCCCATTGGCATGCCCCCAGCCCGAAAATGCCGCGCCACACCATGATCCCCCATCTGCCCGCTGCGGCGTATAGCCCGGTTTCCTCGCCATTAAAGTCATACAGGTCATCCCCGTACATGCCTAAGCGCAATACGCTGTAGCCGTATACGAGCAGAAAAATGAAAAAATAGAGGATAAACCACTTGCCTTCTTCCTTAAGCTGTGTTGTTTGTTGCATGGTGAGAGTGGGGCTTAATAGAAAAGCCCTGCAGCAGGTGGGTGCCGCAGGGCTTGTTTAAGAATGGTTTTGCTTTAGTGCGGAACCGCGATGGTCTGCTCGCGATCCGGGCCGACGCCTACGGTGCCTACGGGGCAGCCGATAATCTCGCCGAAGCGTTTGACATATGCCTTGCAGTTGGCGGGCAGTTCATCCCACGTGGTGCACTTGCTGGTGTCTTGCATCCAGCCGGGCAGCTCCTCGTAAATGGGCTCGCAAGCCTCCCACTCCTCGATGAGGGCAGGGGGATACTCCAAAATTTGGTCACCCAAACGATAGGCGGTGCATATCTTGATGGTCTTCATCTCATCCAGCCCGTCCAAGTTGGTCATGGCCATTTCATTAAAGCCGTTGAACATGGCGGAGTAGCGCAGTACTACGCCGTCTGCCCAACCACAGCGGCGCGGACGCCCCGTGGTGGCACCGAACTCACGCCCCAAGCCGTGCAGGTAATCGCCGATTTCATCGTCCTCCGTAGCGAAGGGGCCTGCGCCCACACGGGTGGTGTATGCCTTGCACACGCCGATGATGTGGTCGATACGCGTGGGGGCTACGCCCGAGCCCGTGCAGCAGCCACCGGCACTGGTGTTGGAGCTGGTGACAAACGGATAGGTACCGAAGTCGATATCAAGCATAGCACCCTGCGCGCCTTCAAAGAGCACGGTTTTGCCCTCTTTTACGGCCTTGTTGAGCACGGGAATGGTGTTGCAAATATGCGGGCGCAGCACGTTGGCTGCGGCAATCACGGCATCCAGCGTTACTTGCGGGTCCGCTGCGGGCCAGCCGAGGCGTACCAGCTCTTCATTAGCAGTTTTGATGCGGGCTTTGAGCACTTTCTCCAATCGAACAGGGTCCACAAAGTCTGCCATGCGAATGCCTACGCGGCGTGCCTTGTCGGCATAGGTGGGGCCAATGCCTTGTTTGGTGGTGCCAATCTTCTGGTCTCCCAAGGCTTCTTCTTGTGCAGCGTCAATGTCTCGGTGAATGGGCAGTACCACATGAGCGCGGTCGGAGATAAGCAGGTTGGCAGGGCTAATCTCTACTCCCTCTGCGCGCAGGTACTCCATCTCCTCTACCAGAGAGGTGGGGTTAATGACAACACCGTTGCCGATGACGTTAACCTTTCCCGGCCACAAAATGCCGGAGGGAATGAGGTGCAGCACGTATTTTTTGCCCTTAGCTATTACGGTGTGGCCGGCATTGCTGCCACCCTGACTGCGGGCTACGTAATCTGCGGTTTCGGTAAGGAAGTCTATAACTTTGCCTTTGCCTTCATCGCCCCACTGGGAGCCTATGACTAATGTATTCATGTTTGGTTTGTGTATGTTGCCGCTTGCGGGTTATGCCTTAGCGGCCTGAATCATCTTGGTAATCTCTGTGTAATAAGAGTCATACTCCTTCGGCCCGGCAATATCTGCAGCTTGGTACTGTACTGTATAGATGGGTAAGGTTTTGTGGCGCAGGGCAGCTACGGTGTTGTCGTTCATGTTGGTTTGAATAACCTCCAGCTCTGCCGGCAGGCTGCTGGCCTCTACCGTGAAACTCTCGTTTTGTGTGGTGATGAGCACGTGCCCAATTCTTTCATCTTTAACCGGTTGGTTGGCACCGTGATGGCCGAATTTAAGCTTGCTTGTTTTGCCGCCGAATGCCAGGGCAAGCACTTGGTGCCCTATCCCCATGCCTGCTATGGGTAATTTGCCTGTCAATTTCGCAATCTCTGCAACGGGAGCAGTGAGTACAGCTGCATCACCGGGACCGTCGGAAAGGAATACGGCATCCGGTTGCAGTGCTAAAACAGACTCTGCCGGGGTGTCGGCGGGTACTACTGTGCATTCAAAGCCGTGGCGACGCAGGGTGGCAAGCGTACTGCGAGCTACACCAAAATCATATACCACCATTTTACCGATGGCGGCGGGGAGCTCACTGTAGTTGGTCATGTCTCCGACTGTTTTGTTGGGGAGCTTCCACGCGCGGGAGTCCCCCTCCCACATATAAGTATTGCCGGTCGTTACCTCTTTTACCAAGTTGCTGCCGGCCAAAGTTTGTGCAGCTTTGGCGGTGGCAACGGCCTCTTCCTCACTAAGCTCTGTGGTAACGCATCCACGCATGGAGCCGTTGTCTCGAATATGTGTGGTAATGGCTCGGCAGTCCACACCGGCAATGCCCACCATGCCGTGGCGGCTCATCCAGCTGCCCATGTCCTCTGTAGAGTTCCAGTTGCTGTGCAGGCGTGCAAGCTCAGTTACAACAAGTGCATTTGTTTGAGGACGGTCACTTTCGTTATCCATGTCTGCAATACCGTAGTTGCCGATGAGCGGGTAGGTCATGACCGGAATCAGACCCCGTGAGGCCGGATTCGTGATAAGCTCTTGATAGCCGGCTACTGCGGTGTTGAAGCAAACTTCTCCTGTTGCCGTGCCGGTTGCTCCTATGGAGCTGCCTTCAAATATGGTTCCGTCTTCGAGTGCAAGAATAGCTTTCATGCGTTTTTTCTTTTAAGCCGTGGCATTGTATCAAATTTTTGTTGCGTTAGCAAGGCTAATTCTGCGTTTGCTTTAAATTTATGCGTGCGCGTGGAGATGAATCCTAAAGTTAGCTGTAAAATTCGTCATTTTAAACAAGAATGCTTGCAATGATGGAGATTTTGTGGTTATAATACGGCATGGAACACCAAGCTTGCGTGTTTTCGCAAGCGGACAATCTTCAAAATAAACAACAAAATCAGAATATTATGGAAGACCAGGAAATCAAAACAGAAGTTGCAAACGCTGCTGAGGAGGTAGTTGCTGCCCCCACCGGCGATACGAAGGATCGTTTGGCCGCTGCGCGTGAATACGCTGTGGCTCAGTACGAGAAGATTCGCCGTGCGGCATCGGAGCAGTTTGACCATGTTCGCAAATATACTCAAGATGCCCGTGTGCAAATCAATGAAGGGTGGGATGCTACCTGCTCCAAAGCTAAAGAGTTGCACAAGGCCGGTGAAGAGTACGTAAAAGCTCACCCCACCGGTACCGTGCTCGGTGGCCTTGGCTTGGGCGTTATCATCGGCCTGTTGCTTGGCGGCTCTCGCCGTTGAGGCTTACTGCACCGTGATGCCTGAGTGCTCATTCTTTTTTTGTTCGAATGTCTTTATTTTCATTCAGAAAACCCAAGGTGATTACCACCCTGCAAGAGCAGGGTGGGGGCCTTGTTGGCGATGTTCGGCAAGCGGCATCTCAGGCCGTTTCTCACGTCAGCTCAATCTTGACTTTGTTCAAGATTGAGCTGGCTGAGTATGTTTCGCAACAGTCTCGCCGTGTGGCCTTGTTTGTGGCCGCGGCCGTATTGTTGCTGACCTCATACGCGCTTTTATGTGCGTTTGCGTGCGTTGCGCTCAATATATGGCTGGAGTCATGGTTGTGGGCGGTTGGTATTGTTCTGCTGGTCAATGCTCTGGCCGGCGTCATTATTCTACTGGCTGCGTTGCGTGCTAAACCTGCTCCTTTGGCCGAGGTTACTCGGCAGGAGCTCAAGAATGATTTGGAATGTCTCAAAATTCTGCTCAGCGAAGAAAACACGAAATCCTGATGCGTATTGCACAGGAGCGTGTTCTGCTGCTGACAACAGCAGAGCACATGCGTGCCCATGCAGGTGCGTGCGCGGAGTCTTTGTATCTTCATAAGGCTATTGTGCGCAGGGGAATTATGGCGGTTGTATCTGCCGCGACAGCCGCGGTCTCGTTCCGAATGTTCCGTAAAAAAGAAAAAACGGATTCTCCCCGAATCTCTGCCGGGGTGGGTGTGGGGCGTTATTTTGTTGCCAAATTGGCCACGTCTGTGCTGATTCCATGGCTGCGCAAGGTGATGGTTGATTCTCCCGACTCTGCGCCTCGCAAAAAAGGCTTCATACGCAGGCTGATATCGCGTTCCTGATGATTTTTTACTCTCTCCTTTATCAATGAAAAAAGTATTTGTTTCAGGTGCATTTAATGTTTTGCATGCCGGGCATATTCAATTTTTTAAAGAAGCCCGAGCTTTGGGGGATTATTTGATTGTATCGTATCCCCCCGCAGATTTGCTCTGGAAACTGTACGAGAAGAAATCTGTGTTGGAGGATGCGGATAAACAGTCTGTTCTCAGCTCCGTTTCCTATGTGGATGAGGTCGTCTTGTCTACGGATGAGGATGCATCGCTGTCATTCCGTACCGCATTCTTGCAGTGTAAACCGGATATTCTGGCTGTAACAACGGATGATTTGTACCTTGATGCTAAAAGAGCTTTGTGTCAACAAGTCGGGGCTCAGTTGGTGGTGTTGCCAAAGTCTGCACCGGAGGGCAAGGCCACCAGCAGCACCCAAGTGGTAGAGCGTATCAAGGCTCCCATCCATGTGCCTTTGCGAGTTGATTTTGCCGGCGGTTGGTTGGATGTGCCGGAAAATGCCATCCCCGGTGAGTATGTAGTGAATTGCTCCGTTTCTCCCACGGTTTCTCTTAAAGAGTGGCTGTATCGTCAAGGTGCCGGTATGGGGGGCAGTGGCGGTTGGAGTGTGCTCAACGGTTGGGATCCCGTGAAATCCGAGCTGGGGCTTGGGGTCGGCTGGCAAGACCCCGCCGTTATTGCGGAGACCGGCGCCTGTGTATGGCTCTCCGGGCCCAAGCCGGTGCTTGATTTTAAAAATACCGGTGAGTTCTTGCGTGGCTGTATGGCGGTGTATGATACGCGTATTAAGCATGACACCCCCGGTTTGGCTGCGTTGAAACGCAATTTCAATAAAATTGCCAAAGCTGCAAGAGTGGCACGCTTGGGCGTGCAAGAGCAGGATATTTCTGTGCTTGCCGTTGGTGTGCAGCTGAGCTATCAGGTGCAGTTAGATGAGGGTATGGAGCCCCTGCCGACCATTGGCGAGGTCATTGCTCATAAATATTGTGGGGGTGGACACGGCGGCTACGCTCTTTACTTGTATGAAACGCCGGAGGCTCGTGCCGCTGCATTAGAATCGTGCGAGTATCTTTACCCCATAGAGCCGTATTGCCGAACCTTCGGTAAGGATGAACCCGTGCCGTGGGAGCCTAAGTATGTGGAGCGTTTGCGCCGACAGAATGTTCAAAAGGATAATTTCTAATTTTTCTATTTATAATATGCCAAAAGTTTTTGTATCAGGCTGTTTTGATGTGCTGCACAGTGGCCACATTGCCTTTTTGGAGGAGGCTGCCACGTATGGGGATGTCTACGTATCCCTCGGTTCCGATGAAACGGTGTGGCAGCTCAAAAATCGTAAAACCATGTACAATGAGCAAGAGCGTAAGTACATGCTGGAGGCCATCCGCTTTGTGAAAGCCGTTTACATTGGCCCGGATACTGGTAAAATCTTGGATTTTGCCCCGCTGCTGGATGAAATCAAGCCTGATATCTTCTTTGTTAATGCAGATGGAACCAGCGATGAGAAGAAAGCTTTCGTTGAATCAAAAGGAATTCGCTATGTGACCAGCTCTCGCATTCCTCACGGGAATCTTCCCGTCCGTTCTACAACCAGTATCAGAGAAACTTTAAAAAAATGAACTCTACCGATATAGCTTATGAGGTGGGTGACCAAGGGGAACGCCCTTGGGGAGAGTGGCAAGTGCTTGATAAGCAGTCTCATGTTGTGGTAAAGAAGATTCTTGTTTACCCGGGGGAGCGCTTGTCTCTTCAGCGACATCAACACCGCACCGAGCGTTGGATTATTACGGAAGGTGTTGCAACGGCTTATTGTGACGGTGCTGTTACGAAGCTTGCCGTTGGTGAATCCATTTGGATTCCTAAGCGCAGTATTCACCGCCTCAGCAATGAAGAGAGCGGCCCCTTGGCTCTTATTGAGATTCAGTTGGGCGATATCCTCACGGAGGAGGATATCGAGAGATTTACGGATGATTATGGTAGAGTAGATGGGGTATGAGTGAACAAGTCGAAAATTTACATGCCGCATGGGCAAAGATTGATGGTATTCAAGTTATTAATTTGGATACTTTCCCGGATAGAATGGAGAAATTCCTTGCAGATAACCGGAAAATTGTGCCGCTTGAAAAAGTTCACAGGTTGATAGCGATAGATGGTCGCAAATTACCCGGCTATGGTGAGCCCCCTTGGTTTATGCCTCGTACGATGGAGCGGGCTTATTTTTGGGGTGGAACAGCCGGGTGTACGCTTTCTCATCGCAAGGCTATTGAACATGCAAAAAAAGCCGGATGGCGAAATGTGCTGGTGTTGGAGGATGATGTCAGAATTTTGGATAATTCTGCAGCTATGGATATGCTCGAATATGCCTTGGAGCACCTCAGTGGCCGCTATTTGTTATATCTGGGTTATAGTCGTCCTACCCCGTATGGCAGAAAAGTGTACGATGCCGGAACCCATTCTTTGTGGAAAACGGAGGGGGTGCTGGCCGGGTATGGTTACTTAGTGCCTGAGAGCATGTATG
Organism: Akkermansia sp.; assembly: GCA_017399165.1. Classification (GTDB taxonomy): domain Bacteria; phylum Verrucomicrobiota; class Verrucomicrobiia; order Verrucomicrobiales; family Akkermansiaceae; genus Akkermansia. Next base: position 26,518 of record JAFQEF010000093.1, read on the forward strand.
ATCTACTGTTGGAGCTCTTGCCTACAACAGATAATGCGTGGGATTGGTTATCAAAATATCGTGCAGTTGATTCATTCTATCGTGATAATATTGCCACCATGCGAGGGGTTAGTGTGTATATGATACAACCGGATCTCATTGACCATGTAGATGGTATATCCAGCATTGCTAATACTTATACCAGTACGGCTCATCATCAGAAAAGCATTGAGCCCTATAGCTATGCTTCTTTGAGAGGCTTTTGTCATATACTGAGTTCGCCTTTTCGGCGCTTGAAGATATGGCTTAATTCCATCCGCACTCACCGCAGAGCTATTAGAGGCGGTTTCCCCGGCTTTACAAAACGCAAGAAATAACTCCTAATTCGTAAAAAAGCACCCTCTGTCATTGATTTGGCTTGATTTTCGCATCAAAAGGGGGCATATTAAGGGCTCACATCTATATTATGTCTGAACAGAAAGAACGCAAGACACTGGAAGAACGCAATCAGGCAAGCGATTTGGAGCGCCTGCGCCACTCATGTGCGCACGTGCTGGCTGCTGCCATTTGCCGCATCTGGCCGCAGGCTCAGCTCGCTGCCGGCCCCGCCGTTGAAAACGGCTTCTATTATGATATTGAACTTGACCACAATATCTCTGCCTCAGAGTTTGAGTTGATTGAGGCTGAGATGAAGAAAATCGTCAAGGAGAATCAGACATTCGAGCGAACTACCGTGACACGTGCAGAGGCTATGCAAATGGCTCAGTCCGGTGAGCTGGGCTCCGTTGCCCCTCGCTCTGTGCCCTCCAAGTATAAGGTGGACCTGCTCAACCGCATCCCCGAGGATGAGGAGATTTCCATATATCGCAATGGCGACTTTACGGACCTTTGCGCCGGCCCGCACGTTGGCCGCACCGGCAACTGCAAGGCTTTCAAGGTGATGAGCGTGGCCTCCGCCTACTACCAAGGCGATGCCAACGGCCCGCGCTTACAGCGTGTATACGGTACCTGTTTCCCCAACCGCACTCAGCTGGATGAGCACTTGGCCCGCCTGGAGGAAGCCCGCAAGCGAGATCACCGCAAGCTTGGCAGAGAGATGGGGCTTTTCACCATCGATGAAATGGTGGGGCAGGGCCTCGTGCTGTGGAAACCCAAGGGCTCTATCGTTCGCCGTGAGCTGCAGGATTTCATCACGGAGGAGCTCGACCGCATCGGCTACTCCCAGGTATATACCCCGCACATCGGTAAGCTGGATTTGTACATGACCTCCGGCCACTGGGCTCACTACAAAGAGAGCCAGTTCCCGCCCATCCCGGACCCGGATGACTTCAAGAAGCTGCGTGATGAAAACGCCAGCTGTGCAGACCTCTTCAATGCGCTTGATACCAAGACCATTACCGGTTTCATGCTCAAGCCCATGAACTGCCCGCACCACATCCGCATTTACGATAGCGAGCCTCACTCCTACCGTGACTTGCCCGTGCGCTTAGCAGAGTTCGGTACCGTGTACCGCTGGGAGCAGAGTGGTGAGCTGGGTGGTATGACTCGCGTGCGTGGTTTCACTCAGGACGACGCCCATATCTTCTGCCGCCCCGACCAAATCAAGCAAGAGGTGAACCAGTGCATCGGCATCGTGAAGCATATTCTCGGTACCTTGCAGATGAATGATTACCGCGTACGACTCTCCCTGCGTGACAAGGATTACACGGACTCTAAGTATGTAGGTACCATCGAAAACTGGAAACTCGCAGAGCAGGCTTTGCGCGAGGTGCTTACCGAAAATGGCTTCGATTACATTGAAGCGGAGAATGAGGCTGCTTTCTATGGCCCCAAGATTGACTTTATTGTGAGAGACGTTATCGGCCGCGATTGGCAGCTTGGCACTGTGCAGGTGGACTACAACCTGCCCGAGCGCTTTGACTTGTCCTACACCGGTGCAGACAACAAGCCGCACCGCCCCATCATGATTCACCGCGCCCCCTTCGGCTCCATGGAGCGCTTCACCGGCTTGCTCATCGAGCACTTTGCCGGTAAGTTCCCCACGTGGCTTGCTCCCGAGCAAGTGCGCGTGCTGCCCATCTCCGACAAGGTTGCAGACTTTGCAGAGGGAGTGCGCAAGGCCCTTGCCGCTAAGTGCGTGCGTGTTACCTTGGATGACGCGCCGGACAAGATTGGTGTCAAGATTCGCAATGCTCGTTTAGACCGCGTACCTTACATGGTAGTGGTAGGGCAGCGCGAGGCAGAGCAGGGGCTTGTCTCCATCCGTCACCGCGAGCTGGATGTCATCGGCACCATGCCGGTAGAGACTTTTGTTGAGGCTGTTTGCGCGGAAATTGACGCCCGCCTCATTAAGCCTGCTCTTGAACCCGAAAAGAAGGACACCCCGCAACAATAACTAAAACTTTCAGGCGGTGGGGGTGACACCCCGTTACCCCCATCGCCGCTGAAAAACAACATACAGACAAACCAAGAAACACACTCACGTGCCAGCCCCACAAAAAAATAATAACCCCGGCAATCGTGGCCAGCGCCGCGACCAGAACGCCAAAACCCCGCAGACCCGCGTCAACGACCGCATCCGCGCTCCCAGAGTTCGAGTTGTCACCGCCACCGGCGAACAGCTCGGCGTCATGTCCACCCGAGATGCCTTGGCTAAGGCTAAGGAAATCGGCCTCGACCTTGTAGAAGTTGCTCCCAACGCAGACCCGCCCGTGTGCCGCCTTATCGACTACGGTAAGTACAAGTACATGTTGGCCAAGCAACAAAAGAACAACAAAACAAAAGCCGTGCGCATGAAGGAGGTTAAGCTGCGTATCGGTACGGATGTCAATGACTACAACGTCAAAATGGCCCGCTCCGAGCAGTTCTTGGACCACGGTCACAAAGTGCGCTTCCAACTCCGCTTCCGTGGTCGCGAAAATGCTCACCAACAGTTTGGTTTGGAGGTTATGGCCAAGGTTATGGAAGACTTGCGTACCATGGGTAAAGTAGACCAACCGGCCAAGCTTGCTGGCAACACCGTTACCATGGTGCTTACTCCGCTTCCCCAAGGTCAGCGCGTTAAGAAGTTCAAGAAGTACGAGGAGGACGACTTTGATGCCGATTCCGCCGAGTTCGACGCTTCCGACGACGAATAAAGCCCCACTGCTTAAACGTCTGTATTATCAAACAAGGTACTGCGCTTTAATTTGTAGTGCCTTGTTATGTTTTTAAATTCAAATTATTACGTGCGGTGTCTCTCTCATCCTTACATCAACCTTATTACGATGAAACCTTTATTTTTATCTGCCTTTATATTGCCTTGCTTCGCCGGATGCGGGGGAGGTGGTGGCAGTGCCTCCGCCAACGGTACGGTAGCTGAAATTATTCCGACGGATGCTCAGGCTTTTTCATTCTCCTCTTTCCAAATAGGAGCTCCACAAGATGTGTATACTGATGCGCTGGTGTTTCATTCCATGAGTTTTACTCAAGAGACTTCCGGCCTCGGTGGTTCTGTACCCGTTTCCTTTAGCCTTTATAAATTCGGCAAACCTGAAAAAATTAAAGCCTCCTTTACCGGCAATTGGGATAAGGTGGTTTCCGGGGATGAATTTGTCATTACCATTGATAAGAATCTCTCCGACGAAATTCAATTCGAAGCTAATCAATTAAAATTACTGGTCTTAAACAGCACCTTGCTTCCCAACGGTCGCCCCTCCTCTTGTAATGCCCAATTTACCGGTGGCTCCATTTCGGTAAAAGATAGTTTAACCACGTTCAACCCGGTAGGTAATACGGTGCAAATTCAATACACATACGGCGAGTAATTATTTGTTGCAAGCTTTACGTGAAATTTATCGTAAATAATAACACTCATGTAAAGACAACTTAACAGTTTATTCCTAATAAAACATACCACCTATTCTAAAACATGATGCATCCATTAACTGTAGTATTTGCCAGCGATGAAAATGGAGCCCTCCCTTTGTCCGTCGCTGCGTGGTCTGTCGTGGAAAGTGCCTTACCGGACACAAAATATGATATATGCATATTAAACTCCGGTCTCAGTAGCGTTACGCAGAAAAAAATTACATCATTAATTCTTAAGGCAGGAGAACGCCATAGTGTCCGCTTCATTGATGTAACAAATGTAATACCCGATAATGTTGTTGTAAAAGAACAATGGCCGAAGTCTGCTTGGGCTCGCGTTTTCTTAGCGGACATTTTACCCGATGTGAAACGCTGCCTGTATTTAGATATAGACACCCTGACTTGCACAGACCTAAACAAGTTATTTCAAACAGATATGGGAGATGCTGCTTTAGGGGTGGTGTTGGAGCATGAATCTCATGAAGGCTCCCATTTCAATAAAAGATTGGAAATCCCTCAAACTTGCCTTGGCTATTTCAACTCCGGCGTATTATTGATGAATTTGGAAGCATTCCGTAGAGACAATTTAATTAAAAAGGTTATGGAATATGCAAACATACATCGGGATGTTTTAAATTGCCCGGATCAGGATGCTCTGAACGGAGCCCTCTGCGATAGCTTGATTCAACTACATCCCAGATGGAATTGGCATGACGGGTTGACAAGACTCATCATTAAAGCAAACCCTAAAGATAAACTCTGGCGTGGTAATAGCCCGCAATCTTCCATTGAGGCCGCACTTTGGCCGGGTATCCTTCACTTTCAAGGTAAAAACAAGCCCTGGAAATACTGCTACCGTATAGAAAAATCGAGATATGAGCAATCTATGTTACGTGCCGGTATTGTTTCAAAATTACCCCTACCGGGATTTTCTTTTACGGCTTGGTTAAAAAACATTTTATACAAACCGATGTATGCGTTCACATGGTGGAAAATTCGTCGCTTAGCACGCCAATTCGGCGTACATCAACTTTGATAGTTTATTCAATTATGAACATTAAATGCATGTATGGAGAGTTCATTTTCTTGCGAAATTATTGTAAGCATTCATTGCTTAGTGTATAATCACGAGCCCTATATTCGCGATTGTTTAGAAGGATTTGTTATGCAGAAAACAAATTTCCCTTTTGAGGCAATCGTTCATGATGATGCCTCCACTGATAAAAGTGCAGATATCATTCGCGAATATGCAGAGAAATACCCTCATATTATTAAACCTATTTATCAAACGGAGAATCAATATTCTCAAAAAAACGGTGCTATTGGTAGAGCTGTTAATGCCATAACTCGTGGTAAATACATTGCTTTATGTGAGGGGGATGATTATTGGACTGATCCGTTAAAACTCCAAAAACAGGTGGATTTTCTTGAATCCCACCCGGATTACAGCATGTCTTGCACAGATGCTGTTGTGTTATCCCCGGAAGGAGAATTACAATGGCCTCGTTATCAGGATAGTCAAGATATTCCGATTATAGATACTATCTTAAATGGTGGATTATGGATACATACATGTTCTATGCTGTATCGCAAATATCTAAAAAATGATTATCCTGAATTTGCAGCGAAATGTCATGTTGGCGATTATCCATTAGCTATCCATCTTGCTCTTAAAGGTAAGATTTATTTCCATAATGAAAAAATGGTCACATACAGATTTAAAAGTCAAGGTAGCTGGACGTCCAGAAACCAAGTCAATGAGGCTTTTTATGACAACTTCTTAAGTGAAGTATATATGCTTGCCGAATTTAATAAATACAGCAAAGGTGTTTATAATAAAATTTTTCAAAAGAAAATTGGCAAATATATTATATCTTATCTTCTTTGCGTGCCCACTATGAAAAATAGAATTTTTCATGATCTTTCTAAGATTATCAGACATCTCAACTGGACTCAGAAAATAAAATTATGGAAAATTCGGTTGGGAATTTTTAGATAGGTAACCTTATTTGCGGCGTAATTTTCTCCGCAAACGACGGGTGAATATGAAAAAGGCCGGTGAAATCGCACACAACATGTAGGCTTTTCTCATTTTTAAGTTGAGAGGTGTGGATTTGACTATAGCTTTATCCATTCTTCGTATCATATTTTTTATTCGCTGACAGCAATCGCTGAAATTATCTATCTGCTTTATTCGTGATACAATTAGAATATAAGCTAACTCTCGTATATATAGCTGTTCTAAAATGTAATGTTTATATAAATTGTTTTTCTTGAGCCAATCGTGAATTTCATCACTACGTAAAAAAGGTATGCGATAATCTTTAAGGTCATCAGCAGCCACTTCGTTTACCCTGCGCCAATGGTATAATGGCTTGTTAATAAATGAAATGCGCTGAGCTAAACATAACGTTTGCACCTGAAACAGATTATCTGTCCACCCTGCTCCGGGAGCTTCTGTAAACTTGATATTATGCTCAATTAAAAAATCCTTTCTATAAATTGCAGACCATATGCTTGGATGCATTTGTATAAGCTCCGGGTGGTCCGACACCCTAAAACTCCCCTCCACTGATGACAGTAAGCAAGTAGATGGCTTGGTATATCTCTTTTGCGCTGTATCCAAAAAATCATAAAACCACCCTTTGGCAACATCGGCTTGATTTCGTTCTGCTAAAGAGTATAATTCAGCATACATATCGGCCTCAATAAAATCATCTGGTTCCACGATGCCTATATATTTGCCGCAAGCCAGAGAAATACCGTGATTAACAGCCTTACCATAGCCACCATTGGGTTGGTGCACGGCCACAATTCGAGAATCTTTGGTTGCATATTCGTCTACCAGAGCAGGGCATCCGTCTGGCGAACCGTCATCAATCAATATTACTTCTATTTGTTGTAAGCTTTGTGATAAAATGGAATCGATACATTGCCTTAAGTAAGCTTCTACGTTATATATAGGTACAATAATCGATACTATCGGCGAGTTTATATCTGATAAGGTTAAATTATCCATTTTACGATAGTTTATTAATTTCCGGGTGATTTAAGACGGACTCAATTACAGGGGCCATGTCATAATATTTATATTCTGCCAATCGTCCCCCAAAAATGATGTTTTTTTCTTGATTTGCCCGAGCTCTGTATTTATCTGCTAATTGGTTATTTGTGGTGTCATTTACGGGATAAAAAGGTTCACTCCCTTCAGTCCATTCAGTTGAAAATTCTTTTGAGATAATGGTGTGAGGATTTTCCTCTAACTCTGCTCCAAAACTTTCAAAATGTTTATGCTCTATAATACGTGTCCACGGTATGGCTTTTTCTGTATAATTAACTACAGCATTACCTTGCAGGTTTGCAATCGGATGGTATTCTTCTTCAAAACGAACGGTGCGGTATTGAAGCTTGCCATAACAATAACTATAGAATTCATCGATACATCCGGTAAAAACAATTTTATGTGCCTGACTTTCCCAATACTCGCGACCTTTTTCAAAGAAGTCTACATTTGTACGGCATTCAATATCCTTTAATAGTGCCTCCGTCAGTTTATTATAACCTCCTATGGGAATGCCTTGATAAGTATCATTGAAATAGTTATTATCATATATCATACGGACGGGGAGACGTCGGATGATAAAAGCCGGGAGCTCGCTACAGGGGCGTCCCCATTGTTTTTCCGTATAGCCCTTAATCAATGTTTCATATATATCGCGCCCCACAAGCGTAAGTGCTTGCTCTTCTAAATTACGTGGGGTGTCGACACCTGCAGAAATCATTGCTTGTTTAGCCTCTTTCCTTTGCTGTTCAATTTTTTCATTTGCTTGCGCTGGAGTTGTAACACCCCACATTTGGTAAAAAGTATTCATATTGAACGGAAGATTATACAATCTCCCTTGATACAATGCAACCGGACAATTTGTGTAGCGATTAAATGGTACAAGTGCGTTGACAAATTCCCATACCTTTTGGTTTGATGTATGAAAAATATGAGCTCCGTATTTATGTACGTTAATCCCATATTTTTTTTCACAGTATATATTGCCTCCTAAATTTGGCCGCTTATCTATTACTAAGCACTTTTTGCCTCTCTTTTGAGCTAAATGTGCGAACGTTGCGCCAAAGAGTCCTGAGCCAACTATAAGATAATCGTATTTCATGACTTTTGATTAATTAAGTATACCTAAAACCGATATGACAAACCGAACAATCTGAGTACTTTGCGTCCCCCTTCGCGTCGGCAGGAGAAAATACGTTGAGCAAGAGAAACATTTCCTCTTCTTTTTCGTGGATATTTAAGCGGGGTATGATATAGAAGCTGCAAATCATGCCATTCCTGTTTTTTGAACGGCTCTTTACAAAGAGTATGTAGCGGAAAACATTTATTTAAAAAATTTGAGTACGATATTAAATATTCATCTACTTTTGAGCTTATTCGAATCCTATAATCTGCTTGTAAAGAATGCAGAATTCGGCGTACCAACATGCTGCGTTTTAGTGTGGCCTCTGTGGGAATAGATTCAAATATCTCCGTCTGTAATTCTAACTCTCGCAATACGGCCCAAGCACCTTCATCTAATTTACGTGAACTTGATGAAGGGTTGTCTTCTTTGTAATGATATGCTGCAGCCGGTGTAACACATATAGAATCTGCCGCTATCCATGTGCGAAGCGCAAATCCTAAATCCTGAAAAGATGCTCCGGGAGTTTCTGAAAAACATATATTATTTTTGATGAGCCACTCTCTTTTGTATATAGCGGACCATATAGCAACGCTCCCTGTGATATAATCTATGGCATCAGTTGGTTTTATCTCCGTTCCGGGAAGATGCGAGGCAAACTTGCCGGATGGCTTACTCTTCCCAACCCGTTCCCCGGTAAAGCTTCCCTTTACTATTGGCGCTGTCGTTTGTTCAGCCAATTCCAATAAATGCTGAAACATAGTTGGCTCGACCCAATCATCAGGTTCCACAATACCTATCCAAGTTCCTTTCGCTGCTTTCAGGGCAACATTCATGGCTTTTCCATATCCTCCATTCGGTTGATGTATCACTTGAAACCGAGCATCACACTTGGACCATTCATTTAGAATCTCATCCGACCCATCCGTGCTCCCATCATTAATACAGATATACTCTATATTTTGCACTGTCTGTGCTGCTAATGATTTGAGACAGGGCTCCAACAATGCGCCGGTATTATATACTGGAACAAGTACACTTAATTTTAATTCGTTACATACTTCGGGGATATTCTGCACCTCTGCCATGTTTTGTATGTTATCTCATTTTGAATGAGATGTCCAGAAAATAATTGATAAATCAATGTATTTTTGCATTTTTGGTTACTATATACGGCATGAGTGTTTCGCTTTTATTTTTGCGAAGCTCTTATACTAAATGAATTATGAATATATCTCATTCAAAATGAGATAGCATACACAAGTGAGTACACTGCAGATGTTAGAACACAAACAGCCGCTAGTCAGCGTTATCGTACCAGTTTACAATGTTGCTAAGTATTTACGCAAATGCATGGACAGTCTTTGCGAGCAGAGTTACCGTAACTTGCAAATAATCGCGGTAGATGATGGCAGTACAGATGAATCGTTGAGCATATTACGTGAATACGAAGCAAAAGACTTACGGGTGGAGGTTATTCATCAGGAAAATCAGGGTGCATCAGTGGCTCGTAACAAGGCTCTTGACTTGTGTAAGGGGGAGTGGGTAACAGGCTGTGATCCGGATGACTGGTTAGAGTTGAATGCGGTGGAGAGTGTCATTGATGCATTGCGCATAACAGAGGCAGATATTGCTATATGTGGGTATAAAAAAGTATTTGAGCCGCGTAACTATGAAGAAAAACACACGGCACTAAGGAATACAAAACAAAGCGGCGTATATAAGATTACAGAGCAATTGTTGCAGGGTGTATTATCTTGTTGTTATTTTTGGAATAAATATATACGTCGCACCCTTATAGAAGAACTGTCTTTACGTTTTGAAGAAGGAAGATGGTATGAAGATGTGAGTATTTCTCTCATCTCTCTATTGTCACGGATGGGGCAAAACGTAGTTATATTAAATGCTCCTCTGTATAATTACCGACAGCATAATGGTAGCATCTTGGGTAAAATTCGGCAACAAAAAGCAGAAAAAGTATTAGATGTGTACCTGGAGGTAGAAAAAGTTTTAATGTATCTTCAAGAAAAAAAAGAACTATCTAATCGTCAATATTTCGCAGTTAGTATGATACAGTATTATGGTGCATTGATTCGCAAGGATATCCCAGATACATTATTGCCGGAAGTCGAGACGAGAACCGGAAAACTTCTGAACCAATACGGACTAGATAAGGCGTGGCTTATGTATTTGTATGGAATACGATCAATGCCGACTATTGTCAACTCAGGGCAAACGCATTGGGCGACGTGTCATACAGAAAATACGGCTTCAAAAATCTTTTTCATGTATTCAACATCCACAGCACAAGCGAATTGCATGTTCTTTACGGATAATTTTTCGTTTGTGAGCTTCTTATATCGCCTAA
>JAFQEF010000094.1 GCA_017399165.1 Akkermansia sp.
CCGGGGCTCCGCTTCCTCATACCCGGCAGAACAAGTCCCCGCTGCCATGGACGCCGGAGAAGGTGCGGCTCGTGCTCCAGAGACGCCTGTATGCTGGCATCATCTCCCACGGCGGCAAGGAATACCCCGGCAAGCATGAGGCCCTCGTCTCCGAAGCTGAGTGGCGGGCGGGCCGGAATGGCGTGCAGGCGCACCCGACCCAGACGCGCCGCAAGTCTCACCCGGATATCTGCTACCCCTTGCAGGGCTTGCTGCATTGCCCCTGTTGCGGGCGCAAGATGGGTGTCACGTATTCCTCCGGTAAGGGGACTGTGCACCGGTACTATACCTGCGTAGGCCGTACCGGTCGCAGAAAAGATTGCAAGTACCCGAACCTCCCGGCGGCAGAGATTGAGCGCGTGGTGGCGGCTCAGCTCGTGGACTACGCGGAGGATGAGACGGTGCTTTCCATCGTACGAGCCCGCTACCCGCAGTTGACCAGTCTGGACATCCGCGAGGCCCTCTCGGATGCCGGGGAGCTGGTCGGCCACTTGTCCCACCCCGCGCTCAAAGCCATCTTCCATACCCTGTTCAAGGGTGTTGTGTACGATATTGAGGAGAACGAGCTCCGCATTGAACGCTATACTGCTTAATGAGCCATGACTACCACGACTACAATCAAGACGACTATCCCGCTCATCCTGAAGCGGAACAATAAGACGGCCCGCGTGTTCGCTCCCGTGCCGCCGCCGGAGGAGATGAACCCGCTGGGAAAGGGCCAACGCCCCACAAAAAAGGCCCTTGCGCTCGCTAATGCCCTCATGCTGGAGCGCAAGCTCATGGATGGTACCTATCGCTCCTTGGCGGAGGCAAGGCGCAAGCTCGGATTCACCCGCAGCATCCAAGACCGCTTGTTCCGCCTGCTGGAGCTCCCCCCGGAGGAGATGGAGCGGATTCTCTTCGAGACCTACTGACCATGCGCTCCAAGCTTGAAAAATCCGCCCGGAGGGTGTACAATCGGCGTCACGTCGCCATGACACCCTCCGAAACAGAGGCCGCGCTTCGCAAGCTCTTCCAGCTGCTCAAGCCTCCGGCCCGGGCGGTATGCCTGTACCCCAAACCTCCGCAGCGGCGCGAGGTTTGCGGCTTTGCTTTGGTCTACAAGAATACGCTCGTCCGGGAATACTTCGGCCCGGATATGCTCAAGGTATTGACCCGCACCGCCAAGGAAAAGGGGCTGATGTGAGCCCCAGCAGGCGGCAAACAGGCCAAAAAGCCACCTTGCAGGGTAGGAAGGAGCCACGGCTGACCAAGGGCTCCAGCGGCTGGGCATCCTCGGCTTGCGGGCCTGTTTTTTGCGCTCCGGGGCAATCCTGCACTTTGCCAGAAGCTCGCGGCATCCTTGCGCCGGGCGGGTACCATGTAGCGGGAACGCAGCAGCGAGGTATCGCGGTGGCCCATCTCCAGCTGCAGCTCCGGGAGATTCCGGAACATGGCGGCGTGGTACGTGGCGAAGGTGTGACGGCAGACATCCGGCACCCAGTGGCGGAACCCGGCGGCCCGGCGCAAGGCCTGCCACTTGCGCTTCCAGTTGCGCGGGATGAACCTCTCGCGCTTGCGAATGCCCCTCACGCCACGCAGGGGAACCGCTCGCCCGCCGCCCGTCTTGCTTGTGCGGGGGCGTATGATGACATGCCCCTCTTCCCAGTTGATATCCCCGGCCTGCAATCGGCTCACCTCGGTGGGGCGGATGCCGCCATAGAGCATCAGGCTCAGCGAGAAGCGCATATCCCGGAACTCCGGGCGGCTGGCAGTGGCTTGCAGCTTTTCCACTTCCTCCGGCGTCAGCGGCTCGATGGACTTTTCCTGTACGGCGGGCACCTCGATACGCGTCACCGGGTTGCTATCCGCCCATTCCTGCCGGATGCCGTAGCTGAACACGCTGCTGAGAATCACGCGGCCCTTGCGGTAGCTGCTTGGGCTGGCACCGAAGGCGGCGGCAAGAATCCGCTTGCAATCCGCCGTACTCATGGAGCGCAAAGGCATATCCGCCGCGCCTTCCACGCGCAGGATGCGGCGCACGAAGTGGCGGAGGTCGCGGCGCGTGGTCGGGCGCAGGTCCTTGCGGGCCTCCACGCTTGCCCATGCGGCCACGCTCAGGGACACGGTATGCTCTGCCGCCTTCACGGCTGCCACGCCTGCCTGAATAACCCGGCGGAGCAGAGTCACCAGCTCGGGGCGGCTTGTCCCCGTGGCCAATTCTCCCAGGGTCTCGATTGCTTCCAAGGTCAGACGGGCGGCATCATTCTCAGATACTCCGGTTCCGGCTAAAAGGCTTTTTGCGATAAGATTTTGCTTCATGATGACATGTGGGTTCCTTCTTTCACAATGCTGATGTCAAAAAGAAAATGCACGGCTGACTTAGTTTGTATAGTTTGCGTTTCATTCAGATGATTAAAATTTCGCAGGCAAATCAGATTTCGTGAAGGGCTCTTTTCAATAAGTTATTGATTCGCAAAGAGCCAAGAAGGCGTCTGGATTGTGAATCCTGTATACTAACGAACGGAGTAGTATACCTGTATGATTCGTTAATTTAGGCATAATCGAGACTTACCGGAAACTATCTCCGAACAAGTCTGCGCGTATGTCCACAAAGTTTTTCAACAACATCAACAATACTCTCTTCGACAAGTTGAAAGGGATTGCTGCGGCAATGTCCAACTTTGAGAGCTTCTTGGCCGTTGCCGGGTTCTTCCGGTCTTCAGGATACTTCAAGCTCCGGCAAGAATTGGAGCATGTGCCCGTGATTAAAATCCTGGTTGGTATCAATGTGGACGATATTTTCCGCAAGCACAACAAAACGCTGTTGATGCTCACTGACAGCCAGAAGACCAAAGACATATACGGAGCTGACTTTAGCGATGATGTGGTGAATGCCCAGTATGCCCCCGAGGTGGAGATGGGCATCCTTCAAATGTACGAGGACCTGAAATCCGGCAAGCTGGAGCTCCGCATCCATCCCTCCAAGAATCTGCACGCAAAGTTCTATCTTTGTCTCCCATCGGAACATAATGAGCACAGCGATGGGTGGGTCATTATGGGCTCATCCAATATATCCGATTCCGGGCTCGGCGTCACCCCGGCACCACGTTACGAGCTGAACGTGGCAATGAAGGACTATGACGATGTTAAATACTGCGCGGATGAGTTTTGGCAGCTTTGGGGGGAATCGGTGCCGTTGACAGAGGCCGATATCGAGGAGTACCAGAAGAAGACATATCTGGGCTACCAGCCAACCCCTTACGAGCTGTATATCAAGGTTCTGATTGATACCTTCGGAGACCAAGTAGAGGACGATTTTTTCTTGCAGCTTCCAGATGGAATCAAGGATTTGAAATATCAGAAGGATGCTGTCATTCAGGGATACCAAATGCTGATGCAGCATAATGGCTTATTCCTTGCGGATGTGGTCGGTCTTGGTAAGACCATGATTGCCACTATGATTGCCAAACGCTTCATAGAAGCCAATGGCAGGTACACCAATGTGCTGGTGGTGTTTCCTCCGGCTCTCGAAAGCAACTGGAGAAGCACTTTCAAGCTGTTTGGTATATCAAAGAAGGCTCAGTTCATTACTAACGGAAGCCTGTCTAAAATCCTAGACGGTAAGGACCAGTACAAGGATAAGGAGGAGTTCGATTTAATCATTGTTGATGAAGCGCACGGCTTCCGAAATGATAGCTCCGGCAAGTATGATGAGCTACAGAAGATCTGCAAAGCCCCCCGAACAAATGCCGGACTGATTCGAGGCTCCCAGAAGAAGGTCATGCTGCTTTCCGCAACGCCTTTGAACAATAGACCTGACGACCTCCAGAATCAGCTGTTACTGTTTCAGAATAGCCAGAGCTGCACGATTGACGGCATCCCCAATCTTAAATCATTTTTTGCCCCCCTCATTACTGAATATAAAAAGTTGATGAAGGAGCGAGAGTCTCGCAATGTCACTTCGGATGTCGAGAAGATATACGAGCAGATACGAAGCTGTGTGATTGACAAGGTAACAGTGCGCCGTACCCGCAACAACATTTTGAACGATTCGGATTACAAGTCCGATATTGATTCTCAAGGCATCGTATTTCCCCATATCCTTCCTCCGAAGGAGCGTGTATACGAAATGGATGCGGATACGAATGAGCTCTTCTATGAGACGTTGGCATCCTTGTCGGATGAATCACACCCTGAACATCTGACCTACGCTCGTTATCGAGCCGTAGAGTTCCTGAAACCCGAGCACCAGAAGAAGTATAAGAATGCCGAACACATAGGCACGACTCTTGCAGGGATTTATCGTGTACACATGGTGAAACGCTTGGAGAGTAGCTTCCATGCTTTCAAAAAATCTCTGGCTACGCTTCTCCGCATCACCAAGGACATGATAAAGATGTTCGATGAGAACAAGGTCATTATTGCCCCGGAGCTCAACGTGAGAAAGCTGCAAGCTAATGATATGGAGCTCGATGAAATCATCGAATACGCCATCTCCAGAGGCTATCTGAAAGAATCTATAGTCTTTTCGGCAGACTGTTTTGACCCGGCTTTCATCGAAAAGCTGCATAATGATAAGCAAGTTCTTGAGAGGCTGAACGAGTTATGGGCAAAGGAACACGAAGACCCCAAATTCGACAAATTCCGGGAAAGTTTATCAACCGAGTTCCTGAGTCCTCGATATAATCCCTCGGGCAAGCTGGTTCTGTTCTCCGAGAGCGTGGACACGCTGGATTATATTTACGACCGGCTCACCAAGGAGCTAGGCCGGAAAGATGTTCTGCTGGTCACGGCCAAGAATCGCAACAGGCTGGAGCAGACAATCAAAGAAAATTTTGATGCCAATTTCCCCACGGATGCCCAAAGATTCAACATCATTATTACCTCTGACGTTCTGGCAGAAGGTGTTAACTTGCACCGCTCCAATGTCATCGTGAACTATGATTCGCCGTGGAATGCAACCCGCCTGATGCAGCGCATCGGCCGTGTTAATCGTATAGGCTCAAAAGCTCCAAACATATACAACTACATGTTCTATCCCTCCCAGCAGGGCGATAAGGAGATTCAGCTGTACAAGAATGCTCTGGTAAAATTGCAGGGCTTCCATTCGGCCTTCGGTGAAGATGCGCAGATTTACTCACGGGAGGAAATCGTGAAGCAGTTTGAGCTGTACGATAGCACGGTCAAGGACAGCGTGGATAGGAAAATTGCGTTGCTCCGAGAGGTACGCGACCTGTACAACAATGACAGAGAGCTGTATCACAAAATCAAGGAGCTTCCCATGAAGAGCCGAGTCATGCGTGATACCGGCAAACATAGAGGTAAGACTATAGTTTTCATTTCCTCCAAGGTAAAGACCGAGTTCTACTTGTCTACTGCCTCCGGGGCCAAGGTGATGGACTTCCTCGATGCCGTGGATTATCTCAGAGCCAAGCCGGAAGAGCAGGCTGCCCCCTTCGCGAATGAAGAACGGCATTTTGAGCATGTCAATGTGGCTTTGAAAAAGTACGAGGCGGACTACATTGCCGCAGCTGACACCACGGGAGTTCACCGCGCCGACTTGGATAAACCGTCCTTAGAGGCCAACAAGTTCCTGAGAACCATCAAGCAGGTTCTCGATACCGACTCGCGCCTTAAGAGCGTATGTGACGACCTAATCTCCTACATCAATGAGGGCATATACGCCAAGCTGCCCCGCATCCTGCGAGCATTGGCTCGTGAATACAAGAATGACCGGGAGAAGATAAAACGAGACGAATACAAGCTCCAGGCAGAGCTCAACAACGTGCTCAACGAATACCGCACCACCAATCAAGCACAGGTACGGGAGACTCAGGACATCTCCAATCCCCAAATCATCATTTCCGAAACCTTCATTTAATCAGACACTACTACTATGGCCACAGTCTACTCAGATGCCCAGTTCAGGACGATTTTTCAAACGCCGTTTAATCTCGCAGTTTGGACAGATATTCTTCGAGTTTTCTTCAAAGCGAAAGAGTTAAAAGTGACGCCTGAAGCAGTAGCTACTACTGACGAAACAACCACTGGTTACTACTTAGGCAATATCGACACCAAAGACAGCTATAGAATCGGTCTTTTTCATTATGAAATCAAACGAGGGTCTGTAGCCAATAAGCTTGTAGGCTTAAGAAACTTGGTTCGTTCTTTCATCAATCCCAATTGGGGCGAATTTGATGCGGCTTTGGTGACCTTTGATAGTGGTGACCATTGGAGGCTGTCCTTTATTTCGGACATCAAAGGCGAAGAGACTCATCCCAAGCGATATTCCTATGTGTTCGGGAATCCGGAACTCCGTTATAGTACACCTTTGCAACGCTTTGAGTTATTGAACCAAGAAGGAATCTCTTTTTTAGCTCTCCGCAAAGCCTTCTCAGTAGAAGCTCTCTCTGATAAATTCTTCGATGCGTACAGAGAGCACTATGCTGATTTCGTACAGTACGTAACCGGGAAGAGGTTTGTTAAAGTAGGCAATAAATGGGAGGAACAAGTAGATACAAGCCGTCAGAACGATGTTAGGCTGTATCAGGCTTTCGGTTACGATGACAAGCGAGTGCGCGACTACGTAAAAAAAATGATGGGGCGCATTACGTTCTTACATTTCTTGCAGCGTAAGGGGTGGATGAATGGAGATCTGAACTATATGCAGCACCTTTTCGAGAGGTCTACCCAAAAAGACAACTTCTTGGATGCTGTTTTGGAACCTCTCTTTTTTGGCATTCTCAATACCAAGCCGGAACTGCGACAGAAACTTTTTGAAGAAAACAATTGGGACCTCTCTTTGCTAGAGGAATGGAGAGACATTCCGTACCTTAACGGCGGTCTTTTTGAGCAGGACGAAGAAGATGAGCCGGAGAGTATTTTCCCGGCAGAATTATTCAATAAATTGTTCAATTTCTTCGGGGAATACAACTTCACGATTGACGAAAATGACCCAAGTGACGCAGAAATTGGCGTTGACCCCGAAATGCTCGGGAAGATTTTCGAGAACTTACTCGAAGACAATAAGGATAAGGGAGCTTTCTATACTCCGAAGGAAATAGTGCAATACATGTGCCGAGAGTCACTCATTTCCTATTTGCACAAAGCTACTGAATTTTCTTTGAATAATATCCGAACCTTTGTTTTAACTCCCGAGGATGGTTTATCGAACTTTACCCCTCTTCAAAAAGAAAAATTAGCTTCCTCATTACTTAGAGTGAAGGTGTGTGACCCTGCCATCGGTTCAGGAGCGTTTCCCATGAGCTTACTCAATGAACTACTTCGTTGTCGTGAAGCTCTATCTGTCACACTCCAAAGTCGAGCTGAACTGAAGAAGGATATTATTGCTAATAATATCTATGGCGTGGATATTGAAAAAGGAGCTGTTGACATAGCTAGACTTAGATTTTGGTTATCAATAGTCGTAGAGGCGGATTCTCCCTCTCCTTTGCCTAATCTAGATTACAAAATTATGCAAGGCGACAGCTTGCGAGAGTCATACATGGGGTGTGATTTGAGCCGTCTTGGACAAAAACAAGGAAGGAAGTCAAGTAGGCAGAGAAGTTTAGCTTTGGCTACTGAAGCTATCCAGACCGAGTTTGTTTTTGATGAATCCGGAGCTCAAAAGAATATTCAAGAACTAATACGAGCCTACTTCAATATAAACTCACATCGGGAGAAGGAGAAAATACGCTTTGCTATAACCTCTACAATAAGAGAATACATCCGTTTTTCTGGGGAAGGAACTGCCCAGGATATCCAAGAGTCTTTAACGACCATAGATATTCCTAATAACCAATTTTTCCTGTGGCATACATTTTTTGGTGATGTTCTAAGCAAAAGCAAAAACTCAGGATTTGATATAATTATTGGGAATCCCCCCTATGGTGCGAACATAGATGCTTTACGAGAAGTTTATCAAAGATTATACCCAGCAACATCTAAAGGTTACAAAGAGATTTACAAATACTTTTTTGACCAGTCTTTGCGTTTATGCAAAGATAAAGGAATTCTCTGCTTTATAACCCCCGATACATTTATTCACCAGCCTCGGTATGCTGATTTAAGGCAACTCATTTCTGGAAATAAAATTATGCAAATTATAGATCTGGGAGAAAATGTTTTTGAAGAGGCAGTAGTTCCCGTTGCAATAACTCTGTTACAAAAGACACAGCAAAAAAGTGAAGATACGGTTCTCTTTGCTGATGTACGCATGTGTGACCATGCCTCGATTCTTAGCAAACTTCCTTTTGAAAAAAAGAAAGGAGACTTTTTAATAAATTCTAGTGTCCTTACTGATAGTTTGTCGCAAAATCTTAAAACTATCGAACTTGGCAACATCTTGAGTATGAAGGATGCTGGTATCAATTACCAGCGTGTAGGTACAGGTATGGCAGAAAAAGGAAAATCAGATTTGAGTAAAAGATTGATGTATCAAGGGGACAAGGAATCAGAAAAAGATATGGAGTTTTGGAAAGGTGAAGACATAAATACTTTTTGGAAAGCTGAAAACACACAGCGTTTTTGTCGCACTAAAATTGAATTAAAAACAAACGAACGAGTCATATTGAATAGTGACTACTTTTCTATTGCTCCTAAGTTGCTGTGGCGACAAACCGCCAATCGTCCGATATGCACTGTTGATTACGAAGGAAAATGGTTTGGTCGAAGCATACAAGCAGGAATAATAAAAAAAGAGTATTTGGAGAGTTTCTCTTATTTGTTCTTGTGTGGAATTTTGAATAGCGATGTTATTGCCTCCCTCTATAACAAATTGGTTAGCGAAAACGGCAGGACTTATCCTCAAATCAAACTCCAGTATCTAAAAAAATTGCCTATTATAATCCCTTCTGAAGAACAGAAAAACAAGGTTGAAGCCATAGTAAAAGAAATTATATATACAAAACAAAAAGGAGAAAATGCGTCTACTCTGGAGGACGAACTAAATGCGATAGTGTCTATGCTTTATCAAACAAATCAATGAAAAATCCTCTCGTATACTATTGTTTTAGGAGGTCTTTTAACTATTCTTCGCCACATATCTACAGTCATGGCCACACACTTCCAATCTTGCTTTTACATTAAATATGCTCGAAAGTCTTTTGGGCGAGTAGATTCTCTTTTCAGAGGGATAACTACTCGCATAAGAGACTGGATTTACAGGAAAGAGGACAAGAAAGGCAAGTTCCTAATACCGGGAACAGAAAACTTCCAAGACAAATTCTGGTCCAGTATAATTCAGAATTTTCCTTCGAAAAACTGGTATAGAACAGTTCGTTGCGTTTCTGCTCATGAAGGAGAGAAGAAACAGATTGAAGCTTGGGGAATTCGTTATATTGAACGCCCCAAAAGAAATTCAGCTTTGCAATGGGAAACGAACATAGGCTTACGGAGAATTGACCAAGACACCTTAATGTTGCATATTGAAGTGTCTAATGAAGTATCTCCCGATTCTCCGCTTATATCTGGCGATGAGAACAAGCCTAAACCTACTATTCCTAATTTTGTAAGAGATTTAATCCTAGAGGGGCGCCATACTGTTTATCTGGCGAATGCAGAAAGTCCCTCCCGATTAAATGTTCAATCCGGCTGCCTAGAGGTGAAATCTTCAACAGAGACGAAGGATTTGTTCACCCAGCTTGTGGATAGCCCCCTTCGCAGATATCCTATCATTGTTGCGTATGGCGATTACAAGGCAGAAAACGCAGCGAATTATCTTCACGACAAACTTCTTGGAAAGGTGTTTGTTGTATATTTGAGAAACACGCCAGAAGTAAAGAAGGCCGTAGACGAAAGCGAGAATAAACACCGCATCCCATTCAATCGCATACGTGTTTTTTATCCTGTCCGGAGTCGAGTATTCAATCAACCTATTCAATGTGACTCAGTTGTCCGATTTAATGAACAAACAGGGAAATGGGAAGGTACTTCTTTGGCCCTTGATGTTATTGGAAAATTGCTGTCTGTTTTCAAACTCGAAAGCCGTCATTCAGTAAAAACGATTGACGAGGTGCAACATCTTGTGGAAATCGAGAGGATGCGAGTCGAGAAAACGGCTACAAGTCAGAAGGAGTTTGATGATTTTGTCGAGGATTACGAGAAATTGGAAAAAGACTACAAGGAGTACGTTGTGATAGCGGATGAAGAAATCCAAAAGAAAGACAAATACATTTCCACTCTTGAAGGTCGCATTGAGGCCAAAGATATGGAGATTCAGCGGGCTCTTTCGATATGTACGACAATTGCAAATACTGGCTATCCCAGCAATTTGAAAGAGTTGCTCTTGTTCTTTAATACCATGTTTTCTGGGCGTCTCATTATACATGATGAGGCTCTGGATTCTGCTGAGGAATTTGAAAGCGATAGAGATCTGCCCAAGGCTTGGAGTTTACTTAGTGCCTTATCCACAACCTTATACGAGATGAAGTTTATTGAAAAGAATCTTGAAAAGGGAGCTTTTAAGCAGAGAACAGGTATCGACTTAGCCATGACCGAAGGCCGCACTACAAAGCGCACTGGAACTCTTGCTAAAATCAGAGAATTAGATTATAAGGGGAAAACCGTCAAAATCTTTCCTCATCTGAAATCAGGAACCGATAATAACTGTCTCCGATTGTATTTTGCTTTCATTGACGAGGAAAAGAAAATCCTTGTCGGCCATTTTGGAAGCCATCTAGATAACGCTACGACCCGAAAGATTAAGTAAGAGGCAACACGCACAAAACACCACCTGCAAGCCTAAGACGAGCCCAAGGTAGTGCATGAATGAGCCCCGGCTCCCGTCCATCGCTTGCAACCCGTCTCGGCGGAGCCTTGGCGGAGACGGAGTGTCTTTTTATCCCCTTGTAAGCGATGTTTCATTTTAGGTTGCGACTTGGTGAAAAATGGCACTTAAACTACAGATTCTGTGTAACTTGCCAGTTCGAAACATCTTTGCTTGCGAATACGGCCCCATTGCTTCAAAATCGCCTAAGCTCACAGAATCAACAGATTGTAGATTCGAGACATGTTTAGTGCCCCTAAAAAGTGTTTGAGCTTAGCAAAACGGGCTTAGGCATGCTTAGGCTTTTTGGCCTTTTGGGGCCGTTTTGCGCCCGGCAGGGCGGTGCGCGGGCTTGCGTGCGAGCAATGCCTAAGCTTGCGTAATTATTGAAAATCAATGCAAAACAAAAACCGAACCAGATTGATTTCTGATTCGGTTTCTTGTTTTAACTGGAGCATAGGGAACTCGAATCCCTGACCTGTTGCGTGCGATGCAACCGCTCTACCAACTGAGCTAATGCCCCGAATGGGATGTTGCGGAGGTGATTATACACTTGCGGTTTGGTGGATGCAAGCATAATATCGCAGAAAGCGGAGAAAAAATACGCTTGCTCTGAGGGGTTATCTGTATGAAGGGGTGGCGGATTTTTGGTAGAGGGCATCTAAGGCGGAGGGGGTGAGGGCGCCTTGGCCTGCTCTTTCGGGGGATTGTTGGTGGTGCAGTTGTATTTCGAGCGGGGAGAGGCCGCTTGTTGCCGCGCGATAAAAGATTTTCTGTTGTTTGGGCAGGTAGGGGGTAATGGTGGCTATTGCCCGGTTGTTTACGTGGGGCAGTTTGGAGGGCAGGTTGACGACGCGGATGCTTGCCCATGCGTGGGCGGGAATATCTGCCGGGCGGTGGTAGAGCTGCCCGCCGATGATGTAGCGGTAATGGTTATCGTGCTCCCAAATGCCGAGCACCATGTTGGCCCACTCGGTTTCAACGCTTATGCGTTGCGGAAACCACGCGCGGTACGGTATCTGTTGCTTGGGGGTGTATTCTGTGGCAGATATGCGGAATCTGATATCTCCGGCGAGCTCTTTTTTTATTTCAAAATAATGGTAGCCGTCGGCGGTGCCCAGGTAATCCACCCCTCTGTACATGGAGTGGGCTGTGTGGGCGGTGCTGAGGGCATCTTGCAGGGGTACGGAGATGACTTTTTGGCTGCAGGCGGTTAAGGTAAAAGCAGCCAAGGCACATGTGCAGAGGGTTAAAAGGTGTTTCATTGCAGAGGGGGGGGAAGGAGAGGAGGTTACGATTAGGGGTTGAGGCTCCAGCCGTGGTCTCCATGGTAAATCATTTGGCGGGTCATGCCGCCGTCTATGCAAATGTTTTCGCCGGTGATAAAGCCAGCTTTGGCGGAGCAGAGGTAAAGCACCATGTTGGCTATGTCTGCGGGGGTACCCACGCGCCCGGCGGGGTGCTGGGTAACATCTGCGCCGGTGTAGGTGGCACCGCGGGTTTCTATCCACCCCGGGGAGATGGAGTTAACGCGCACGCGCCCGGCCAGAGAAACGGCGAGCGCATGAGTGAGGGCGGCGATGCCGCCTTTGGCCGCGGTGTAGCACTCTGTGCCGGGCATGCTCATGCGGTCTCGGCTGGAGGAGATGTTGACAATGGCCGCGCCCTCTGCAAAGTGATTTATCAGCAAGCGTGTGAGCATATACGGTGCCGCTACACCCACTTGCAGGGCGTAGTTAAAATCCTGCCAGGAGCAGTCGGGCAGGCCTTTGAACAGCGGGGCTGCGTTGTTGATGAGGTAATCTACCCGTCCGAACTCTGCAATCACTTTGTCGCAAAAGGCGCGCAGGTCTTCCTCTTTGGCCAAATCACCCACAAAATAGGGGTTGTTCTGCACATCAAAAAGGCACACATGAGCCCCGGCAGCGGTAAACTGCTCTGCAATGCAGCGGCCAATACCTTGCGCCCCTCCTGTTACGATAACCACTTTTCCGGCAAATTCGCTCATGCCTGCATCATACTAAAGCAATGCCGATTTGTCAACCGCGCGGTGCGCTTTAGTCGGGATGATTCGTTTTTTATTCACCCTCAATACCCATTTGCAAAACCCCAAGGGACTTTTTGTGCTCAGCGTTGCAAAACCCCAAGGGACTTTTTGCGCTTAGCGTTGCAAAACCCCAAGGGACTTTTTGTGCTTAGCGTTGCAAAATCCCAAGGGACTTTTGAAAAATACGGTGTTTTTTAGCATCAAAATACCCGCGCCGAGGGGTAAAACGGCGCGGGTAAAATGGGTAAAAACGGCTGTTATCAGGCCACGGGGGTGGCCTCTATTACCAGAACCCCGAACGGTTTGAGGCGCAGGGTGGTGGCAGTGCCGGCAAGTGCTTCTGCGGGCAGGGTATCTCCCTTGGGTGAGGAGAGCGTGTAGCGCAGCGGGGCACCCAGCGGCAGCTCGAATACGGCGGCGGGGTCAAAGGAGAACTCCTGCTCACAGTCGGACGGGTTGCGCAGCACCAGTATACCTTTGGCGGGGCTCCAGGAGGCAAAGCCGTATGCCTCCAGCGCGGCGGGGTCGCCACCCACCCAGTGGCTGTCTACCAGGGTGGCGGCGTTGGCGCGGGTCCATTTAGCGGCGGCGGCCAGGGTATCCCACTCATGCGGTTGAAGCATAGAGGGGGTGATGTACACCTCTTGCATTTGGGTGCCGAGGCCAAGTCCGCTCCAAATTTCATCTGCCAAGTCATCGTTCTCTGTGGTCATGAGCCCGCGGGCGCCCTTGTTGTAAATGACGCCGTGAGTCATCAGGGAGTTAATGGGGCACAGCGGGGAGATTTTGACGTTGTGGGCGTAGATCATGGCATCTCGGAAGGTGATCCACTGCTGGCGGGCGGTGCCCACGCCGCAGAAATCGTGGTCCCAGTTGCCGCGCCATACGGAGTCTGCAATGCTGAACCAGAAGGGACTGGCCCAGGTGCCGGTGGTGAGGTTGATGTAAATATCGGGCTTTTCGGTGCGCAGCTCATCAATCAGGGAGATGGCGGCCTCAAAGTCTGAGCCGAAGCGGGAGCCCGGGGCGGGCTCTGCCATGCCGCTGCAACCATCCAGCTTAAAGTGGCTTACACCGTTCTCCCGAATCATGTGTAGGCACATTTCGCGGAAAAGCTCGTAATACTTGGGGCCGGAGAGCGCAAAGCCGCGCTCGTTGGTCTCATAGGTGTCTCCGGCGGCAGCCAAGCGGTTAAGCTTGGGTTGGCCATAGCCCCCCCAAGGGGAGAACCACACACCGGGGGCAGAGCCGTAGCTCTCCATGAGTTTGCGGATTTCGCGGAACTCGTTGGGCAGCTCGTTATGGAACTGCCAGAGGGTCTCGGTGTTGTCCCAACCGTCGTCCAGCAAGAAGGAGTCCATCACCGCGCCGCGTTTTACCACCAGTTCTTCACCGAAGAGTCGCACGGTATCCAGCACATCTTTTTCGGTGTAAGGGGTAAAGTAGCCAATGTCGTACCAAGTGTTGTAATTGAACAGCGGGGCATAGGGGCGGGCGCGTTCCTCGTTCAGGTAGCTCAGCTGGAAGGTGCGGCGCAATTGCCCGGGGCGGCAAAAACCCATTACGGCAGATACCTTGGTGGTGGTGCGGGCCGGCAGGTGGGTGGTGCGCTCTACACAGCAGGCAAAGCCATCCGTAGTGACCTCTCCCTTGCTCAACGGGCTTTCCACACCGGCAAACAGGCGGTTGCCTGCGGCTACCACGGGGGCACCTTTTACCGTGCCCTCTACGCGCGCCTCGGGGGCGGCCACGTTAAGCAGCGTTATTTTGCGGGCAGGCATGGCAAATTGCATGGGGGTAATATCCAGCCCCACGCGGAAGTAGGGTTGCCCCTCTCGCAGCTCTGCCCACCACTCCAGCTTGTAGCCATCCGTCGTTACGGCAAAAGCCACGCTTGCGCGTTGGGCGGCGCGGCGGTCTGCCAAACGGCGGGCGGTGGGTGCGGCCTCCACCGTGCTGTAGCACACCTCGCCGCACATCAAATCAAGTGCGCTGAGGGGCAGGCAAACATCCGTGTATTCTTTTTTGGAGCAGGCTTCATCCGTTTTGGCCTCCTGAAGCTGAATGTTGAAAATATCCCGCCCTAAATCATACGTGCGGCCATTGATTTTATCTTGCACCGTAACCCCGGCAAAGCGACGCCCGGCGGTGCGGATGCTGATGTTGATGTATTCGTTCTGGAGCATAACTACCGTATTGTGTTTGCGCCGAGAAGCCTACCACGGTTGCCGAAAAGAATCAAGACTAAACCCCTATCGGCGGCAGAAATTGGGGGGCTGTTGCAGAGTAGCCGGGAAAATGCCGGTGCTGAAGAAGGGCAGAGAGCGGGGGCCGGGGCAGGGGGGAGAAATGTGGCGATTTCGTCACATTGAATGTGGCAAAGTGTTCACCATAGAAAGCGTGCATGCAGCGTGGGGGTATGCTATAAAGCAGGGCAGTTATGAGTACGATATACATAGTGATACTGGGGCTGCTGCTCTGCCTGGCCGTGTACGACTTGGTGGTGGGTGTCTCCAATGATGCCGCCAACTTCCTTAACAGTGCAGTGGGCAGTAGGGCGGCGAGCCGCAGCGTATTATTCGGTGTGGCAGCAGTGGGCGTGCTGATGGGGTGCGCCTTTTCAACGGGTATGATGGAGATTGCCCGCAAGGGGGTATTCATGCCTGCCATGTTCGGGTTTAATGACATTATGGTGTTGTTCCTGGCGGTGATGCTTACGGATGTCATCTTGCTGGACCTCTTCAACACGCTGGGCTTGCCTACCTCCACCACGGTGTCTTTGGTGTGTGAGTTATTGGGTGCGGCCATTGCGGTGGCACTTTTTGTGATGGGGCATGACCCCGCCGCCTCTCAGGTGTTGGGAGATTACATTAATACGGATGAATGCTTCAAGATGATAACGGGCATATTCTGCTCGGTGTTGGTGGCATTTACCTGCGGTTGCGTGGTGATGTGGTTCTCACGCCTGCTGTTCAGTTTCCGTTACAAGGCTGCATACAAATATATTGGTGCCCTTTGGTGTGCGGTGGCGCTCACGGCCATTACTTACTTTGCCGTGTTTAAAGGGCTTAAGGGCAGTACCCTTGTAAACAAGGAGGCTATTGCGTACCTGAATGCTCATATCGGCATGGCTACGTTGATTGCGTTTGTTGTATGGTGCGGGCTTTGCTCGGTGTTGCAATATGTGTTCAAGGTTAATTCTCTCAAATTGGCTGTGTTAGCCGGCACGGGGGCCCTTGCCCTGGCCTTTGCCGGTAATGACCTGGTGAACTTCATCGGCGTGTTTATGGCAGCTAAAGACTCCTACTTTGTAGCCGCAGATTACGTGGCTGCCGGTGGCGACCTCGCTACGCTCAAAATGGGTAGCCTTATGGCCCCGGTACACGTGAATGCCCTTTGGTTGCTGGGGGCCGGCGTGGTGATGGTGCTTGCCCTGGTGTTCTCTCGCAAAGCCCGCACGGTGATTGAGACGGAGGTGAAACTTGCCCGCAACAATTCCGTGGGTAAAGAGCGGTTCGGCTCTTGCCTGCCTGCCCGTGCCGCCGTGCGCTATACCCGCAAGGTGGTGGGTGCCATTGCCCGCATTACCCCGGCCCCCGTGGCTCGCTTTGTGGAGTCTCGGTTCCGCCCGTTGGAGGCAGCGGAGGACGATGGTACGGCCTTTGACCTCATTCGCGCCTCTGTCAACCTCACCGTGGCGGCGTTGCTCATCTCTTTGGCTACGAGCATGAAGTTACCGCTCTCTACCACCTATGTTACCTTTATGGTGGCCATGGGTACCTCTTTGGCAGACCGCGCATGGGGGCGAGACAGCGCCGTGTACCGCATTACCGGTGTGCTCGTGGTGATCGGCGGTTGGTTTATGACGGGTATAGGCGCTGTAACAGCAGCCTTTGTAACGGCATGTGTCATGATGTATGGCGGCGTGTGGGGTATTGCCCTTATGGTTGCCGTGGCGGCGTTTGTGCTCGTGAAAAATGCCGTGGCTTACCGTAACCGCGATAAGCACGAGGTCAGCCTCATCGACCTCAATAACCGCGCTGCCGTTCAAGAGCTCGGGGTTGCCTCTGCAGACCGTTTGGCGGATATCCTGAGCATTTACCGCGGTACGGTATCCGCCCTCTTGGCAGAGGACCGCGATGCCCTCAAAAACATGCGCCGTAAAGCCCGCAATATCTGCCGCGCGTTGCAGGCGGTGAAAGAGGATGAGATTTTGCCCACCCTGCAAAATATAGACCCTGCTCACGCCCCGCAAGCTCAAATCCTCTTCCGCCTGCATGAGAGTACCCTCAGCGTGGCAGAAAACCTGCTGGTTATCGTTAAGAGCAGCTATAAGCACATAGACAATAACCACGCCGGGCTTAATGAAGCCCAAGGGACGGACCTGCTCACGATGTCTGACAAAGTGGGGCGCTTCTTCCCCGAGATGGGCTCCCTGCTGCGCTCCGGCAATTACGGGCAGTTGGATGCCGTCATGGCCCATGCCTCTGACCTGAGCGATGAGTTTGCAGACTGCATCACTCGCCACCTGCTCAGAGACAGTAACGACGAGGGCGGCATGCGCAACGGAATCTTGTACCTGGGCCTGCTCAATGAAACTCGCTCCATGGTCAGAAAAGCCTTCTCCCTCATCAAGGAGCAAAAAGAGCTGCTTGCGCTCTATCCTCAAGCTGATTAAGCGTTAGTTTTTCAAAAATAGTACAACCCCGGCCCGATAAACCGCAGCGTTTATCGGGCCGTTTGCTGTTGAAATGCCGTAGTGCCCTGTACAAGGGTATTAGACGTACTCGATAGCGGATACAAGTGGAAAGATGAGATTTACCCCACCCTCACCCACATCAGCTGGAAAGCCACCGGCTACCAAATCGGAGGCAATAACTTCTTCGGGCTTCCTACCAAGCGCCGGGGTGAATAAAGCTCCCCTTTCAGCCGGTTCAATACCTTTTTTCTCAGTGTTGCATAAGCTTTTAACTCTCTTTCGGATTGGTTCATAATTATTTAAAGACTAATTCAGAAACAAAAAGATAGTCGCGAATTGCATTATTAATGTTGACTTTATTTACTATAATTGGTATTCTCTCTCATGGTAGAGGGAATGCAGTAGAAGTTTCTTAACAGAGCTACAGTCAAAATATGAATCCCAATACTTAAAATAGAATTTTCCTTTATGATAAAAATAATATGTCGTGTAATAAGTGTATTCTTCGGAGCTTCATTATTTTATTACATGACAACTCTTATAATACGCATGTTTGGACTCGAAAACAAATGGCCAAATCTTATAACTAATGTTTTAGGTTGTGAGATTATATGGCCTAGTCTTCTTTTTGGTGTTTTAGGCGGGATTATCGGGTTGTTTATGGATACATCTTGGTATTTCCGTGCCGTAATTGCCCCCCTGTTTTGGGGAATCATAGCATTTTATGCAGGATATACGATTGGCCAAATCTTATAACTAATGTTTTAGGTTATGAGATTATATGGCCCGGTATTGTTTTGGTTTTTTTGGGCGGGATTATCGGGTTGTTTATGGATGAAACATCTTGGGATAAATTTCAATATTATTTCCCTGCCGTAATTGCCGCCCTGTTTTGGGGAATCATAGGATTTTATGCAGGATATACGATTTGGGGACCTCGAAAAACTCGCCAAATACCAATTTGTAGGGATTCCCAGCGGGCGAATGCCCACCGAAATCTGAGCCCCGGTGAGGGGCGATATATGGTAGCCCGGCGGTGGAGCCGCGTCAGCGGCGGAACCCCGGGGAAACGTACAAACAAACAGGAACCCCGGTTGAGGGGTGACATAATGCGTGGCTTAAATGTGGGGGCAAAATACATATAACGCCTCAATTCAAGGCACAACATTATGCCACCCCTGCGGGGTTCGTAATTATTTTTGCATATTTCCCGGGGTTCCGCCGCTGGCGCGGCTCCACGCCCGGGCTATTCTATGACGCCCCAACGGGGCTCAAAAAGTCGGCTCGCTAACGCTCGCATCCTCCCCCACAAATATCAATTTGTAGGGACCTCGGTAAGTCTCAGGATGGTAGATTAATGGCTTGGTTGAGTTTTTCGAGGTCCCTGATTTATGATTATTGTTATTTGCTTCCTATAGCATTGGGAATAGTGGGTGGAGGAATAGGCTTTTTTACAGGCAGAGGCTGTTGCTTTGGTGCACAAAACAATCCTAAAAGCGGCCCCCGTTAGAATTATAAGTACGCATTCAAATATTATTCAATAGATAAAGTGGTGGATGCTGTAGTTGAAAAAAAATGAGTACTATCACGGAATACACCGGCAGAATGCCTCAAAATCCCCATTTGTCTCATTGTTCCCACGCGTGTATTTATCCGGTAAAATCAGGATTCATTGCAGCGGTACAAAAGAAAGCAGGCGAATCTGATAAAGATTCGCCTGCTTCAAAAAAAGCTTCCCGAACGGGTTGATTATTTACGCCTCAACAGCGGGGGTTACGGCTGCAGCGGGGATTTCCTCCTTGTTGGTGAAGCGCCACTTAACCTTGTTGCGCTTGTTGGCGGAGCGAGCCTTGCGGCGCTTCTCATCCATGGGGCTTTCGAAAGCGCGACGACGGCGCATTTCCTCGAGGATACCCTCGGTGTCGAGCTTGGTCTTGAGGCGCTTAAGAGCGCGATCGATCGGTTCTCCTTTACGTACGGTGACGGAACGCATGATAATGTGTGTGTTTGTTAATGATTGTCCGGGAACGGGCAGGCAGGATACAACATCTGCCCCCGTCTGTCAAGATTTTTCACAAGAATTCTGCATTTTTTTCAAAATTGGGGTGTTAAATCGGCAAAAATCGGGTGAAATGAAAGGGAGTGCGACAGTTCAAAAACTTTTGACTTGCTACACGGGCGTGCGTGTGCTAGGCTCATGCCTGTTATGGAACCTGATTCACCTCACCTAAGGGGAAGCCTGGTCGTCTTTGAAGGTATAGACGGCACGGGCAAGCCTACCCAGATTCAGCTGTTGGCGCAATACTTGCGTGCGCGTGGTCTGGAAGTTGTAACGGATTTTGAGCCTACCCGCGGCAAATGGGGCATGAAAGTGCGCAATGCCGCACTCTCGGGAGAGCGCTTGAGCATTGAGGAAGAGATAGATTGCCTGTTGCAAGACCGCCGAGAGCACGTGCGAGAGCTCATAGAGCCTGCGCTGGAGCGCGGAGCTTGGGTGCTGTTGGATCGCTACTACCTCTCCATGATGGCTTACCAAGGGGCAACCGGGGCTAATGTGGAGGAGATCAGGCTCATGAATGAGGAGTTTGCCACCATACCCGATGTAGCCTTTTGGCTGGATATTCCTCTGGAGATGGCCATGGAGCGCATGAACGCCCGTGGCAATGGCCATGATGCTTTTGAAAATGAGCCTTTCTTGCAGGCCTGCCATGAAATCTACTCTGCCATGGAGATGCCGTGGCTGCACCGTATAGAGGCGGATGGCACCGTGCAGGAGACCCAAGCACGTATCCGCGAGCTTATCCGCGAGGAGCTGGGTGTTTAAGAATACACCCCGGCTCCACGCTAAGGTGCTTTGTATTTCTCACTTCGTATTTCGTACCTCGTACATCCCTACACTTTTCTGCGGGCCCATTTAAGGCCGCAGAGCATGCGGTTGAGGATGAGGTACTCTACCGCCATATCCACGGTAAAGAGAACCCAAATACCCACAAGGGAGAGCGTATTCGGCCAGCAGAGGCTCCATACCCAGAGGCAGAATAAACGGAAGAAGCCCATGCACCCGTAAGATACATACATGACACGCCGTGTATCACCCGCACCGCGCAGGCACATCTTAATCATGAGCATGGCGGCGTAAAAGGGCTCAATAATCAGGAACACCTGCACCACGGGAATGGTAGCGTTCATAAGCCCCGGGGAGTTGGAGGCAAAAATCTCCACAAACACCTGCGGGAAGAAGAAGAACACCACGCCCATGAGCCCCATGAATACCACGCTGTAGCGCACGCATTTGCGCACGGTCTCCAGTGCCAGACGCACGCTGCCCGTGCCCAGATATTGCCCCACCAACGTGGCACCGGCCATGCCGATGGCGAACCCGGGCAGGAAACTGAGCGACTCAATGCGTATGGCAATGTTGTGGGCGCCCACGTAGGCATCCCCCAGTTGAGAGATGGTGCGCAGCACAAAAATTTGGATAAGCCATATACCGCCAATCTCCAGTGCTTGGGGCAGGCCGATGGTAAGGATGCGGTACATGCTGCGCCAGTCGGGCAGCAAGTCTTTTATGCGCAGGTGAATGGGGGGTACATAGTTATCTGTGCGCTCGGCGGCGTAGGCATCAATATCCTTGCCCGCAAGTTTTTTGCGCATGCGTATAGAGCGGCGCACCAGTATGCTCACCAGCACCGTTGCCGCGGCGGCCATACCCAGCACCATACCCAAGGCTAAGCCCTCAATAAACATGCCGAAGCATTTGACCAGCACAATGCTGAAGATGATGTTCAGGCCATCCACCGCCAGCATGATGAAGAACGGTGTGCGGGTGTCTCCCGCGCCTCGCAGGGCTGCATTCACGGCAAAGATGATGCCTGAGAACACAGCTACCCAGCACCCCACATGCATGTAGGTGAGGGCTACTTCTTGCGCGTAGTCGCTCAAACTCAATACGGTGGTTACAAGAAAATCTGCCGTTAAATACATGAGCACGGCGGAGGCTATGCCCGCTATCAACCCCAGCACAGCGGCTTGGTTTGCGGCGTAGTTGGCCTCCCCGAACTTGCGTGCCCCCGTCATGCGGCTTACAATGGCCGTGGCACCCATGCCCACGGCTCCCTGCATCAGGAACCCCAGCCACATGACATAGCCCGTTACACCAATGCCGGAGGCTATTTTCTCCGTAATGTCGCCCTCTGTGCCCATGTGGGTGGCCAAATACAGGGAGGTAGAGGCGCAAATGAAACTGAGCACCTGCTCAAGCAAGGGCCACAGGGCAATGGATACAATTTGACGCGGTAAACTGAGACCCGCCAGCTTGCCGCCGAGCTGCCCTTTACCTTGCAGCGCGGCGCGTACGGTTCCTTCTCTGCCGTTTCCTGCTCCCATGCACCCCGAATGATAACATCTTTCTGCGGATTTGAAAAGAAAAAAACGTGTATAAATTCAGCGTTTATAACACCGTGTACCCCTGCGCGCGGATGGTGGCGTGCAGGGTATCCAAGGCTACATCACCGCAGGTGGTAAGGGTAACGAGCTTGGCTTTGTGGTCTGCCTTGCAGTCTACCACGCCGGGGATGGCGAGCAGGGCTTTGGTGACATGGGCCTCGCAATGCGGGCACATCATACCGTCTACTTTAATGGTAATGCTGTTCATGTGAGTGGGTGGGTTAATTTGAAAACGGCGCAGGCGCAGGGCATTTGTGACCACGCACAGGCTGCTCAGCCCCATGGCGGCGGCTGCTATTGCGGGGTGCAGTTGCCACCCCAGCAGTGGGTAAAATGCCCCGGCGGCTAAGGGGATGGCAAGGCTGTTGTAAAACAATGCCCAAAAGAAGTTTTGCTTAATATTGCGGATAACGGCACGGCTTAGGCGCATGGCGCCCACCACATCCGTCAGTTCATTGCGTACCAAGATGACGGAGGCGCTCTCCATGGCAATATCCGTGCCGGCACCAATGGCTATGCCCACATCTGCACGGGTGAGGGCAGGGGCATCGTTAATGCCGTCTCCCACCATGGCAACGCGGGTGCCCTCTGCTTGCAGGCGGCGCACGCAGGCCTCTTTATCCTGTGGCAGCAGCTCGGCATGTGTCTCTGTAATGCCGGCTTGTTTAGCTATGGCTTGGGCGGTGCGGGCGTTATCCCCCGTGAGCATGAGCACACGGCAACCCGCAGCCTGCATGGCAGCCACGGCCGCGGGGCTGTTGGGTTTAAGGGAATCTGCCACGGCAATGAGCCCACAGTAGCAGTTATTGCGCGCAAACCAAAGTGGCGTTTTCCCGCCGGTGGCGAGCTGCTCCCCGAGCTCTTGCGGAATACGGATGCCGAGCTCTTGCATGAGCCTTGCGTTGCCCGCAGCGCAGAGCTCACCGTTTATTTGCGCGGTGATTCCCTTGCCGGGCAGATAGGTGTGGTTGCTTACAGCTTGGGCGTTAACCCCTTGCCCTGCGCTCAAAATAGCCGCTGCCAGCGGGTGATTACCCACGGACTCCAGGCTGACGGCTAACTGCAATAATGCTTCTTTTGTGTAGCCGTTGGCAGGCAAAATATCTGTCACTTGCGGGGAGCCTTGGGTGAGGGTGCCCGTTTTATCCAGCAGAATACAGCGGGTGGCGTGCAGGGTCTCCAGCGCGGTGCCATTACGAAACAAAATGCCTGCCTCTGCCCCGCGCCCCATGCCCACCATAATGGCCACGGGTGTGGCTAAGCCCAGCGCACAGGGGCAGGATATGACTAACACTGCAATAGCGTTGGAGATAGCAAAGGCCGCCCCGTACCCCAAGCTCAACCAGATACCGAGCGTTAGCAGGGCAATGCCCACCACCACAGGAACAAACACGGCAGAGATGCGGTCTGCAATGCGTGCAATGGGGGCTTTGGTGGCAGCGGCCTCACCCACCAAGTGAATGATGCCGGACAGGGCGGAGCCGGCACGTGTTTTATCTGCGCGCACATGCAGCACCCCACTGCCGTTGATACTGCCGGCATACACCTTGCAGCCCGGCGTTTTTTCTGCAGGCATGCTTTCTCCCGTGAGGGCAGATTCATCTGCGGCAGAGTTACCTTGCAGCACCGTGCCGTCCGTGGGGATTCGCTCCCCGGCACGTATGAGTAGAATATCCCCCACCTGCACGGCATCTGCGGGCAGGGTATGCGGGGTGCCGTCTCTCAATACCGTGGCACTTTGCGGCAGCAGGTGCAGCAGTTTCTCCAAGGCTGCGCCGGTGCGCCCTGTGGCGCGGGTCTCCAGCCATTTACCCAGGGTAATGAGGGTAAGAATCATAGCGGCACTTTCAAAAGAAAAGAAGGCTCTGTGGTGCAGGGCAAAGTTTGCCAAGCCGTCTGCCATGGCTGCCCCCGCCCCCAAGGCTACCAAGGTATCCATATTGGCGGCGCCTTTCTGCACGCTTTTGGTGCCGTTGATAAAAAACTTGCGGTTAAGCCACAAAATGGGCAGGGTAAGCAACAATTGAACCACGGCAGATGCCTCCCCGTGCCACAAGTGATGCACGGCCACCAAGGGCAATAGCAGTGCCACTGAGCAAAGAAAACGTTTTTTGAGCTCCGTGTTTTCTGCCGGTGGGGTAGTGGCCGCGTGCCCCGTGCTTGCCCCATAGCCTGCGGCCTCTACAGCCTGGATGATGCTTGCCGCATTTTGCGGCTCGTGGTAGCGCACGCGCATGCTGCCGGTCAATAAATTAACTTGCACGCTTTGTACCCCCGGCAACTGCCCCACGGCGCGTTCTACTCGTGCAGAACATGCCGAGCAGCTCATGCCGCTTACACAAAAGTTTTGTTCGTGTTCCCTCACCTCGCCCAGTATAGGCCTTTGCCGCCGTGTTGTAAAGGGCGCGTTGTGTCTTATCCCGGGGCACTTCATACGTGTCCCAAAGATTTGGGACACGTTGATTTACGAATTTGGTATCTCTAAAAACTCGATAAATAGCAATTTGTGTGTGGGGGGCGAGCCGTAGGCGAGCGGAATCCTCAAGCCCCGCCCACCGGCGGGGCGCAAGACCATTAGCCCAAGGCAAGCCACGCAGTGGCGCAGCCTTGGGGTAGGATGATAAATAAATGAGAGCCCGAGGAGGGGGCGCG
>JAFQEF010000095.1 GCA_017399165.1 Akkermansia sp.
TCATCCTGTCTGTGTTTCGCCTCCGGCTTCCTTCCCACCCCACATTACTGCGACGCAGTTGCCTTTGGCTATTTGATTCCGCCCTGTCAGCGGCTCATTGGGGACTTCCACCCCAGTTGCGTATCATGCCTGACGTACAAAGGAACGCGCCTCCCCGTGGGTGAGGAGACGCGATGAAAATACCTAGCTCTTTCGGAGCTTTACTCGCGGCGGCAACTTGCCACGCCAACCAGTCTCGGCGTATCGCAGAGAAGCCGGAAGCTTTAGCGGCGGCGACGACGTGCTGCCAAACCGGCCAAGGCCAGCAAGCTCAGCGTTGCCGTGGTGGGCTCGGGAGCAACATGCATTTTAACCTGAGCTATGCTATACCAATTTACACCATTAACTGTTTGGTAAGAAGTCCCTTCCAGAACAGCTCCATTTTCACCATGGAAGGCACCACAGCCAAACTCTTCCGTAGAACTCCACGTTACTGCTAAATCTTCCAAGGAATAAATAATCGGAGCATTGGTAAAATTGAAAGTAATGCTACCATGTTTAGTGTTAGCCGCATCACCCGTGCTTCCATCTCTATTATAAACAGCTTGTTGAGAGGTAAAAACCACGCCATCTAGGGTAATGCTCAAAGTGACATCAGCGGGATTTTTATCATCCGCGTTTCGACCTATGAAAGAAATACTATCAATTATAGCACCTTTGGTTGCCAAATCGGAGATATCACCAGCAACAAGCATATTACCTAGGTTTAATGTAACGACCTTAGTTCCATCAGCAGGAGGGATAACTGACAATCGATCTGCATCTATGCAATTTATACCATTTTTTGTGAAGTCATCAATTTCTGTTCTAGTATCATACACAAATTCATCGTATGCATTTAATACAAAGTTCTTAGAGCTATCATTAGCATCAGTGTATGATAACTTAGAGCTTACGGTTATACTGTCTGCTGCGATAGCACAACCCGCCAGTACAAGGAGCGAAACTATTGTCTTTTTCATAATTATTAATAATTGATTGTTATATCCTTATCACAGCCTGCACAGGGATACTCGTTTCCACGCGCGTCGGAATGCCGAGAGTCCTGCTACAAGCCGCTACGCGCAGTGTAGCTCATTTAGAATGAGCTATACGCAAAATGTACCTCGTATCTTGATGAAATAAAATTTCTTATCATCAACGACAATAGTCTCTCCTCTTTATTTATAATATTAGGAGACAATAAAATTGTCTTTATTTCTGCCCTTTTAATGTTTTTGTTATACAATATTACTCGCCTCAAGTTTGCATTTAATGCAAATCATATTCCGGCGATAATAAACAAATATTTTTTTTCTATCTCAAAAAATGGCCATGAGATTTACCGATTCGATTTGATAAAAAGTTGTTAAAAAACAAAAAATAACGAAAATTTCTGCTGGACATCTCATTCTAAATGAGACGAGCTTACCTTTTACCGGGAGGATATCAAACATACACCATCAATACGGCGTTGGTTTACCATTACGCTCGCGGAGGCCACGGCGCATGTTATCGTACATTCGTTTGCCTTGCTTGGTATTTTGACCTGCGGCGGTGTAGGAGGGGTGGTGAAGGTTCCAGTCCTCGTCATCGCGCACGGTGGCCCAATGTTCTATGGGGTAACGGTGGCCAACGGGGTAAACATCTGCCAGCCACTCTGTGGAGTTGGCGCGGTCTTGCCAGTCTTCTGTGTCAATATCTTCTTTGGGGATGAAGAGGAGGCGGCCGCCGAGGCGCCAGGCATCCAAAATAACGGCATGGGGCCAAGAGTTATCCACCGGGGTGAGGTAAATGCAGTTGTGCTCACGGCCGGTGCCTTTTTTGTAGACGCAGCAGCCGATATTAAAGAACTGCAGGTGCAGGCGGCGCAGCTCGCGGTACATATCATGCTGGTAATGCCAGCAAAGGCCGCGCTCCAGGGCGGAGTCACTCAGGCTGTTGACCAGCACATTGTTACGCCAAGCGGGCCAACGGCGGGGTTGATTGATTCTGCCGATGGCGGCGGCGGCTTTGTAGGATGCATCTGCCAGCGTGCGGGCCTCTGCCTGGGCGGCAGGGAGCTTTTGCTGCTCCTCAGGCAGCAGGGATAAGAGCTGGTTATAGAGGTCGGTGCGCTGCAGCTGCACCTCGGGGGTATCCTCGAAACCGATGGGCGGGGCCGTTTGGCAGGAGGGTACAAAGCAAGCGGCCACCAAGGCCAGGGTAAGAGAGATGAGAATGCGGGTCATGTGTTAATAGTTGGTGAGGGATTCCGGGTGCTCTGCCTGCCCTTTGAGGATATTGTTCATCATGTTGCGGTATTGCGGGGTAAACCACGCTTGCGGCCACCAGATATCCACATAAGAGGAGGGCATCCCGAGGAGGGAGAGCTCATACCACTTGCGTTTGTTGCGAATACTGGCCCAGTGCTCCATGGGGTATTGATGCCCCTCTGTATAAATGGGGGCCAGGAAGGCGGTGATTTCCGGGCGGTCCGCCCATTGGTCGGGGTCAAGATCCCACGCATTGAAGACTTGCAGGCGGCCGTTGTAAGGCCAGGCATCCAGCACCCAGGCATGAGGCCACCCGGTATTTTTGGGTGTGGCAAATACGCAGTTGTGTTCGCGGCGCGTGCCTTTGTCTCTGACACAGCAGCCGATATTGAAGTATTTGAGGGGGCGGCGGCGCAGCTCGCGATACATATCATGCTGGTAGTGCCAGCAAAGGCCGCGGTCTTGAATGCGGGCATTCACTAAGTAGTTGCCTGCCCAGCCGGGAAAGTAGGAATCATTGATGCGGGCAATACCGGCGGCGGCTTTGTAGGCGGTATCGGCAAGCCACTGTGTTTCTTGTATGGCATCGGGCAGCGTACGTTGCTCTTGAGGCAGCATGAGCAACAAATTCTCTTGCAGGGTGGTACGGCGCTCCGTCACCATGGTGGTGGTGGTATAGCTCGGCGAGGGCGGGTAGCAGCTGCTCACCCCGGCTGCGACTACGGCGCAGGCTGCCATGCAGAGAATGTTTTTGATTGCGGTGTTCATGCGGGCGCGCATTCTACCATAACAGCTTGAAATTATCAAGCGCATAGCTACTGACGTTGTGTCAGTAAAATTGGGAATCTCTAAAAACTTTGGTACCCTCATAAATTGGTAGTTGCGAGGTAACATACGAAATCCGAAATACCCGTCTTCGCCTCTCCGAGGCTACGCCGAGGCAAGCGAAATACGAAGTCAATTTAGTTCGGCTCACAGCTACGGGAAATCTCCCTTGCTGTTTGCAAAATAAGCATTGCTATCTCAACGCTTACTGCCGTCATTACACCAGTAACTTATGCAAGGCTTTACAACATTGCGCCGCAGGCGCCTAACTCTGAAAATTCGTATTTCGTATGTCGTAATTCGTACTTAACACAATGAGCCGCTGCGGGGTGCAGCGGCTCATTAAAAATGGGATTGTTGCGGGTGGGGCGGATTAGGCCTCGGGAGCAACATTGACGCGGCGGCCTTCGCGGTCGAAGAACACGCGGCCATCTACCAAAGAGAAGATGGTGTAGTCGCGGCCCATGCCCACGCCCTTACCGGGATGGAACTTGGTACCACGCTGACGAACGATGATGTTACCGGCGATGACGGACTGACCACCGAACTTCTTCACGCCGAGGCGCTTGCTGCGGGAATCGCGACCGTTACGAACGGAACCTTGACCTTTCTTATGTGCCATGACTAAGTAAAAATCTATTGGTTAGTGGTTAATAATCAGGCGTTGATAGCGGTGATCTCTACCTTGGTGAGAGCGGCGCGGAAGCCCTTCTTCTTGTGGAAACCCTTGCGGCGCTTGAACTTGAAGGCGATGCCCTTGGCACCACGTGCCTCAGCGTCAAGAACCTTGGCCGTTACTGTTGCACCGGCAACCGTGGGGGTGCCTACCTTAGTAGCGTCGCCATCCTCTACCAGGAGCACCTGGTCAAAGGTGGTTTCGCCGTCGTTCACCAGACCGGAGATACGGTCTACGGTGAGCACGTCACCTACCGTTACTCGGTACTGCTTGTTGCCGGATGTGAAAACTGCGTATGCCATAATTTTCTGAATTTTTGGATTGCACCCGCTCATGCGGGCTGGCACATTATATACATGCCAAGCCTTTTGGCAAGTCTAAAATTAAAAATTTTTAAAAAATTTGCAAAATAATGCATAAAATTTTCAAAAATGGGTCAATTTTGGTGAACTCAGAGTCAGAGATGGTGGCTTTGGGGCAACAATTATCAGAAACCTTGCAAGGTGGTGAAGTGCTGGGCCTGGTGGGCGACCTTGGTGCCGGCAAGACCCACTTGGTGCAGGGTATTTTACGCGGGCTGGGGGCAGCAGACCCGGCAGCCAGCCCCACGTTCTCACTGGTGCATGAGCATGCGGACGGGCGTATACCGGCAGCCCACTTTGATTTTTACCGCATGAAGAGCGCAGAGGAAGCCCTGGGCATGGGGTGGGATGAGTACCTGAGCAGCGGCAGCGTGCTGCTGGTGGAGTGGGCAGACCGCTTTGACGGCGCCCTGATGCCCGCCGATACGCGCTGGCTGGTGTTAAAGCATGTGGATGCTACCGTGCGCAGCGTGACTCTGGCGGGTTGATGAGGGGGGCTACCCCTCCCCACAACGCCGTCAGGCGTTCTTCATTGCGGGTATCTGCCCGCTCTTCACGAGCCGCCGTCAGGCGGCTTCTTCACTACGGCGCAGCCGTTCTTCATGGCTCGGCACCGCCGAGCTTACACCCCACCGCCCCATAAGCACGCAAGAGCCCTACAGCTCACACAGGATAAATAATACGCGTGGGAACAATTAGTAAAAGGGGAATCTTTGTACGATGTACGAATTGGGGACCTCGAAAAACTCGCCAAATGGCAAATTTGTAAATACGAATTACGATATACGAAATACGAATTTTAAAGTTAGGCGCCTGCGGCGCAATGTTGCAAAGCCGTGCATAAGTTACTGGTGTAATTATGGCAGTAAGCGTTGAGATAGCAATGTTTATTTTGCTCACAGCAAGGGAGACTTCCCGTAGCTGTGAGCCGAACTAAATTGACTTCGTATTTCGTATGTTACCACACAACTACCAATTTGCAGGGGTGGAATGGCGAGCCGTAGGCGAGCGGAATCCACAGGCCCCGCCCACCGGCGGGGCGCAAGACCATTAGCCCAAGGCAAGCCACGTAGTGGCGCAGCCTTGGGGTAGGATGATAAATAAATGAGAGCCCGAGGAGGGGGCGCGTCAGCGCCACCAACGAGGCCGA
>JAFQEF010000096.1 GCA_017399165.1 Akkermansia sp.
ATCTACTACGGAAAGTTGGCGACTTCCTCGCCTTTGCATTCGCCGATTGCATAGCCTGCACCTGAATGCCTCAGAAGAGACAAACTCGTACTTGACAACTATCTGATTCCCTGTACAATCTGACGCAGAGGTGCGCCAGCCCTTCATCTCAAGAGCCGGTATTATTTTCATTCCAACCACATATTACCACAACTTTTGGCGGTTGGCGCACCTCAGTCCGTCATTCCGCGACTTTTTTGACGCAGTGCCCAAAAAAAGGGTAATTTTATCATTTTTTTCGTTATAAGTTCGCGGAAAACGGCAAAAGTTGAGTGAACAGGGTAGAAAGATGAGAAGCAAGCAACAGAGTGCGACAGAGCGGGATCAGGTATGGCGGGTATGCTATACTTGGATGCTGGAGAATCGGCACCG
The DNA here is from genome assembly GCA_017399165.1 of Akkermansia sp. GTDB lineage: Bacteria > Verrucomicrobiota > Verrucomicrobiia > Verrucomicrobiales > Akkermansiaceae > Akkermansia. The sequence continues at coordinate 412 of JAFQEF010000096.1, forward strand.
CTTGAAGTCTTATGCTCTGTTACAGGCAGATGGAGAGACAGACGTGGAGCTGTTGGTGGACCGTGTGGTAGAGCGAGTGTGTGAAGCCGTGTTGAGCGGGCGGGTGTCGGCAGAGGAGTCTGCCCTGTTGCCATATACCTTGCGCTCCATTCACAACATGGCAGAAACCATGAGAAAAACAAATCTGCGACGCAAGGATGCAGAAAGGAGTTATCATACGAATCAGGACACGACGGCAATGGAGGAAAAAGAAGCGGAGTATACAGCATTACAACGGGCTGTATTAAGTTTACCGCAAGCTCAACTCACAGTTGTAGAATTGAAAATTTGGCAAAAGAACACCTTCAAGGAAATCAGCACCATTTTACAGGAGCCGGAGTCAACGGTTCGCAGCCGCTATTTGGCGGCATTACAACAAATTAAATCAATACTGAATGAAGCGCATGAAGACGAAAATTAAAAGAGGCTCGGGTGATATAGAGCAGCAGCTGTATGACATGGCTCGGCAAACGCCTTTAATTCCGGCCGGCATGAGCGATGCGGAGACGGCACGGTTAAAGGCTGTGATGCATGCGGTGGCGGCCCGCCATAAGCGCCGCGTTTATGGCCGCATTTGGTTAAAATACGCAGCTTTGATCATGGCACTGTGCATGGTGGGTGCTTTATGGTACCGTTATTTCGCCACAGAGCCTCAAGCTGTTGCCATCAAGCCGGAGCGTAAGGCCCCGCAACACGCGGTTCCCTTGAATGTGCGGAGTTTACCTCAATTGCGAGAGACCTCTTTTGCAAGGGAGGACACCGCTTATTATCGTAAGGCGAATGTGACGTACCACATAGACCCGATGCAGACCTGCCGTATCAGATTAAATGATGTTGTATTATAAGAGAATACGTATGGATAAGATTATTTTATATTGTCGATGGGTGCTGGCTCTGTTGCTTGTAGGGAGCTCTTGGGCAGAGCCCGCCGCGCCGGTTCATGAGATTCCGCTGGTGATGGAGGGGTATGCAGGCATGCGCGTGCAGGAGATAACAACTGCCGACCGTATGCGCTATGGGGCAGCCTTGCCGTCTCAACATGGTGTGCGGGTGGAATATGTATCCCCCATCAGCCCGGTGGCGCTTGCCGGTTTGCGTGTGGATGATGTATTGCTTGTGATAGAGCATTACCCCATTTTCAAGCCGGAAGATGTCTTGATGGCTCTTGCACGCTTTACCCCCGGAGATATGATAAATATGACCGTATTCCGCGCCGGCAAACGTGAGCACCTTACTTTTGTGATGGGTAAGCGCAGGGCTGCGGAAGTGGTCGGTTATTTGGAGTATGCACCCGTAACGGTGCAGAACCCGCAACAAGCGTCGGCGCACCAATGCGCTATAGCTGCGTTGCTGGCAATGGAACGCCCGGATTGGGAGGATTTGCAAAAGGAGTTCAGAGCATTACATGCTTGCCTAACGCCCAAGAGTACTTTCAACGAGTTGCGTTTTGCGTTTGTGATGAATGACGCCATAATCAATATTTTGCGCCGTGAACATGAAATTGTGGTGATGGTGGAGGACGGAGAGGGCAGGATATTGCGCTATGTTTATACGAAGAACGGGGAAGTTTTGCCCGCCCATATCAAGGCGTTGTTAAAAACGGTGTCTGAAGGTGCTGCTGCCGACATGGAAACGCATGGCGGTAGAGAAAAGCACAGCAAAGACAGGGGATAAGGTACCGGGAACAAGGTACAAATGGGCGCGCTATAGCCTTAACGTTTGCCGAAGCGACGATTGCGGGAGGAAAAATCCAGCAGGGCGGCGTCGAGCTCTGCACGGCCGAAGTCCGGCCAGAGCACATCCGTAACCCAGAGCTCTGCGTAGCTGATTTGCCAGAGCAAGTAGTTGGAGATACGCATCTCACCGCTGGTGCGGATGAGGAGGTCGGGGTCCGGCATGTTGGCGGTGTAGAGGTGGTTGCCGAAGAGCTCGGGCGTAATGTCCGCCGGTTTCAGCTCACCGCGTTGTACCTTCTCTGCCAATTTGCGGGCAGCGGCGGTAATCTCCTGGCGGGAGCCGTAGCTGAGTGCCAGCACGGCATTGAGCGCAGTGTTGCCGGCTGTGGCTTCCAAACAGTGGTTGAGGCGTTTGCGGCATTTGGAGGGCAGCATATCCAGCTCGCCGATGGCGTGCAGGCGCACATTTTTTTGCATCAGCTCGGGCAAGCGTTCCTCCAAAAACTTGGCGAGCATGTTCATGAGGTAGTTGACCTCCATTTTGGAGCGTCCCCAGTTTTCCGTGGAAAACGCATAAAGCGTAAGCCAGGGGATGCCTTTTTCTATGCACAGGTCGATAACCCGTTGCACGGTTTTACCGCCGTTTTCATGCCCCTTGGAGCGTGAAACTTTATGTTGCTCTGCCCAGCGGCCATTGCCATCCATAATGATGGCAATGTGCTGCGGCAATTTTTGAGGGTCTGTGGCGGTATCAGAGCTCATATTCTCCGTATTCGGCAAGTATGGCTTCCACGCGCTCGATGTCCTCCGGGGAGTCTACCCCGCTGGTGGTTTTACGGCCACGGTAGTTAACCTCTACCATTTTCACGCGCAGGCCGTTGTAAAGGAAACGCATTTGCTCCAGCCCTTCCACTGCGCCGATTTCGTAGTCGGACTCAGGCAGCTCAAAGTAATTTTTAAGCGCGCTGAGGGTGTAGGCATAAAGGCCCACATGGCGGCGTACGGGGCTTTTGGCGAGGGTGGCGCGGGCTTTCTCGGGCTTGCGGATGGCGGGGATGGTGCTCTTGGAGAACGCCATGGCGTAGCCGTCCTTATCCACCAGCACGGTGGTGCCGCTGTAGGGGGTGGTTTTCTTGCTCTCTACCAGGCGGTCGTACTCGTTCCAATCCAAATGGATGCAGGGGGTGAACACATCTGCCGGGGTGGCTTTCCACTCGTCGATGAGCTGTTGAATCACCCAGGGCGGGCACAGCGGGTTATCCCCTTGCAGGTTGATGATAAAGGCAGGGGCCTCCGCTTGTTGGCTCACGGCATCCCAGCAACGCTCCGTGCCGCTGCGGCAGGTCTCTGCCGTCATTACAGCGGGTATACCGGCACCGGTGCAGAAGTCCAATATGCGGGTGTCGTCCGTGGCAACCACATAATTGCAGTTGTCGTTGTGGCGGCAGATGGAGTCTGCAATTTCAGCCACACGGCGAATCATTTCCTTGCCGGCAATTTTTACCAGCGGCTTACCCGGTAAACGTGTGGAGGCGTATCGGGCCGGTATGACAATGAGGATGGATTGAGACATGGCGTGCTCAGTTTTGGTTGTTCTTCCCCCTCATTCTACATTTTTCTCCCTCCCTTGCCAAGAAAAATCTGCTACAGGGCAGGGTAAATCAATGATTCCGCTTGACATCTCGGGGCTTCGATTCTAAAATTCAAGCCATGAAACAAGTTTTCTCTTTTCTGGTACTGAGTAGTAGCGTGGCATGTGTTGCTGCGGCAGATGATGTTCAGTCCATTTGCGCTGCCTTGAATGCAGGGTTGACGGAGCAGCTCGGTATATTGAAGGGAATGACGGATACCGCAAGCAGCGCGGCGGCAGTGCCTGCCTTGCAGGCTAATTTTGATAAATTGCAGGGCTTAAATGGCCGTGTGGATACCACGGCTATGTGGCGCCACATAGAGAACACGCCCGAGCTTAAGTCTGAGCTGGTGCTTACCATACAGTTGATATCCATAGAGTTTTGCCGCATAGAGGAGGCTCAATTCTACGGCTGTGAGGAGCTCAGGGCCCTGCTGGCCCCCTTGCTTATCCCCGCCGCCGCCCGCCCCGATGAGCAGCCTGAGGCGTAAAACCGCTTTCTTTTTGGCGCAGTAGCTCTTGCAGGTGCTCCAGCTCGGTATCCATGTATTCGGGCAGGTCATTTTTGTGCTTGGCCATCTCGCTGAATACCTCGTCTCGGTAATCCACCGCTTGGCGGTAAGACTCTTCCTCCGAACCGTATTGGAGGTCCGAAAAATAGCGGGTAATGATGCGCCCGCAACGCTGTATGCTTACTCTCCAGCCTTGAAAGTCCGTATTCTCATACGTATAACGTGTGATATTTTTGTTTTTCATGTAGGGGGGTATTGGGTTTAATGGTTCAGACTCGCCGTAGCCCCTAACTATTCAATAACTTACAGATATAGAGATGCCGCAGTGGTGCGGGGATGGTGAAAAAAGCTTGATTTACTGATTTTTGCGAGTATAATGCCCGCGCCATGATGGAAAGTTTTACACCTTGGACGCTGTTTGTAGACGTAGGCGTTATATCTTGCCTGTTGCTGGTATGCAAGTGGATGCGTGTTAAGTTGAAACTGATGCAAAAGTTCTTTATCCCGCCGAGTTTGGCTGCGGGGTTTTTGGGGTTGGCCTTGGGGCCGGGCGGGGCGGATGTGTTGCCGCTTTCCTCTTACATGGGCACCTATGCAGGTATTTTGATAGCCTTTATTTTCGGTTCTCTGGCTATTACCTCTCAACGCAATGAGGAGCAGGGGGCTTCCATAGGGCGCATGTGGGCGTATTCTCAAGCAGGCTTGTTGTTGCAATGGGCTTTGGGTGGTTTGCTGGGCTTGCTGGTGCTGCAATATATTTGGCCGGGCATAGGGGCCGGGTTCGGCATTACCATGCCGAGCGGTTTTTGTGGCGGGCACGGCACGGCTGCTGCCGTGGGGGAGGCTTTCAAAAAATTGGGCAATGAGGATATTCTTACCCTTGCCATGACGGCGGCCACGGTGGGTATTGTGGCCTCCGTATTCATTGGTTTGCCGCTTATCAAGTGGGCAACCAAAAAAGCACATACGGCATTTATTACAGATTACGATGCCCTGCCGGTAGAGTTACGCACCGGCCTGTTGGTACCGGAGGAAAAGCGCCCCCGCTTGGGTACGGATACTTGCTCCTCCATCTCCATAGACTCTCTTACCTTCAACATTGTGGTGGTAGCCGTTATTGCGCTGGGTGGTTACGGCTTGAGCAAGTTGGTGGGCCTTTGGGTGACGGGGCTGGAGCTGCCGGTGTTCAGCTGCGCGTTTGTTGTGGGTGTTTTGTTGCGTAAAATCTTTGACCATACCGGGGCTTTGCAGTACACTTGCCCGCAAACAATCAGCCATTTGAGCGGTATGATGACGGATTTTCTGGTGGTGTTCGGCATAGCCAGCATTAAGCTCTCTGTGGTGGTGGCATATTGGCAGCCTTTGGTCGTTTTGTTGGTGGTGGGCTTGCTCTGCACCCTGGCGTATGTACTTATTATGGGGCGTTTAATGCAAAAAGAGTATTGGTTTGAAAAAGCCATTTTCACATGGGGATGGTTTACGGGTACCATGGCTATGGGTATTGCGCTCTTGCGTGTGGTGGACCCCGATATGCGCTCCCGCTGCCTGGACAGCTATGCGCTGGCATACCTCTTTATTGCCCCGGTAGAGATTGCCCTGGTTACCTTTGCCCCCATAGTGTTTACCAATGGTGGTGGTTTATGGTTTGCCGGTGCTTGTTTGCTCGGCGGGCTCGGGGTGCTGGGCTTTGCCAAGTTGCGCGGGTGGATGCGTTGATGCCGCCGCAGAGATGGCGTTTCCTCCTCAAAAAACACCCGCAGGGCAGAACCTTGCGGGTGTTTTTGAATGTTTCGTTTGCTGAGCTTTAGCCGAGCACCTCGGCGCGCTCCTCAAGCAGCTCCTTGCAGGAGGCGTCAATCTTGCCACGGGAGAACTCGTCGATGGGCAGCCCCTCTACAATGGTGAGTGTGCCGTCTGCCTCCGTGCGGCTGGGCATGGAGCAGATGATACCCTCGGGCAGGCCGTACTTGGTGCCGTCGCTGTAGCGAGCTACGGAGTACCAGTCACCCTCTGCGGTGGGGGTGGTCAGGTTCTTAACCGTCATGAGAGCGGCATTGGCTGCGGAAGCAGCGGAGGAAAGACCGCGAGCCTGGATGATGGCAGCACCGCGCTGCTGCACCGTCTTGATGAAGTCCGTTTGCAGCCACTCTGTGTCGGAGATAACCTCCGTCACGGGCTTGCCGCAAATCTTGGCGTTGGTGTAGTCCGGGTACTGGGTGGCGGAGTGGTTGCCCCAGATGGTCATGTTGGTGACATCGGACACCTGCACACCGGCCTTGGCGGCCAACTGAGCCTTGGCGCGGTACTCATCGAGCATGGTCATGGCAAAGAAGTTCTCCTTGGGCATGCCGGTAGCATTGTGCATGGCGATAAGGCAGTTGGTGTTGCAGGGGTTGCCTACCACGAATACCTTGCAGCCGGGGGCGGCGTTTTCGGCAATGGCCTTGCCTTGGCCCACGAATACCTTGCCGTTGATGGAAAGAAGGTCCTTACGCTCCATACCGGCCTTGCGGGGTACGGAACCCACCAGCATGCACCAGTCGGCGTTCTTGAATGCCACGGCGGGATCATCGGTAGCAACGATCTCCTGCACCAGCGGGAAAGCGCAGTCTTGCAGCTCCATCACCACGCCGTTGAGTTTCTCAAGGCAGGGGGTGATTTCGAGAAGCTTAAGGATAACGGGCTGATCTGCACCCAGCATTTCACCGGCTGCGATGCGGAACAGGAGGGAGTATGCAATGTTGCCGGCAGCGCCGGTCACGGTTACAGTTACAGGTGTCTTCATAACGCAGGCTATTATGCCACCTAATCCGCCCTCGGTCAATCCCGAATTCTGACAAAGCCCCCTTTTTGTGTTTTCTTTGTGTTTTACTGAGCCATCATTTCCGGAATTTCTTTACATTTGCCGCGTGCTACCTGAATCGGGGTTTTCCCCCGGTTGTTTTTGATGTGGGGATTGGCCCCGCCTTTCAGAAGCGCTTTAGCACATGGGTGGTGTCCTTGCATGGCTGCGATGTGTAATGGGGTGTTTCCGTCTTTATCCTGCGCGTCTATGTGGGCGCCTGCCTTCAGTAGTAATTTGACGCATTTGGGATTACCGCTTCCGGCGGCTCCGTGTAAGGGTGTATCCCCGCCTTCTTCGTATCGGCTGTTCACATCCGCGCCTTTCTCAAGAAACAGGCGCACAATTTTCTCATTACCGCCGCTTGCGGCAAAATGCAGGGGCGTCAGCTTGCCCTTTCTGCTCGGCGGGTTTACGTCAATTCCGTGCTCCAGCAATAATTTTACGGCCTCCTCGTGTGCATACATTGCGGCCCATTGAAGATGGTCTTCATTTACATTGGCACCGGCTGCAATAAAGAGTTTCAACAGTTCTGTATCACCATCTCGGGCTGCTGCCATAGCCTCTTTCTCATAGCTCAACTCACTGATGATGCCTCGCTGCTCTAAAAGTGCAATGGCTTCTTGCTTTCTCTCATCTGCTTCATTATTGCAGGAGCTCAGATTTGTAACAAGAAATATCGCTGTGCATAAAGTGATGATACGGTATGGTTTCATGGTTTGTTTCATGCTATCAAACGAAAAAATCATTTGCAAGAGAAATAGGTGTGGCTTTCCCTTTTTTATATGCTCGAAATCCGAAAATCGGGAGTGCTACTCCCGAATTTCGGAATGTAAAGCATACGTGGCTCAACAAAATACCTGAAATTTTATGCAGAAAAAGAGAAAATCTGCCGGTGAGATTTTCTCTTGTTCAGAGAGCTTTATTCCTCATCATCGCCCTCCGCCGGTATGCGGGTGACGAAGCGCATAATCTCTGCATGGAAGGTGAGGGGAACATCGCCCGTGGGACCGTTACGGTTTTTGGCGAGCAGCAGGTTGGCATCGTTGCCCACTTTTTCACGCTCCTCATCGTCCTCTGCGTAATATTTGGAGCGCCAGAGCAGACCAATCATGTCGGCATCCTGCTCAATGGCGCCGGATTCACGCAGGTCACTCATCATGGGGGTACCTTTGTTTTTGCCTGTTCGGTTTTCCGGGCCACGGTTCAGCTGAGCGAGCACCACAATGGGGATTTTAAGCTCCTTAGCCAAGGCCTTAAGCCCGCCGGAAATTTCAGCAATTTCGCGTTCGCGGCTGTTTTGCGCCTGTTTGGTGTGAGAGCGCATGAGCTGCAGGTAGTCAATGCCGATGGCGGCCAAATCCGGGTATTTGCGTATTTGGCGGCGGGCCTTGGCACGTAGCTCGGAGATAGAGATACCGGCGGTGTCGTCAATAATGAGCTTGCTGTTTTTGAGCTCAGTAATGGCGGAGCGGAAACGCTTCACCTCATCGGGGTTGAGCTTGCCCTGGCGGGCTTTGAGGTCTTGCTTGCTGATGGCAGAGCGGGCATAGAGCAAACGCTCTACCAGCTGCTCGCTGGGCATTTCGCAGGAGAAACACATCATGGGCAGCTTGAGGTCCAGCACCACGTGCTCCACAATGTTGAGCATGAATGATGTTTTACCCATGGACGGACGCGCGGCAATAACGAACAGTTCGCCGGACTTCATACCGTTGATCATGGTGTCGAGCTTTTGGTAACCGGTGGAAATACCGAGGATACCGCCCTGCGTGCTCATCATACGCTCCAAGTTGGATACCGCTTTTTCAATATCTACCTTAAGGCTCCACTCCTCGCCCTTGGCAGAGGCGTGGCGTATTTGCAGCACCTCTTGCTCTGTTTGGTCGAGCAGTTGCTCAATCTCCGCCTCAGAGGTATAGGCGGCATCCGTTGCGCGGTTGGCGGTCAGAATAATGCTGCGGCGTATGTATTTCTCTTTAAGTGTTTCAAAGTGAGTGTTATATAGTGCCGTTGTAGTGGAGAAAGAGAAAATATCCATCAGCCCCGCATTGCCACCCACAGACTCCAATTTGCCGTTGTCTGCCAGCTCTTGCGCTACGGATACGGCATCTATGGCAATGCCTTTTTCATAGCGGTTGCGGAAGATTTCCCACAGGATACGGTGTGCGGGTATGTAGAAGTACTCCTCATTGAGGCCATCTGCAATGCATTGAGAGATAATGTTGGTGGGGTCAATACTCATCATGGAGAGCAGGCTTTTCTCCACCCCCGGTGCTTGTGGCATGACAGCGTGCTCCTTAGCAGACTCTGCCCCTGCCTTAAAATCTATCTTCTCTTCCTTTTTTTTTGCCATGATTCCACTTTACGCGTGCCCGCTCATGCTACCATATAGGCGGGGTATATTCAAGTTTCAAAATTTAATTTTCTTCTCAGTATTGTAATTTAAACATATTAGATTGACATAGGGAGTGGGTGGTGTTATTTTGTTTTTGTTAATCGTTATCTTCTTTTTATGAAATGGCATTTTTCCCTTTTATCGGCTGTCGTCTGTGTTGCTCCGTGTGTGGTTTCGGCCGTGCCGGAGAATGTTGCGGGGTACACCATTCAGGTGGAGCTGGGGCAGGCGCAGGCATGTGATACGGAGATGTACCAGGAGGCCAAGGGCCCGTGGTATGATATGCCGATGACCCCGCTGCGCATGGAGTTTCCCGTTAACGGCACCAATGATTATACGGCCCCGCACCCGCATAATAACGCTCAAAACAAGTGGCCGGATATTCAGGTGAGCTATGCCGCTAATGCCGCAGCAAACCAAGCATACGTGAAAGTTGGTAACGGTGATTTTGATTCTTTGTGCATTTTGTCCTTTAAGGATGCTTTGAGCGGCACGGCCGAGGTCTTTTTACATGAGGATGGGCAAACGCGCCATTTCCGCCATGTTACTTTCACTATGCAGAAAGGCTTGGATTCCGGGGTGCCCCTGTTGATGCCCCAGCCGAATGAACCGGAAATTTGGGATGATGGGTTGAATGACATCTTGGTTGCGCTGGAGAAGCGCCCCTGCAAATCTGCCACCGATAAGCTGTACCGCAAACGCTTGCTGATGCTTTTGCCCCTGATTCAGGAGACCCATAACCCCAACACTACCACCCCCGAGACCAAGGGCAACACCGCCATGCACTATGCATGCGGGCTTAGTCATGTAGAGCTGGTGCAGTGGTTGATTGACCATGGAGCAGATTTAAACGCCCGCACGGATAAAGGCGCTACCATTGATGCCTGCATTGGTGGTAAAAATGCGGCGGCCATTAAGAAGTTGATAGAAGCGGCACGTTTGAACAATGCAGACCACCGCCAACCTGAGAACAGAGAGTTGAGCGAGGAGCAGCTGAACAAGCTGGATGCCGCTATTGAGGCAAAATCCCTCTTTGTGGATGCTTTTATTCAGCTGCCCGTCTTGGGGGATAATGTGGAGCGGGTGGTCATTACCTTCTCCAAAGATTCCGCTAAAGCCCCGGTGGTAGATATTGTGCGGCGAGCAGGTGTTTCTTCCTTCACCCCATATACGGCAAAAATGCATGTGTGCGGGCGCGTTTCGTTGAAAGACGGTGCGCAGGCCACTCTTTTGGTTGCCCCCGAGTATCGTAATTTGAGCATAGCAGAGCCCGAGGCCCGCTTCTCTATGGATATTGCACGGCACTTTGGCAAGCATTTCCGTGCGGTGTCTTACTTTGTGGGCGGTAAAACGCTTAATCTTTATTACACCCCCGAGGGCGACATTAATGAGCAACGCACCACAGATGCCGTGCCGCAGGATGTATATTGCGTGCCGGTAGAATTTAAAGTGAAAGGACCCGCCGGAGTAGGTAAATAATGAAAACGGAATGGAAAGAGTTTGCCCGTGATATGGAGCAGTTGGAGGCGGATCTGGAAGCCTTGGCCGACACCATGCCTGCTGATGAGCAGGTGTCCTACTCCCACTCCACCTATACCCGCAACGGTAAAACGGTACACCGCCAAAGCGGCCGACCTCAGTATGAGGAAACGGTTCGCCCCACGGTGCGAGAGCATGACCGCAGCAACCTGCAGGAGTGGGTGGAGATGCGTATGGAGCGCATGATTCAACAGCGCACCAATATGCTCTATGTTTTGGTCTGTATTTCTATGCTGCTGTCCTTTTTAGCTTTGGTTGTAGCATGTTTAGTGTGATAAAAAAACGCCCCGTTACCTGCATCAGCATTGCAGCGTTGGTGTTATTGCTGCTTTGTCTGCTGTTTTGTTGTCTCCGCAGCGGCGTGCAGTATCATGATGCCTACGCTGATGCTATGGAGGCGGTGGATGCTGGGCAGGCATCTGCCGTGCGTCTGCAGATGGAGCGGGCTAACTTATTGGCGGTGATTCATGGTACGGGGGCTGTGCTCGGCATTTTCCTGCTGTGGTGGGTAACATGTGCTTTTTGGGTGCTCATGCGCCTGAAAGCAGTGGGCGTCTCTCGCCTGAGCATGACATGGCGTGCCGGGATAACCCTGTTGCCGTATGTGGCTTTTTGTTGGTGGGGGCGTGTCATTTTGTACTTTCGCCCGGCAGAGTACCATTATGATGCGTACATGCATTGCGTTTTGGGTGCGTTTTTTGCCGTTTGTAGCGGTTGCGTGCTTTCTGCGCTTGCTGTTTACTATTTATGCCACAGGCCGTGGCGTAAGCGCAAGGGCGCTTGAGGCATACTCTCATACGGATAGTTACGCCCGTTGAACCGTAGCCCCTCTCATTTGGTTAACGCAAAAAACGTATCAATTACGCGTGGGAACAATTAGTAAAATGGCAATTTGTAAATACGAATTACGATATACGAAATACGAATTGAGGACCTCTAAAAACTCGCCAAATGGCAATTTGTAGGGGTGAGCATCTCAAGCCGTCGCAGTGGCCTTGCTTACTTCGTATTTTGTATTTCACATTTCGTACTTCCAAGCCCCCTTGTGGGGCGAAATAACATCGGCCGGCGGTCAAGCGTGCACGCAGGGCGCGCGCGACCCCTCTGCTAACCGAATAAAA
>JAFQEF010000097.1 GCA_017399165.1 Akkermansia sp.
ATTTTAACATGACTTAAGTGTCACCCGTTTCACGGGTTCCCTTTATAATTAATTAATTCGAGTGGTTGCGCCGCTGCGCGGCTCCACCACTCGCTATTTGAAATGTCGCCCGCTTCACGGGCTCAAAAATTCGGCTCGCTACCGCTCGCGGGTTCTTCCCCACAACTACCAATTTGTGTGGGTACCAGAGTTTTTAGAGATGCCCAATTTACAAAGTGAGAAGCTAGGCGCTCTGCGGGCGCAGGAGAGCCCCACAAATTGCCATTTGGCGCGTTTTTCGAGGTCCCCAAGTTGTCTATATTGTAGGGTGGGACCTCAGTCCCACCGTTTATTGGTGCTGCGCTTTAATAATAAATGTTGGATTAAAGCCCAACACTCCGATATCATTTACCCCACAAAGACACCAATTTGTAGGGGCTTACACCCGCCATGAAGAACGCCTGACGGCGTTGATGGGGGTGAGGGCGGAAGCTGAGGGTTAATGCTCTGCGAGCCAGGCAATGAACTTTTCTGCCCAGGCTTGGGAGATACCGGGCAGGGCAGCGATATCTGCCGCGGAGCGGGAGCGGATGCCGGGGATGGTATGGAAGCGGGCGAGCAGGAGCTCTTTGCGCTTGGGGGTCATGCCGGGGAAGGCGTCGAGCTTGCTCTCCCGCACGCGTTTGCGCACCAGCAGCTCGTTGTAGTTGTTGGCAAAGCGGTGGGCCTCGTCTCGCAAGCGTTGCAGCAGCTTGAGGGCCCCGCTATCCTTACCCAGCACCAAGGGGGGGGAGGTATGGGGAAAATACACCTCCTCATCTCTCTTGGCCAGGCCGATAACGGGCATGTCGCCCAGCCCTACCTCTGCCAGCACTTGCACGGCAATGGCGAGCTGGCCTTTACCGCCATCCACCACCACGAGGTCGGGCACGGTGATGGGGGCTTTGCCCTCTGCGCTCAGCTGTTGCAGCCAGGCATAGGTGCCCAAGTGGGCGGGTTTATCGAACAGGGCGGCGCTTTCATGCACAATGCGAGAGTAGCGGCGGCGCACTACCTCGAGCATGGAGGCAAAGTCGTTTTGCCCCTCTACCCCGCGTATGCGGTAGCGGCGGTAGGCTTTGTTATCGGGCTTGCCGTTGGTAAAGCGCACCATGGAGGCCACAATGTGGTTGTCCGACAAGTTGGAGATATCGAAACACTCCATCACAGCGGGGGGCGCGGGCATGCCGAGGGCGGCGGCAAGCTCTGCCAAATCTGCCTCGGGGTTGACGGTGCCGGGTAGCTCCGGCGTGCCGCGGGTGAAGCGGCGGGCGGGCTCCAGGGTTTTGAGGATGTTCTCGCGGATGTCTCGCAAGCGGGCGGCGCGCTCAAAATCCAGCGCGTCGGCGGCGGCCATCATCTCTTGCGTGAGGGCATCTATGTGTTCTTTGCGGGCTCCGCCCTCGAGCACGGCCAGCGCGGCATCGAACTGCGCGCGATAGGCCTCTGCACTGATGCGGCCGATGCAAGGGGCGGAGCATTGCTTAATCACATCATCATGGCAGTGGCGGTATTGCTCCTCCCCGGGGTGGCGGCAAGTGCAGGTGCGTAGGCGGAAACGGTGGTTGAGCCACTCCACCGTTTCTTTGAGGGCGGTGGAGTGCACAAAGGGGCCAATGTAGCGCGCACCGTCATCCTTACGCAGGCGCACTAAAGAGAAGCGCGGCAGCGTCTCTTGCCGGGATGCCCGCAGCAGCAGGTAGCGCTTGTCATCCCGCAGTTGCACATTGTAGTGGGGGCGGTACTCTTTTATGAGTTTTTGCTCAAGGATGAGCGCCTCTTGGTCGTTGCGCACCTCGTAGTAGTCAAAGTCCTCTATGGCGGCAATCAGGGCGCGGGTTTTGCTGTTCTCGAGCGTGGCGCGGGATGGTGCAAAGTAGTTGCTCAGGCGGCGTTTCAGGTCCTTGGCCTTGCCCACGTAGATAATGCCGCCGCCGTCTCCCTTCATCAGGTACACGCCGGGGCGGTGCGGGCTCTTGCGCCATTTCTCTTTCAGGTCCACCTTGGCCATGCACCCATTATACCAACACAACGCATTATTTTGAAATACGAAATACGACATACGTGTCCCAAAGATTTGGGACACGCGTGTATGGCATTTCGTATATTAGGAGATTTTTCTTGCAATATGTGCCGGGGCAGGGTATGCTTATGGCGCAAACGTAACAATATAGATACACGTATATGTTGATAGCACCCTCCATGTTGGCATGTGATTTCCGTAGCATTGGTGCAGAGGCTGTCCGCGCGTTGGAAGCGGGGGCAGATTGGCTGCACTTGGATGTGATGGATGGCTCTTTTGTAGATAATATCTCCTTTGGACCGGATATTTGCGCGGCTATACGCAACAGCGTGCCGGCAGAGGCTTATTTGGATGCGCATTTGATGATTGATGCGCCGGACCACTACCTGCCGCGATTCCTGAAGGCGGGCATGAACATGATTACGATTCATGTGGAGCGCGAGGGTGCGGTGGATTTGCATGCCTCGTTGGCGGCTATACGCGCGGGTGGGGCCCATGCCGGGCTTGCGGTGAACCCCGCCACACCGGTGGAAAAGGTGCTGCCCTATTTGGGAGAGCTTGATATGGTGCTGGTAATGAGTGTGGTGCCCGGGTTCGGCGGGCAAAGCTTTATGGCCGAGGTGCTGGATAAGGTGCGCGTGCTGGATGCCGCCCGCAAGGAGCAGGGACTCAATTTCATCATCCAAATGGATGGCGGCATTGGTGCCGTGCAGGCTCCGCTGTGTGCGGAGGCCGGGGCAGATTGCCTGGTGGCGGGGTCCTCTACCTTCCGTGCGCCGGATATGGCAGCCGCCATTGCAAGCATGAAGTGAATATTACAATTAACCGAAAAACACGGTGTTGAGGTAAACGCCTGTTGCCTCAACACTGTACCCTGCAATTATACCCGAGAAACCTGCCATGGATAAAGGAACAAAGAGTTTGCTGAATGTGTTTTTAAGTGTGTTGGCACCCGTGTTGGTGCTGGATCATTGCTCCGCCCCCGGCGACAGCTGGTGGAACTTGGGCACCACTTGGGCTATGGTGGTGGCACTGAGTTTGCCGATTGGGTGCGGTATTTACAGCTTTGCTACGGAAAAGAAGGTGGAGGTGCTCACCGTGTTCGGTTTGTTGGGTACCATACTTACGGGTGTTGTGACGGTATATGCTAACACGGGGGCCGGCATGGCGATTCGCCCCGATACCCCGTGGTGGTATGCCGCTAAAGAGGGGCTTATTGCACTTTTGCTGGCCGGGGCTATGTTGGTGAATACCCGCAAGGAGGGCTCTATGCTGCGCGCTTTTGTGTACTCTGACGCCATTTTTGATGTAAGAGCCATTGAAAAAGCCGTGGATGCCAACGGGGTGCGCCCGCAGTATGACAAGGTGCTGGACCACGCTGCGTATATGACGGCGGCCTCTCTCCTGTTCTCTGCCTTTGCTAATTTTGGCTTGGCTCTTTACTTTTTGCTGCCCGTGCCGGAGGCCCCCGCAGCCCAACAACCGGAGCTTTACAACTACGCCGTCAGCAAGATGACGTGGATGGGCCTGCTCATTATCGGTGTGCCCCTGCTGGCTACGCTGATGCTGGTAATGCGCTATTTGAGCAATAAGCTGGCCATTGTCAGCGGCTTGGGACAAGAGAGAATCTTTTTGCCACGCTGAAAAAACGTAGGGAAGTACGATTTGGGGACCTCGAAAAACTCTTTCTTTTATCTAAACTGTATGGTATAATAGCGTTATGCGTTTTTCCGGGTTCTTTGATGAGGAGTTTAAATTAGAAAGAATTAGCACTTTAGGCGATCCTTTAGAACGTCTTAACCAGGTAGTGAACTGGGA
>JAFQEF010000098.1 GCA_017399165.1 Akkermansia sp.
CGTGAAATCAACACGGGGTGTTCAGTTTCGCCGTTGGGCTACGAATGTACTTCGGCAGTATCTGATGCAGGGGTATGTATGCCAACAAAAGCGTCTGCAAGACCTCTCCACTACCATCCGCGTGATGAAGCGTGTGGAAAATAAGTTGGATTCGGCCCAGATATTGGAAGTGGTTCAGCAGTACACCCGCTCTCTTGATTTGCTGGATGATTACGATCACCAGCGCCTGAAGAAGCCGCAAGGGGATACCCATGCCTATGTACTGACCTATGAGGAGTGCAGGAAGCTCATAGATTCCATGCGGTATGGGGATGAGAGTAGTGTATTCGGCAATGAAAAGGATGATTCCTTTAAGGGAAGTTTGGGTAATATCTACCAGAGCTTTGCCGGAAAGGACGTGTACTACTACTTAACAAGAATCGCGATGGTATAAAAACACCTTGCTAGGCATAGGATTTGAGCATTGGTGAGCAATTGCTCCCGGGGCTACCCCTCCTACCCGGCAAGGTGTTGTTTGTTTTTGTATGCTTTGAGGGAGATGTTAGCTCATTCCGATCTTTCGGGCAGCAAACACTCTTGAAGGAATGATTCAAAGGCAGCTCCAAGGTGTGCCGGATAAACGTGTAGTACGTTATCATGCCAGAATACAGCGCCTTGAGCATTGCTACAGCTTAAGACCTCTTCCGTATTTCCGTGCTCACGCAAGGCAAGCCCCCAAAACTCCATATCTGTAATGGGCTGCAGTATATCTTTTCCGTTGGGCTCATTGAGACAAAAAACACCCTGCCATCTATCTACTTCAAGTGATGCCGAAAAAAAACGGTCCTTCTCATCATGATATCGGAGGGTTCGGTTTTCCATGAAAAGAGATTTATGTTGCAAAGCCTTTTCCTGCCAACAAAAATAAAGATAAGAAGGTAATATTGGAAGCTGTATCGTATAAGGCGTACTGAACAACCTTCTACGTTCGTTCAGTTTATTACAGTGATTTCTCCACCAAAGAATGGGGTGAGTCAACGGACCGAAGTCTTCAGACGGACGTTTAACATCAAGTATTTTCATATATTTGAATTATTGTTTCGCCATGCTATTAAGATAAATCTTTTTTCGCATAACGCCAATATTATAATATTATATAAAAGAAAAGTCAAATACACAAAAACGATTAATAATCATATATTATAGTTATACATAACCGTATTACTATTCTGCAATAAATCGATGAAGTTGTTCAATATAAAAATTCGACAACTTACCGAGGCGTCTATTGCGATGGTGAATAATGCCGATTCTGGCTCGTTCCCTGTTTTTCAAAGGGAGGGCAGTAATTCTAGTTCCTGTTAATTCTGGGTGGAGTGTACTATGAGTCAACGTATACGCATTGACACCAATGAGCAGATCAAAGAGAGTAGCTCGGTCACGCACCCGAATGTGCTGATTTTTATCCAGAGCGTTTACCACTTCCTCCGTTAAATAGAAGGAGTCATGCTCCTTGTGTTCAAATGATACATAGGGAAATTCTTTCAAGTCTTCCAGGCTCAGAGATTCATTGTGAGCCAAGGGATGATGGATGCTCATAAATATGCGAGGGCAGGCCTTGGCTATTTCTTCAAAAACCAAATCTCTTTCCTTGAAGGTTTTCAGAAGGATTTTTTCATTGGAATCATTGAGATAAATAACCCCCAAGGCGCTTTTCATGGTAGAAACATCCTCGATAATTTCTCCCATCTGCGTTTCTCTGATAGAAAAATCAAATTCATCAGACTGATGCTTTTTCACCAATTCGATAAAAGCTCTTACAGCGAAAGAATAATGCAAAGTGGATACGCAATATTGTTTTTTACAAGGTCCTTGCGACAAGTATTTTTCCTGTAGGATGTCAGCATGATCCAATACCTGCCTCACGTAAACAAGAAACTCTTCTCCATTTCTGGTAACTCGAATACCTGTGTGAGTTCTGTCAAAAATCGGGAACCCAATTTCATCTTCAATTTCCTGAATCGTTTTTGTAAGACTGGGCTGCGAGACAAAGAGCATGCGGGCCGCTTTGGTAATAGAGCCGTTCTCTGCTATACTTACCAGATACCGCATCTTTTGCAAGGTAAGATTATTCATGCATCCATTCATACGCTGAAATTATGTAAACGCGATTTTACCCTATATGAGCAACATAAGCAAGCACATCGATTTTGCGCTTTGTCATAACTTTTGGTTATACTATAATAAACTTCCACACATAATCAATACTTTAGACAACACTGTCATGAGTAACAGAGCTAAGGGGTATGCAGTTGCGTAGGCTATGACAGGAGATTGCTTATCTGTTTGAGCGGTAATAGCACCCAGCGCGGGGGTGGATGTCATGCCGCCACATATTCCACCAAGCGTTTCGGCAAGGCTTAAGCCTAAGAATTTTCGGGATAAAACATAACCAATCAATAAGGGAAGAAGAGTTACCAGCATACCTACAACACATAAAGTAAGGCCTTGTTCTCGCAGCGTTTCTATAAGGGTAGCCCCGCCATTAACGCCGGCCCCGGCAAGAAACAACATCAGCGCAAATTCCATCAGCATAACACGCGTATTCCGGGGCATATAGCCAACTACGGAACCAACGTGTCCCAGATGCCCCAATATGAGAGACACCAGCAGAGGCCCCCCGGCCGTTCCTAAACTGAACCCATTAAAAAGCTCTATTTTCCCGACAGCTATCCCAAGCGCGACACCTGCCGCCAATGAAAAAATATCTGTGGCGTTGATAGCGGAACTTCTATGCTTGCACAGGATTTTGAACTCTTTAATATCCTCGGGCTGTCCGACAATGGTCAGAACATCATTGCGGAATATTTCTGTATCACCATGAGGGACAAAAGTATTTCCCAATCTCGTAATTCGGGAAACAACAATGCCATAATTGCTCAATGTATTGAGTTCACGGAGCGTCTTATTGCTTAAACTCGGTTCTAAGATGAGCACCTCAGCCATTTCGTCTTTCAAACGGTGACTTTTCGGAGCATCCTTTACTATGTGTCCCAGTAAGGCAGCATCATGCTCCACCAAACTCAGAGCGCCTACAACAAAAAGTTGTTGATTATCCTCAAACACATCCTCGGAATTCAGCGGCACCAACATATCGTTCTTCATCACCCTGGTCACTCTGCATTGCAATAATCCGTTTTCTATGGCGGTCATGATATTATTGCCGATAAGCATATTATTTTGAATGCGGATAACACGGGTTACAATACGGTTAGGGTCAGAATTACTCCGTTCCTGCTTTTCCGATTCATTAAGACTTTTTTTCAGCAGCCTGGGCAGGACCTGAACAAATAGCACCACACCGATTACGCCAAAGGGATAGGCTAAACCATATCCGATATTAATTTGGGAAGTTGCCTGTCCGGCTGTTTCAGCCGCCTCCAACGCTGCGGCCAATCCGGGAGTGCTGGTACAAGCCCCGGCAAACACTCCTGCACCGACACCATAATCAATACAAAATAACCTGCAAGCAAGCAGGGTAATACACCACCCCGTGCAAACTATTACAGCAGACATCAATAACAGTCTGCCTCCCTGACTTCTCAAAGAACCGAAAAATCTGTTACCCACCCCGAGGCCAACGCAATATACAAACAAAGCTGTACCTATGGTGGTCACCCCTTCCGGTACCTTTAAATGGTAATGTCCGGCAATCAATGCCACAAACAAGACACCGGAACTTCCCAATGATATACCTTTAATCGATACATTTCCCAAAGCTATACCAATTGCCAAAATGGCAAAAAGAACAAATAAGGAATCAGTCAGAATGTTACACATAATCGTATGGTTGAAAACAGTCCGGCCTATATCACCATCTGAATATTTTTTCAAGCAGTTCCCGCAACAATCGGACATACAAGTTACCTATATTTAAACATAAGCAAAAATAATATCCGATTACAAACGGTTGATAATCATCTGTTTAATTATTTTATCAGCAAGTGGACGCTCACTTCAAATTTTTCTCATGACATGCCGCTGCGAGGCAAACATTTATCCTGCGCCCATTTAATTTTACAGAAAGAAGTTTACACCAGCCCCTTTAATACACTCATTTCGAATGGCATTATATAATAAGCTCATAAAGATGCAAGATTATTTTTTGAACAGATTCCTCGGAGGGTTGGACTTTCCTGTGAGGGCGTAGCAAGCGTAGACGCGAAGCCCCAAGTCCAACACGTATTATCAAGGTATACTATCAACAAAAAAGTGGGACAGGAAGTCCCTCTCTACGATATAGACAAAGGAGGCCGGAGCAAAAGATGTTTAACGGCAAACGGTGTAAAGAGCTACGCAAAACAAGCTCATTTTTAGTACGATAAGCACAAAAAGATTGATATATCAAGTCATTAGCGGCATTAAATACAGACAATTACCGCATGGGGATATAACGTCGGAAGAATAAACCACAATAAATCGTGGTAAAATTTGTGGAAAAGATTTTTAGTACTCTATATCTTGTGTCGGGGGCGGGAATCATTACGAAACAAACAGGGGGGAGATTTTTGGAATTTATTCACCGCCGAGCCTTAGCAGCATCAAGAGCTTTTATGAGTTATTCACAATTAGAATGATTTAGAACAGGCAGAAAGACACATACAATATATTGTGGCACTAGAGCGCACTTTATGCAACATCTGGATTTTTAGTTATAAAAAAATTTTAAGGAAAGTGCCTGCGAAAGCACAATTTCTGCTTGCCAGAGGGTACAAAAAATGATAAAGTGCGAATGTTCACCGCAAAGAAGCAAGCGCGGTTGAAAAAGAAGCCAGAAACTCAGGAGGGGGAAGCCACCCGGCGACCTTACTCAAGGGTGCAGCATCCTCTCACACATCACTCTCACTCTCCGGTCATGCCGCAAATCATCAAAAGAAACGGAAAACGCGAACGGTTCGAGGCCTACAAGGTACAGCAGGCCATCGAAAAGGCTTACCATGCCTCACAGGAAGACTATAACCCGCTGGTATATGCCAACGTGTTAGATGCACTCAAGAAAGAAGAATACCTGCCCGTGGAAAAGGTGCAGGATTTGATTGAGCGCGAGCTAATGAAGGCCGGGGCATTTGAGACCGCCCGCAACTTTATTAAATACCGTTTCCTGCACAAGTTGCAGCGTGAACAAATTGCCGGTGTATACCAGGGCAACACGTGGGTAGACTGTAAGCAGACCATTGAAGAGTACATCGGCAACACGGACTGGCGCATTAAGGCAAACTCCAACACCACATACTCTAACGCCGGTTTGGTGAACAACACGGCAGGTAAGGTTATTGCCAACTACTGGCTGGACCAAGTATACACCCCCGAGGAAGGTGCCGCCCACCGCAATGGAGACTACCATATTCACGACTTGGACTGCCTCACCGGTTACTGCGCCGGCTGGAGCTTGCGCAACCTGCTCAACGAGGGCTTTAACGGTGTACGCAGTCGCGTGAACAGCCGCCCGCCGCGCCATTTCCGCGAGGCACTGGGCCAAATGGCAAACTTTTTGGGGATTTTGCAGAGCGAATGGGCAGGTGCACAGGCATTCAGCTCTTTCGACACCTACCTTTCCCCCTATCTTTTCCGTGATCAGTTGCCCTATACAGCCGTAAAGAAGGCATTGCGCAACTTTGTGTACAACCTGAACGTGCCGTCCCGCTGGGGGCAGAGCCCCTTCACCAACGTGACCATCGACTGGACCGTGCCGCGAGACTTGCGCGAGCAGCCCCCCTTCTCCGGTGGTGCTCACATCTTTGAGAATGTTCAGGATGAGAAGCTGCTGGCCATAGCCAAGGAGCGTGGTGTAGAGTCCCTCACGGCTCTTACCTACAAGCACTTCCAGCCGGAAATGACCATTATTCAGCGTGCATTCTATGAAGTGCTCACCGAGGGCGACAGCACCGGCCAGCCCTTCACCTTCCCCATACCCACCGTCAACATTACGGAGGACTTTGACTGGGACGGCGAGAACGTGCCCCTGCTCTTTGAGAACGCCGCAAAGATTGGTTCCTCCTACTTCCAGAACTTCATCGGCTCCCAATACAAGTTTGACGAGAACGGCAACCGCGTGATAGACGAGGAGGCCTACAAGCCGGATGCCGTGCGCTCCATGTGCTGCCGTTTGCAGTTGGACCTGCGCGAGCTGCTCAAGCGCGGCGGTGGTCTGTTCGGGTCTGCAGAAATGACCGGCTCCATCGGTGTGGTAACCATCAACATGGCTCGCTTGGGCTACCTGTACAAGGGCAACAAGAACCTGATGTACACCAAGCTTGGTGAGCTGATGGACCTTGCCAAGGACACCCTGGAGAAGAAGCGCGTGTTCATCAACCAGCTCTACCAGCGTGGCCTGTACCCCTACACCAAGCGTTACCTGCCGCACCTGCGCAACCACTTCTCCACCATTGGTCTGAACGGTATCAACGAAATGCTGCGCAACTTCTCCGGCGACACCATGAACACCGCCACCCCCGACGGCATTGCCTTTGCAGAGGAAGTGCTGCACTACATGCGTGAGCGAATCCGTGGCTACCAGGAGGAGACCGGCAACCTCTATAACCTGGAGGCAACCCCGGCGGAGGGCACAACCCACCGCTTTGCCCGCGAGGACCTTAAGCGCTACCCGGACATCATCCAGTCCGGTACCCCCGGTCACCGTTACTACACCAACAGCTCTCAGCTGCCGGCCGGTTACACGCACGACCTCTTCAAGGCACTGCAAATGCAGGACAAACTGCAATGCTGCTACACAGGTGGCACGGTATTCCACATGTACATGAGCGAGGCCATCTCCTCCCCCGAGGCCTGCCGAGACATTGTACGCAAGGTGCTTACCAACTTCAAGATGCCTTACATCACCGTCACACCGCTCTTCTCCGTATGTGATAAGCACGGCTACCTTAAGGGACGCCATGACTACTGCCCGATTTGCGATGAAGAACTCATTGCCAAGGCACGTGCGGAAGAGCAGCCCGAGCTTCCTCTGTTCTGATTGAACGCCAAGAAACGACAAACCTCAACAACTGAACGACAATGAGCGATACAGAAATCAAACCCGTAGTGAAGAGCGACGAGCAGATTCTTGCCGAGCACGAGTCTGAGCGCACCAAGTGCACCGTCTACACCCGCGTTATGGGCTACCACCGCCCGGTGGAAACCTTCAACGCCGGTAAGCAAGGCGAGTTCGAGGAGCGTGCCCACTTCGACGAGCCCGGCTGCGGTTGCGGCTGCGATGCCATCCTCAAGTAACACAACACGTATAAACGTGCATTGAGGGGAGGCAACGGTTACCAAGCGTGCTTTTCCCCAAAAATCACCCGCAACGGTGCAGAAAGAAGAGTACCACTCACAACTCTGACCGTTGCGGGATTTTTAGCCCTTTAATTTCGTTCATGAGACGCCACCCCGTAGATATCACCCCGCTCACCTTTTTGGATTACCCCAAAAAGGCCGCCTGTATTTTTTGGTTTACCGGCTGCAACTTACGCTGCCCCTACTGCTACAACCCGGAGCTGGTATTAGGCCGCACTAAGTCTCAAACGGATGAGTTGGCCTTTCTGAAAGAACGCAGGGGCTTTTTGGATGCCGTGGTACTCTCCGGCGGGGAGATTACCCTCACCCCTCATCTGCGTGAGATTTGCGAGGATATCAAGGCCTTGGGCTATCTCATTAAAATTGATACCAACGGCTCCAACCCGCAAGTGGTGCAAGAGCTGGTAGACAATAAACTCATAGACTACGTTGCCATGGACAACAAAATGCCCTCCGACCGCACCTGGCGATTGCCCGGAGGCACCCCGTTGTTCGAGCGTTTTGCGGAGAGTTTGCGTATACTCAAAGAGAGTGGTTTACCGTTTGAAGTGCGCACCACCGTGCACCCCGGCTTGTTGGATGAAGCAGACATCATCCGCATGATACGAGAGGCCAACGCTTTGGGCTACGATGGCACCTATTACCTGCAATATTTTTTTAATGCCGGCACCACTTTGGGCAACATGGCGCCCCCCACCCGCCGCTACGACAGAGACATGCTCAACCGCCACGCCCCCCTGCCCATCGGCTACCGCAATTTCCCGGAGGACAGAGGTAAATAATTTACCCATTTCGCACCTCCCCCAATAACAGAATATACACAAAGTTTGAGCTGACACAAAAAGACACGCTACAAGCTGGAATAATAGCAGCAAAAGGCGTATAATACGCTTTCGTGAAGAAGTGCCAGATATGCGGAAAACGCGCGTCTATGCAATTGACGCAAATCATGAACGGAGAGGTAACGGAGCTCATCCTGTGCGAGAGCTGTGCCCGCAAAAAGGGGCTCTTTGACCCTCAATCCCTTTCATTTGCCGAACAATTTTTCCCGGAGGAATTCAAGAAAAAAGTGGAAGACCTGGTAAAAGAGCTGGCGGACGGCAATATGTTGCCCGGTGGAGTGGCAGAATCAGACTCTGCAGAAGCGGACTCCTTAACACGATGCCCGGTGTGTGACTTCAGCCTGGAAACCTACCGCCGCACCGGTAGGCTGGGCTGCCCGGACTGCTACAGTGTCTTTGCGAGAGAACTGTCCGATATACCCGCCACGCCTGTAGCCGGAGAGACCGACCACACCCCGGCAGAATCCCCGGCTTTAACGCTCAAGAAGATGGAGCAAGAGCTGCAAGAGGCCATTGAAAAAGAAGATTATGAAAAAGCCGCGCAGCTGCGCGACCGCATCCGTGAATTAAGCTGACTCGATTATGGCAAAGTCATTTCAAGCATTGATGAAAAAACTGCCCCCGTGGTTTATTAACCCCGGTGAGGGTGGGGATGTCATCATTGGCAGCATGGCCCGCATTGTCCGCAATTTAGAGGGGCATGCCTACCCGGGCTGGAGCACGGAGGAAGGGCGCAAAGCCGTTGCAGCAGAACTTTTGCCGCGCATTCTGAGCCTGCCGGGCAACAAAACTGCGGCTTTTTGTGCAGAGATGTCGGAGCTGAATTACATACAGCGCCGAATGTTATTAGAGCGCAAACTCATCAGCCAGTGCATGGCCGCCAGACAAAGTGGTTGCCATATCGTCATTAACGGCAAGCAGGATACCACCTTCATGGTGAATGAAGAGGAGCACTTGGTCATGCATCTTTTCTCGGAAGAGCAAGGACATAAAGCCTTGATACAACGAGGTAAAAAGATCTGCAACACCTTGGGCAAGGAGCTCAAATTTGCCACAAGCAACACAGGAGATCAGCTCACCAGTTTACCCACAGAAACGGGCAGCGGCATTCAGCTTTACACGGTCATGCAGTTACCGGCCTTGTTGATGGCCAACATGATGCCGCAAGTCACACGCGGGTTAGAGAAACTGCTGCTCAACATAGCCCCTCTGTACTCAAACTTAGGGGATGATGCTGCCAATTTATTTGTCATCTACACCGCCCCCATTGCCCAAGGTGGGGAGGATGAGATTGCTGAGCACCTGTTGGATGTTGTGCAATCCATTGCCCGACGAGAGCATGAGGTGAGAGCCAGACTCGCCAACAACGCAGAAACCATGGCGATGTTGCCGGATGCCGTATCCCGCGCATACGGGCTGCTGCGCTACAGCTACAGGCTGGAGCATTGCGAATGCCTCAATGCTCTCAGCATGATTCGCTTGGGCTTAGTTGCGGGCTATATTACCCCCGTCTTTTGCGAGGCTGCGCAATACATCTCTATTTTAGCCACATATTACCTGGCAACCGCCCCCTACCACATGCTCCATGAAGACCCGGGCAGTTCGGAGACCGCACAGGAAATGGCGCGCGCAGGCATCTGCAAACAAATTATCTCAGACATTGATCTTCACATCGAGCTATTCGACCAACTATCAGATTTAATCATACAACATGAATAATTTCACCCCCAGAGCCCAACAAGTACTGAACTTGGCACGCCGAGAGGCAGACCGCTTTCACCACAACTACATAGGTGCAGAGCACGTGCTGCTCGGCATGCTTAAACTTGGTCACGGTGTAGCCGTTTCCGTTATAGAAAACGCCGGTGTCAATATACCCGAACTCATCAAAATGATAGAGTCTGCCATGATTCCCGGCACCACTACCGGCAATGAGGGCTCCCTACCCTACACGCCACGAGTAAAACGCCTGCTCTCTACCGCAGGCACGGAGGCCAAGGAGCTGCGCCATACCTATGTGGGCACAGAGCATATTTTGCTGGCCGTGTTGCGAGACGACGGAGGGTTAGCCAAAGATGCCCTTACCTCCGTGGGGCTCAGTTACAAGTCTGCCAAAGAGAGCATCATACGTGAGCTGGGGCCCAACTTTAACACAGAGCCCACGGCAGAGGCGCCGAACAACCGCCCGGGGCGCCCCGAGGATGAGGAGGAAGACGCTAACGCCTTTTTGCACAACAAACGCCCTGCCCGTAAACCGACAGATGGGGGGGACACCCCCGCCCTCAACGCATTCGGCAGAGATTTAACGGCGCGAGCCGCTGCCGGTGAGCTCGACCCCGTCATCGGTCGACGCGCAGAGATTGAGCGAGTTATCCAAATTCTGTGCCGCCGCACAAAAAACAACCCCGTATTGCTGGGCGAAGCCGGTGTGGGTAAAACCGCTATTGTGGAGGGGCTGGCCCAAATGATTGTGGCCGGCGATGTACCTGAATTTTTGCGAGGTAAAAAGATTATCTCTCTGGACTTGGCACTCATGCTGGCCGGCACCAAATACCGTGGGCAGTTTGAGGAGCGACTCAAGGCCATTATGGAGGAAATCCAAAGGGAGAAAAAGGTTATACTTTTCATTGATGAGATGCACACGCTCATCGGTGCCGGCTCTGCAGAGGGTACTATGGATGCCTCCAACATCATCAAACCCGCACTTTCTCGCGGTGAAATGCAAGCCATTGGTGCAACCACCCTCAACGAGTACCGCAAGCACATTGAAAAAGACGGTGCTTTTGAACGCCGTTTCCAACAAGTGCAGGTGCGCGAGCCGTCTGTAGAGGATACGCTTCTCATACTCAAGGGCATAGCCCCGCGTTATGAGGAGCACCACCACGTACACTACACAGATAAAGCATTAGAGGCAGCCGCTCAGCTGGCCAAGCGTTACCTGCACGGCAGGTTCTTGCCCGACAAAGCCATAGACGTGATAGATGAGGCGGGCTCCCGCTTGTGCGTGGCTCGCATGACTCGCCCGCAAGAGCTCAAGGATAACGAAAAGACAAGACACGAGCTGGAGGAACAAAAACAACAGGCCGTTAAAGACCAAGACTTTGAGCTGGCTGCTAAACTCAGGGACCGCATGATTGAGCTTAATCGGGAGCTCGAATCCGCAGTGGATGCGTGGAAGGAAGCCATGAACGACAATAGCCAAGAGGTCAATGAAGAGGATATCATGGCTGTTATCTCGAAATGGACGGGGATTCCGCTCTCTCGCATGGAGGAGAAAGAAGCGGAGAAATTACTGCGTATGGAAGAGGAGCTCAAGAGCAAGGTTATAGGCCAAGATGAAGCCTGCTCCGCCATCTCCCGCGCCTTGCGCCGCAGCCGTGCAGACATCAAAGACCCGCGCCGCCCCATCGGCTCCTTCCTGTTCATGGGGCCCACGGGTGTGGGTAAAACATACTTAGCGCGCAATTTGGCGGAAATCATGTTCGGCACGGCAGAGGCCCTCATTCAGGTAGACATGAGTGAGTATATGGAGAAGCACAGCACCAGCCGCATGATTGGCTCTCCCCCCGGGTATGTCGGGCATGAGGATGGCGGGCAACTCACCGAGCAAGTGCGCCGCCGCCCGTACTCTGTCATTCTGTTTGACGAGGTGGAGAAAGCCCACCCCGATGTCATGAACCTGCTCTTGCAAGTACTTGAAGAGGGCAGCCTTACAGACTCCCTCGGCCGCAAGGTCAGCTTCAGCAACACTATCATCATCCTTACATCTAACGTGGGTGCCAGCTTAGCATCTCGCCAGGGCCGCATGGGATTCGGCGCCATGGCAGATGAAGAGGCCGACTACGAGACCATGAAAGAACGCATCGGCGAGGCAGCCAAGCAGCACTTCCGCCCCGAGTTTATCAACCGTTTCGACGAGCTCATCGTCTTCCGTATGTTGGAGCGCAAAGACCTGGAGAAGATTGTGCTGTTGGAGGCACAAAAACTCATTAAACGCTTGGCAGATAAGCAGATAACCCTCACGCTCTCTGCAGAGGTAGTGAGCATGCTGGTGGATAAAGGCTATGACCCGCAATACGGGGCACGCCCCATGCGCCGCGCCATAGAGCGTTTGCTGGAGGACCCGATTGCCGAGGCTATACTGCGTGGAGATTTGGCTGCGGGTATTACCTCTCAAGCCGTGAAAGATGCAGACAGCAACCGCATCGGCTTTGAAAATACCGCACCTCAGCCCCCGGCGGAGAAGAAAAAAGCAGCCCCGCGCAAAAAGAAAACCGAGGCAAAGCCGGCAGCCCCCAAGCCCAAGGCTAAGGCAAAATCCCCCCGCAAGAAAAAATCTGATAACTCCTGATTGGTAACTCAGTATGAAAGCCCCCACCATCAAAAAGGTAGACTCCGTATCCGTTGCCCGTTTTTACGAAAACTACGGCGGCACGCTTGAGCTGCAACTGTGCAACAGCCCGCTGGGCATGTCTCGCAAAATCTTGCAGCCCACCCTCAACCGCCCGGGGCTGGCATTGGCCGGGTATTTCAGCTACTTTGCGCATGAGCGCATTCAAGTATTCGGGGCGGCAGAAATGGCCTACATGACCACCATGGAGGGCTTGCCGAGGGAGGAGCGCATACGCCGAATTTTTGCAGAAAATGTACCCTGCCTCATCTTTACGAGAGGGGTAGATATACCCAGGGATGTGCTGGAGCTGGCAGATGAGTACTCTGTATCGGTATTCCGCTCTCCCCTGCCCACTGTTAAGCTGGTAAACCGCGCCACCATCATACTGGAAAACGAGTTTGCGGAGAGCACCACCATGCACGGCTGCATGGTGGACGTCAACGGCGTGGGTGTACTGCTCACGGGTGACAGCGGCATTGGTAAGAGCGAAATCTCCCTTGGTTTGGTAGAGCGCGGGGCCTCATTGGTGGCAGACGACATGGTGCGCGTGCGCAACATCAGCGGCGAGCTAATTGCTACCTCCCCCAAATTGAGCAGCGGCTTCATCGAGATTCGCGGCATCGGCATCATCAACGTCACCAACCTGTTTGGTCTTAAAGCATACCGCAGGCAAAAGAATATAGATTTGGTCATTAACCTCACCAATGGACAAATGACGGAAATGGAGCGCTTGGGCATAGAGCGCAAGAAAACCACCATATTGGGGGTGGATGTAGAGCGACTCAACCTACCGGTTGCCCCGGGCAGAGACATGACCCGACTTGTGGAGGTTGCGGCCTTGGGCCACTACCTGCGAGAGAGCGGGTATGACATGGCAGGTGAATTCAACAAACGCTTGCATAAAGAAATCGCCATGCGCAGCTGCATGAGTGTCAACAGAAATCAGGATTAATTTTCAGCTCACCATGACCCCTCTTCAACATATCACCAATTTGCTGGATACCACCCTGCGCATCCGTGAAATTAAGGATGCCTCCGTTGCACTCAACGGCTTACAGGTGGAAAACAATGGGCAGGTTACAAAAGTGGCTTTGGCTGTGGATGGATCCCAAAAAACAATTGAGGATGCCATTGCCGCCGGAGCAGACATGCTGATTTTACACCATGGAATCTATTGGTGCGGGTTGCGCCCCATGACCGGCTGGTTCAAAAAGAAAATAGAAACCTGCCTGCAACACAACCTGGCCGTATACGGTGCACACCTGCCGTTGGATTTACACCCGGAGCTGGGCAACAATGCCGGAATTGCCCAAGCACTGGGCCTCTCAGACTGCACCCCCGAGGTTGACTACCACGGCACACTCATCGGAGTAGCCGGCACCTTTAACGGCACCGTAGCCGAGCTCCGCGATAAATACGCAGCTATCACCGGCAGCAGCATTACCGGCTTTGTGCTAGATGCCTCTGTCCCCGCAGGGCGTGTTGCTGTGTGCTCCGGCGGCGCAGGTGACGTCATATACCAAATGCACGAGAAAGGATACCGCACCTACCTCACCGGCGAGGAAAACCACTGGGTTGTTAATGCCGCGCAAGATATGGGTGTTAACATCCTTTTTGCCGGACACTATGCTACGGAGACCTTCGGTGTTAAATCTCTGGGCAAACTCATTGAAACGCAGTTCGGCTTACCCACCGTTTTCATTGATAACCCAACCGGAATGTAAAGGCATGATTATCATAGCAGAAGACTCCATAGGCAGCAGACTGGACCAATTTTTGGCAGGCCAGTTGCCGGAGCTTTCTCGCGCACGTATTCAAGCCCTTATCAAATCCGGAGAAATCACCGTCAACGGCAAAGCAACCAAAGCCAAAACACCCATTGAGCGGGGTATGTGCATAGAGGTAAACATACCCGAACCGGAACCCACCGAGGCACAGCCACAAGATATACCGCTCTCTGTATTGTATGAGGATAAAGATGTTATCGTAATTGATAAAGAGAGCGGCATGGTAGTACACCCCGCAGCAGGTAACCCTGATGGCACGTTGGTAAATGCCGTGTTGTTTCACTGCGGCGATTTATCCGGCATAGGCGGTGTAGAGCGCCCCGGCATTGTTCACCGTTTGGACAAAGATACCAGCGGATGCATCGTTGTGGCAAAAAATGACCGCGCCCACCTCTCCCTCACCACACAATTTGCAGAGAGAGACACAGGTAAAATATACCTGGCAGTTGTACAAGGGTGCCCCAAAGAGCCGGAGGGCACTGTCTTTACCAACATAGGGCGCCACCCCGTCAACCGCCTCAAGATGGCAGTGGTGAACCCCGGTGCAGGTAAACCCGCCATTACGGACTATAAAGTGCTTAAGCACGATGCTGCAACAAACTCCAGCTTAGTCATGTGTACTCTGCACACCGGGCGCACGCACCAAATACGCGTACACATGCTGCACTTGGGGCATCCGCTCATCGGCGACCCTATCTATGCCCACCCCCAAAAACAAAAAGCCAAGCCGGGCAGGCTCATGCTGCATGCTTGGCGCTTGGCTTTTAACCACCCGGCAGATGGCCACAGGGTTGCCATTCAATCCCCCATTCCCCCGGAATACACACCGTGGCTCATTGATACGAATTTACCCGAGTGGGAAGAAAGAATCTAACAAATTCATTGCTAAAAAGTTGTATATCATGCTATGAAGTGCACGCATGAATACACAAACACCCCAACTGACGGTCGATGAAGCGGATATTTTCCGATTATTCATCGAGTTCACAGAAACAACCCGGGCTACAGAGCATGACAAGCAGACCGTTATGACTTTGTTTCGCAAGTTAATGCAAGCGGGCCTACACAGCATACAACCAAATAGCAAAGCACTCAGTTTCAGAGAAGTTGCAGAACGCAGTCTCGAAGCCAGAGCCCACAGACGCCCCAGCACACGGTCGGATCTGCGCTCCTATATTCGCAGGTTTATAGAATACGCCGAATGGGTTGATAATGACATACGGAGCATCACTCAAAACGATTGCCAACAATTATTAGAAACTCATTTCAGCAAAAGCGGCCATGTATTCTACAAAGCAAGAACCATTTTGCACAGTATCTTCACCTATGCCGGCAAAAAAGGCATGGTAGAGAAAAACCCCGTATATGGCATTGACCCCATGATTATTACGGAGGAAAAAATTGAGATATTGAAGCTCTCGCAAATAACAGCCTTTATGAAGGCACTGCGAGCAAAAGACTTGCAATGCATGCAAGCCGCTGTCAGGCTTATGCTGTGGTGCGGGATTCGCCCCGGTGAGGTTCAACGGTTAAAATGGAAAGACGTTGATTTTCGGGAAAATGTCGTTTATATAGATGGGTTGACCAGCAAAACGGGTGGAGCCAGAGCCGTCCCTCTGCGCGGGGCCGCCAAAGAGCTGAAATACTTTCAACGCAAGCCTGATGACAAAATAGCCCCCCGAAACTGGGTGCGCCTGTGGGTAAAGCTCCGGCGCCGCGCAGGCATACGCCGCTGGCAGAAAGATGTCATGCGTCACACCTTTGCCAGCATGCACTTAAAATACTTTCACAACATACATCTGTTGCAGGAAGAAATGGGGCACCGAGACAGTGATTTGCTGCGTACTCGGTACTTAAATCTACGGAATCTTACTACGCAAGCAGCCTCCCGATTTTTCAAATGGGAGACCAATGCACGAGATTATGCCGCGAAACAAGATTGACCTGCCGCGTTTTACCTGTAAAATAGCTCCCAATATCACACTCATTATGGCTAATAGCACACATCAATTTCAAACGGAAGTACGTCAGTTGCTCGACATCGTGATTCACGCCTTTTACAGCGACCGCGAGGTTTTTGTGCGTGAGCTGGTATCCAACGCCTCTGACGCCTTGGAAAAACTGCGACTCAAGCAGCTCACCGGCACGGCCATTGCCAACCCCGAGCAGGATTTGCGTATTACCATTACCGCAGATGAAGAAAACCATACACTCACTATTGCTGATAGCGGTATCGGCATGACCCGTGAGGAAGTTGTGGAATATCTCGGCACCATTGCACACTCCGGCACCAAGAAGTTCCTGGAGGCCATGAAAGAAACTCAAAGCGGCCCGCAGGACCTCATCGGCCAGTTCGGCGTTGGTTTCTACAGTGCCTTTATGGCTGCAGATGAAGTAGTTGTAACCACACGCTCTTGGCAACCCGAGGCACAGGCCGTGGTATGGACCAGCGATGGTCAAGATGGCTACACCTTGGAAGATGCCCCCGCCGACACACCCCGCGGCACCTCCATTCTGATTAAGCTCAAGGAAGACGCCCACAACTTTGCCCAAATCAACACCCTGCGCTACATTGTCGGCAAGTACAGCAATTTCGTGGGCTTCCCCATAGATTGCAACGGCGAGCACATCAACACCGTGCAGGCTATTTGGATGAAGAACAAGAAAGATGTCACCAATGAGGAGTACGAGGAGTTTTACAAATTCATCGGCCACACGGATGCCGCCCCGCTGACATGGATGCACTTCAGCGCAGATGCTCCCATTGTGCTCAACTCCGTACTCTTTGTACCGCAGGAAAGCCCCGAGGCGCTCGGTTTTGGCCGCTGCGAGCCCAATGTCTCCCTGTATTGCCATAAGGTGCTGATTGACAGCAAGCCCGAAAATCTGCTGCCGGAGTGGCTGCGATTCCTCACCGGTGTGGTAGACAGCGAGGATTTGCCACTCAACATCTCCCGAGAGATGCTGCAAGATAACTCCCTGCTGCGCCGTATCTCCGGCATCATCACCAAACGCTTTATCAAGCATCTGGAAACGCTGGCCAAGGACGATGCTGATAAATATGAGAAGTTCTGGCTGCAATACAGCCGTTTCATTAAAGAGGGAATCGTTACCTCTTGGGAGCACAAGGATGCACTCTCCAAGCTCCTGCGCTTTGAGTCCACCTTTACGGAGCCCGGCAAACTCACCTCCTTTGCAGATTACATCTCACGCATGAAGGAGAACCAGAAGGATATCTATGTGCTCTTCGGCGCATCCCGTGCACAGCTGGAGCACAGCCCCTACTTGGATGCCCTTAAAGCCCGCGGATTTGAAGTGTGCTTCTTCACCGACGGTGGCGACCAATTTGTGGTAGACAGCCTGCACAAAGTGGAAGATAAGGAGGTTAAGTCCATTGACCGCGCCAATTTGGAGCTGCCCCCGCTGGAGTGCCAGCCCGACCGCCCCGGTCTGGACGACGCCCAAGCAGAAAAACTCACCGGTTGGGTATCTGCCACCTTTGCGGATGCATTCAGCAAGGTCAGTGTCAGCGACCGCGTAAGCTCTGCCCCCGCTATTGCGTTACAAGGGGAAAAAGATGTATCACCCGAGGTGCGTGCATACCTTAAGGCCATGGGGCAACCCGTGCCGGAGAATCACCCCGAGATTGCCTTCAACCCGCACAGTCCCATTGTGCAAAAGCTTGCAGAGCTTCAGGCAGAAGACGAAGAGCTGGCCACCCTGCTGGCAGGTCAATTGGTCAACACGGCCCTGCTGCGTGCCGGCATGTTGGAGGACCCCGCCAAACTTGCCGACAATTCTCAAGCACTGCTTGAAAAATTGCTCAACAAGTAAACAGCCCCTCATTTAAAATAATTTACCCGTTCAATCCGTATGGATTGAACGGGGTCTTTTTTTTACACGGAGTCAAGGGTGGGTCTTTACCATATCGCCAACACATTTGTAGGTAACACCGGCATTCGAAACAGTGGCGGAATATGGAGCCAAATACCCTGATAACCCGGCGCGAAACGTAAAGGTGCCATCCGCTTGCCATTGGCCACCATCAAGCACGAAACGTGTTGTGCGGGCTCCAGCTATGGTATGGGTATATTGTTCTGTAACTGAAAGAATTTTGGCATTTTCTCCATTAAAACTATTATCGTTCAACTCCGCCACAGGATAAAAGCAATAAGAGAAACGCCCGGTAGGGAATACAAGCCATTTACCATCCGGCGACCATGGTTGGTGAATGATATTGGCCCGATAGAGCGGCATGGAGCAGAAATGCTCACCAAGCGGGATTTCCTTCCCGTTTTTCAGAATAATCACCATCTCATGGGCAACGCCGATTTCCGCTTTCTGCACATGACGCGTTCCACGGTATACCAGCTCGGCCTGTCCATTCGGTGAGGGGCAGCGCAATTCTGCGCTCACAATAGTGCTATCGTCATACACCAAAGGCTCATGCTCCGTGTTGGCAAGGCTCAACGACACAAATAACAGGCTGCAGAAAGGGCGTAGTATTTTCATCACGCTGAGATTATACTCTACTGCGATGAAAAAGCAAGAAAAAAAGCGGTTTACAAATCAATGCAAACCGCTTTTAATGAGCTACGTGAACCGGGACTCGAACCCGGGACCAATAGATTAAAAGTCTACTGCTCTACCAACTGAGCTATTCACGCACTGTGTGCTGCCAAGCAGCGCAGGGATATTACACGGAACACGAAGCAAAGTCAAGCCATTTTTTCAGAAAAAGTAAAATAATTTACTTTTGTAAGAGAAAAAGAGCCATGAATGACACAGTTACACATTTTCATGCTTGCAAGGAGGTGCGCATAAAAGTAAAATACGCGCGTTAGCTTGTACACGCAACATCAGTCATAGAAACAAAAGCCATGACATTTCTCGAATTCATCCGCAAAAATCTGATTATAGCCGTCATCGTCATTGTCGGTATTCTCGTGGGTCTCATCATGATGGACTACGGAGACCAAGGCAGCGCATTCTCCCGCGATTACCGTGTGGAGGTAAACGGCAACCGCTACAAAGCTCAGGACATCATGGAGATGGGCTACAAGACGGAGCGCTATCTGAGCCAAATCAACCAACTGTCTGCCCCGGTCTTTGACAATTTCCTGATGCAGATGTGTGACCAGAATGCAGATGGTCAGTTGGATGAAAGAGAAAGCGTCATCTATAGATTACAGCGCATAGCCTCCATGCCGTTTAACCCCAACCTGAAGGGGGCACACTTGCTGAACAGCTGGGGCAACTTCGGTGTGTTCCAGGATGAAGAGAATCTGGCAGTCAACCGCATCATCTTGCAAGAGGCAGCCAAGGAGCTGGGTATTGTTCCATCCTCCGAGCAGATTGACGCCTACATTAAGGCAATGCCCGCTTTCAACAATAACGGGCAATTTAACTCTGAGGCCTACAAAAACATTGTAGGCTACCGCAATGGGCAAACAGATAACGCCGGGGAGCGCGATTTCCGCGAGCTGGTAGCCGACATCATCATTTGGGATACCCTCTACTCCATCATCACCGCAGATATGGAGGGCAACACCACGGCAGAGAAAAAGATTGACCAAGCTATCAACCAGAACATCAGCGGCTATTGCGCCACGTTCCCGATGTCTGCAGCCCCCACCCCCGAAGCCCCCACGGCCGATGCCGTAAAAGCATACTGGGAGCAAACCAAGGAGAACTACAAGTCTGAGGAGAAGCGTGCCTTTACCGTTGTACAAATTATTGCCGGCGAAGGCATGAACGGCAACGACCTGAACAATCGCGCCGCAGAGATTCAGGAGGCTCTCTCCACTGCCACCAATGCAGATGTTGAGGGTGTAATCACCGGCAACATTGCCAATGCAGATTCTTCCGCCGGCACCATTGACTACAAGCTTATCGCCTGCGAGGAATGCACGGCAGACACCTGCCCCGAGATTCTTAACACGCTGATTAAAGCCGGCAGCATGGAGGCCCCGCTGAGCAAGCTTGCTTTCAGCAAAGACCTCACCGCAACGGGAGCAGGCCGCATCAGCCAGCATTATTTGGATGCCGAGGGGCGCAATGCCTACATCATTCGCGCCGAGAGCATTACCCCCGCCACGCCCCTGCCCTATGAGCAAGCAGAGGCAGCCGCCCGCGCCGCTCTTGAAGAAGGGCTTAAAGTTGACCTGTTCTATAAAACGGCAGATGAGCTGCACAAGAGCATCAGCGAGGCTCTCATTGCCGGTAAAGACATGAAGACCGCCTTTGAAGCAGCCACAACCGCCGGTGCAGAGGTGACGGAGTTTACCGATAGCCCCATCTCAGAAATTGCAGGCAAGCAAGAGCCGGGCATGGAGCTGAGCGAAGCCGGTGCTAACCAACAGCGTCTGCATGAGTCCTCCCTGCGTCGCACGGCTATCAACACGCTGGCACCGTTGGTTAAATCCGGGCAACAGGCCGTCATTACCGGTATCACTAAACGCACCACCACAGAGGCCAACGATGCCACCAACCACAACCTGCGCGTCATGCAGTTGCGCGATGAGTTGATGAAGGAGTGGTTACGCGCGGCTTACGGTCGTTATAAGGTTTTTGCCCCCAAAGCTGAGTAAGCCCCCGTATAAGCAACAATTATTCACCTCATAGAGCATGAGGCTCGGAAACAAGGCGGGCCTCATGCTTTTTTTAATAGAAAACACACCATGGCAACATTACCCCCGCAAACAAAATATATTATCGGCAATGAGGCGTGCGAGCGTTTCTGCTTTTACGGCATGAAAGCCATCCTTATCGTTTACATGACGGATGTGCTGCTCATGTCCAAGGATTCCGCACAGGAAATTGTCCATTTATTTAACGCCACCATCTATATTTTACCGCTGCTGGGCGCATGGTTGGCAGACCGCTTTTTGGGGCGATACAAAACAATTCTGTTCATCTCGCTCTTTTACTGCTTGGGCAATGCCGTGCTGGCTACATCCGACCTGGCAACAAGTGTGGAAAGCAAGCAAATTATCCTCTTCACCGGGTTATTTATCATAGCTATAGGCACGGGTGGCATTAAGCCCTGTGTATCTGCCTTCGTGGGTGACCAAGCCGGCGGATTTGACTCGCAGACCATGACGCGTATTTACTCCGCTTTCTATTGGTCCATCAACTTCGGCTCTTTCTTTGCCATGTTGGTTATCCCCTTTGTGCGAGACAACTGGGGCTATGGCATAGCCTTTGCCATACCCGGTGTATTCATGGCATTGGCCACTTTAGTGTTCTGGCTGGGTAACAATACCTACAAACACAAAGCCCCTGCCCAGCCCGAGTTTTTAAGTGTGCTGAGTTGCCGTATTTTCGGCGGTGCCCGCAAGGCTTGCGATAAGTTTGGCGGTGAAAAAGTAGCTCAAACAACGGCCACAGCCCTGCGCATTGCCACTTTCATTGTTATAGCCCCCATTATTGTTACCTTAGCAGTAATGGCATACAACGGGGCTACGGATATAGCCGTGTTAAGCGGGCTTAATGAAACGCAGGTTAAGCTCTGCGCCCTTGCAGCGGTGTTCCTGTACACGGTAGCCATTGCAATAGCTGGGCTCAAGCTGGCAGCCACCATGCGTTTGCGTAACTTCTTCGGCACGGTCGGCAGCATGCTATTCTGCAAAAAAGAGGTAACAGAAGAGCTTTACAATGCAGAGGAGCGCAAGAGTGCCCGCAACATGGTGCGCATTTTGGTCACCTTTATGCTGGTTATCCCCTTCTGGAGCTTATTTGATCAAACGGCATCCAGCTGGCTTTTACAGGGTAAGAGCATGCAACCGCTTAATTTCAGCCTATTCGGCCTGCAAATCAACTTCGGCGCAGAGCAAATGCAAAGCCTCAACCCGCTGTTGGTAATGGTACTAATCCCCATGCTCACCCTGTTGGTATACCCCAAGATCAAGCAACTGGCAAGCCCGCTGGTGCGCATGGGTATAGGCATTGTGCTGGCCGGTATCTCCTTTGGCATAGTCGCCGTTTTGCAGAGCATACTTGACAGCGGGGTGGAGCTCTCCATCCTGTGGCAGGCCATACCCTACCTTGTGCTGACCGTTGCAGAGATTCTGGTAAGCACCACGGGCTTAGAGTATGCCTACACGGCAGCAGGTGAAAAGCTCAAGAGCACGGTTTCCAGCTTCTGGAACCTGACGATTGCCTTGGGTAACGTGCTGGTTGTATGCATTACCTCCATTATCTCCGGCGCCACCACCCAAGCCTTCACCCTTTACGGCATCATGAGCGTTGCGGTGGGCTTGGTGTTCATGTTTGTGACAAGCCGCCGCTGCATGAAACCCGAGGTTTGATATGATGCCGCTACCTCAGGATGAGCGCAAGGTGCTCTGTGAGCAATTATTGCGTTATCTGGAATCTCACCCCGATAACCGCGAGAATGCCGAGCGTTTGCTGCAATTCGTGCTGAATACCCCGGACTGTTTTTGCCGGGAGCACCGGGCAGGCCACATCACAGGGTCCGCCTGGTTGCTGAACCCGGCAGGCGATAAAGCCTTGCTCACCCTGCACCATAAATTGCAGATATGGGTGCAACCCGGGGGGCATGCGGATGGGGATTCGGATGTACTGCGCGTAGCCTGCCGAGAGGCGGCGGAAGAAAGCGGCATTTGCAAACTACGTGTGCTCAATGCAGAAATTTATGATGTGGACATACACACCATACCCGCTCGCCCGGCAACAGGCGAACCACAGCACCTGCATTACGATGTGCGCTACCTGCTGCAAGCTGAGGATGAAAACTACAGCGTATCCGACGAATCCGATGCCCTGGGGTGGTTCACCGCAGAAGAAATTAAACACCTTACCCCGCCTGCGGACCATGCCACGCTGCGCTTAGCTGCCCTTTGGCCCGCAGATATCAACAATTCCACCATTCGTGACACAAAACATGCTTGACGAATGATACAATATAACGCATGATAAAAGTTGTGAATACACTTTCTATAACCGGAGCCTGCCTGCTGACGGCACTGTGCATGATGACCACTGCCTGCAACAATGCAGAAATGGAGCAAATGTACACAGAAAAAACACAGCAGGCTAATGATAAATTGAAGCAGGAAATCAACCGCCTTAAGCAAGATATGCGTGCGGCGGATGATACTCGCCCCGATACCCTCTCTCAAATTGTTGACCGCTATGAGGCAGACCTCAAAGCCGTGCATGATGAAGAAACAGCCGTTCTGAAAGAACATGTCACCCTTTGCGAAGAGTGGGATCAATGTAAATTCCGCCGTGCAGAGCTGACCGCTGCTACCGAGGAACTCAAAGCTGTATTCGAAAAAGAAATGAACGCCGCCCGCAAGGCTAAATCCAACCTTTCCCGCAACAATGAGTATTTCAACCAATAAGCCTGAAACCGAGGACGAAAAGTTTGCCGATATCGTCTTTACACCCGAGGACGAAAGCCCCCGAGCTGCCGAGGAACAGCCGGAAACACCGACTGAAGAAAAGAAGGTAGAAGAGCCTAAGGCCGAGGAGAAAAAGAAACCCGGCAAGTCTGACTATTTAATGGACATATTGATGATTACCGTGCTGGTACTCATCATTGGTGTGGGTGGTTACTTTGTTAAAACGCAGATGGACAAATATGCCGTACCCTCCGCGTATGAAGAAGCTTGCGCAGAATATGACCGCTTGAGTGCAGAGTTCAATCATCTTGTTTCCAATAAACAAAAGGTGACAGACGTACAAAAGGTTAAAGAGCTGCAAGCCCGCATAGAAGTTTTGGAGACACGTTTGAACGAGGCTCGCTCCAACCTTGCCAATGCCAAGGCTAAGAGAGATGCCATCCTGTCTGCCATATCACAGGAGAAACAAGCCATAGACAGCGCACGCTACACCCTGCGTGAGGCAGACCGCGATTACCGCGCCAAAGCTTTGGCAGAGCTGCCCGGCACCCCCATTGGTGATGTTCTCAACCGCCGCCGTAACCACATTGTAAAAAATGCCATTATCACCAACTTGGATATGCGCGCCAAGAAGATTCAACTGCGCTCCGACTCAGACATGGTGAACTGGAACATCAAAGACCTGGCTAAAAAGCAGCTCTCCCCCTTGGTGCGTTATGCCTTAGGTATGGCAGATTTGGTGGATATGAGCGTGCTGGATGAAGAAGGCAAACCCGCAAGCCCCAAACGCCCTGTAGCCCGCACGGAAACCCTGCCCGCTGAGCAACCGGTACAGGAAGACGAGAGCTACGACCCTGCCCCCGGTGCCCCCATCATCAGCAGCGGTCAAACAGAAACCATATCCTCTGACCCCACCGCAACCCCGGATTCAGAACCAACCGACACCCCCACATGGGATGCCCCCACCGGGGCCTTACCCATCTGAGCGGGTCAACATCTTTCAACACGGGGCGAAAGCCCCGTTTTTTTATGGGGAGATTCGTTGGCTTAATGAGAAGATTTTT
Organism: Akkermansia sp.; assembly: GCA_017399165.1. Lineage (GTDB taxonomy): Bacteria > Verrucomicrobiota > Verrucomicrobiia > Verrucomicrobiales > Akkermansiaceae > Akkermansia. The sequence goes on from JAFQEF010000098.1 coordinate 24,787, forward strand.
CGCATTTTTTACAAAATTCGCAGTGTACATATATAGAAACACACCATCTTTTTATGGGTATGAGACTCCTGCGAGTATGAGATTTTTCAAAGTACCCCGGCGGGCAACTTGTTGCTCACGCGGGTGGAGGGGGTCGGCTCTGAGTCGGCACGCTCGACAACCTATGAATATGACGGTGCGGGCAATGTGGGGCTCTCTACAGGCCGCATCGTCAAATCCTTTCCTCATTTTACCTAGTTTGTCAAAATTTGAATTCCATCGAATGCTTACCTTTGCACCTCGTATTTCACACTTTGGGCATCTCTAAAAACTCCGCCCCCCCACAAATTGGTAGTTGTGGGGGAGCCCCCGCGAGCGTTAGTGAGCCGACTTTTTGAGCCCCTGCGAGGGGCGCCATAGAATAGCCCGGGCGTGGAGCCGCGCCAGCGGCGAAACCCCGGGAATTATGCAAAAATAAATACGAACCCCGCTGGGGTGGCAGCCAATAGGC
>JAFQEF010000099.1 GCA_017399165.1 Akkermansia sp.
CTATCGCGGCTTACCTTGGGCTATTGGTCTTTCACCCCGCCGGTTGGCGGGGCTGTAAGCAAGCTTGCTAACGCAAGCATGAAGAGTGCCTACGGCACATGGACAGTTCGCCCTCCGGGTGGGCGTAGACGCCGTAGGAAACGAAGCCCCCTGCGGCTCACACTGAGGAGCCCCACAACTACCAATTTGTGTGTGGGGGGGTACCAGAGTTTTTAGAGATGCACTATTTACGAATTAAAAGTAAGCGGCTTACGCCGACATTGGAATAAAAGAAAGCTTACGACAATGAATGGGCTTTATGATACCCCCAGCCAAGGAAGATTCATCAAAATACGCCGATTTTGAATACACAATGACTATCATTCCCCCAAACTTTGGGACACATGTGCACTAATTGTAACAGCACGCATTTTTTATTTGATAAATTGGTGATACTTGCTACAATGGGAGGATATGAAAGCAACGGCAATATTTTTAGGGCTGATGGTAAGCGCATTATCAGCAATAGCACAGCAGCAGGAGGACCTCACCCGCATTGTCAGTTATGAGGAGCTGGCTGCCGCAGGATTTGAAATACCCTTCAGCTTTACGGATAAGATACCGCTGACCTACGGTTTGCTCAAACAAGCCAAGGCAGAGATTGCCGCCCAGCGCCGCATCAATGAATTGCTGGAGGGTGTAAGCGACCGCGCAAGTGCCGATGCCGCCGCAGCGGAAATCGCCACGCAACGGGCCATATTCTCCGTGGGGGAGCAGGCGGATATACTCGCCGTATTCATTTTAGAGTGCTACCCCGATGCCGTTAAATTGGTATATGCTTATGAGGATTTGAAACTCAAGTTAAAGAAGGAGAGATACCACGGATCCGACGCACTGCGTGCTTTGCTGAGATGATTCGATATGAGCGCAAAACACATACACCAGTGACAGCACGGTTGTTAAGATAAGGGCAAAATAAAAGGCGGCGCACCCCCAAGGTGCAACGGGGCGTTTTTGGGCGGCGCGATGGCTATTGGCTGCGGCTGCAAAAAATGCATAGCTGATCCACGCCGTTATAAAGTTGAACATGCCGTGAAGATACGGAGCCCCCTGCACAAAGGGGGAGTTGGAGGCCTGCATCGTCTCCGGCAGGTTCACTGTGCCGTAGGCACTTATCCCCAACATAAAAGCGGCCCCAAGGCCGAGCAATAATTGCAGATAATAAGAAAAGGACAGTTTCATGGCAGTTGGTTTTTAAGAGTTTCCGTAAATTGGGGTGCGGAGAATATCTGATTATGGTCGCAATCAAACTCGAACACGGCCGGGGTGGTGGCGGAAAAAGCTCGGATGAGGGAATCTGTGCTGTACGGGGGTACAACGGAGTCTTTCAACGCGCGCAAAATGGCGACACGGCAGGATATACCGGGGGCATAATCAACGGAGCGCCAAGAATCCAGGGGCACGAGCCGCGGCACAAAGGGTACAAAGTTGCAGGCTACCTCTGTAATGCTGTCGAAGGGGCAGATGAGGATGAGTGCATCGGGCTTAACGGCGGCAGCCACCTGCGTGGCAACACCGCTGCCTAAGCTGAACCCCACTAAGGTGACAGAGGCCGGTTTGCCCAACTTTTCGGCAGCCAGGCTCAGGGCATGGCAAGAGTCTTTTACAATGGCAGACTCAGAGGGCTCACCCTCGCTGTTGCCATAGCCACGGTAGTTGATGAGCAGGTAAGAGCGTGAGGGGTCCGCCTTGGCAATATCCGTAAACCCGCCCACATTCATGGCGTTGCCACCGTAAAAAGCCACCAAGGGGGTGTTTTGCCCACGGTTGAAGAACCACCCGCGCAGGGCTGTGCCATCTTGCGCTTTGAGTTCCACGCGCTCTGCCCCGCAGCCGTAGTCGGAGTCGGGCATGTGCATGGTTGCCCCGGGGTATACCAAGGGTTGCAAACCACAGGCAGTTAAGCCGTAAAGCGTTATCATGCCTATAACTGCAATGATGAGGTAGTTGAGCTTCTTTTTCATACGGGGGTGTCTATTTAAGGATGATACCGGCTTTTTTAGCAGCCTGCTGTACCATGGGGGTGAGCATAAAATCCGTTGTGTGCCCCATTACCATGGGGGCGGGCGGGCTGCCCTTGCGGCCCAGCAACAAGCCACACAGCCAGTTAGCTATGCGTGCAAAGCGAATGCGTTTCATGTATGCCCCGGCGCGGGCAATGCACTTGAGGGGGCCCTCGGGGTCTTCCACGGCAATGACCACGCCATCACACACCACGGCAGAGTGTCCAATGCCCAGTTGCTCCATGGCGGCAGCCAGCTCCAGGGCGTGGGTGGCGTCATCCTGCGCATGCTCAATGGCCGGCACGGTGAGGCCGCCCGTGGGCATCTCCATACCATGCAGGGTAATGCCGTGGCGGTTACAAAGGTCTATCACCGCTTGTTTTTGGAAAAGGATGGTGCGGTGGGCCTCAAACACAATATGGCGCACATGGTGGCGCACACAGTGTTGAATGGTGCGCAGCCCCAGGCAGGGCACATCAAAGCGCATGTCATGCCCGGGTTTGGTCACTTTGCACAGGGTAACGGGGGCATTGGGCATGCCGCCACCGTTTTTGATACACTCGTTGGTGCCTTTAAAGGCCTCTACACAGGTGACGGTATCCCCACGCACCATGAGGCTCTGCCCAATGTCCAAACGGGCAATTTCACGTGCCAACTGCATGCCGTAGCGAGCCTCCTGCAATTGTTGCTCCGTGGGGGCGGGGCCTGCCAAATGCCCCTCTGCGGGCAACACCTCATCCATAAAAGCGGTAGAGGGCAGCATTTGCATGCCGTGCTCTGCAACATAATCACACACGGCACCGAAAATGGTGTGCGCATTGCGGCGGTCCAGCTGCGCCAGCAGGCGGCGTGCCGTGGCATCCGGCCACATGGTGTAAATGCAGGCGGGCTTGATTTGCCCCGTCATGACCACGTGGGTAACACCATTGGCTTTAAAAAACTCTCTCGGCCCATCCACAGCCCCTACCCTGAACTTGGCAAAGGCATCACACAGGGGCGGAATATCCTTACCCACGGCTCCCTTAAACCCTGCCACCACCACACGCATACCCGCGCGTTTTGCGCCCTCCACCATAAGGCGGGGGTATTCACCGGCGCCGGCGAGTATGCCGATTACATGCTGCTGGGGGTCTAATGGTTGCATGGTCAATTAAAGGAGTTCGGGGTGTTCCAGGAACCAGGCGACACGCTGCATCAGGCGGCCGATATCGCCGCCATCCACCACGCGGTGGTCAAACGATGCCACAATCTCTGCCTGCTCCACGGGTATAAAGCACTCTACCTCATCGCTCCACACGGGGGTTTTACGCACGGCTCCCACGCCCAATATCAAGCTTTCACTGGGCAAGGGCATGGGGGAGGCAAAGGTGAGCCCGAACCCGCCGAAGTTGGATACCGTGGCAATACCGCCGCCCACATAGGCGGGGTCAAGCTTGCGGTCTCGCGCCTGCTTTACCACCTTGTTGTACTCATCCACCAGCTCATCAAGCGTGTACTCATTCACGCGGCGCATCACCGGCACCATCACGCCGTCTGCCACCTGCACGGCCACTCCCAAATCGATGTTACGCGGGGTCAGAATACGCCCGCCCACCATGTAGCCGGCGCACTCGGGGGCCTCTGCCAATGCCAAGGCTAACGCACGCAGGAAGTAAAGTGTAACACCGGGCTTGCGGGGGTGATTGCGGCGGTGCAGGATAATGGGGGCCATGTAAATGGGGCGCCCTGCACTGGCAATGGGGCGGCGCCACGTGCGCTGCATGCTGCCCGCCACGCTGCGGCGCATGGGGGATGCCGGGCGAGACGGCCAGCCGTCCACATAGCTGATGAAGTTCTCGAAATCCTCAATGGTGATACGCCCGTTGGCCCCCGTGCCTATCACATACGCCAGGTCGGCCTCTGTAATACTCAGCTCATCCATGCGAGCTTTCACGCGCGGGGACAAGTAGTGAGCCCCGCGAATACGGGCCGGCACGGGCAAACCGCGGCCGCCGGTCTCCATGGGGGCGGTGGCAGAGCCCTCTCGGTATTCACCCTCGGTGCGGAAGTGAGCGCCATCCATAGCAACGGGGCCGGTGGGCACAGCGGGGGCGGTTGCAGCCGCCACGGCAGCGGCATCCATGGTAGTGGCACCGGTGCGCTCCACCTCCTCTTGCGTGGCTTCAATAATACCCATTACCGCTCCCACGGGCACGGTTTCGCCCTCGCACACGGAGATGCTTTTGACAACACCACCGCATGAAACGGTAACGGCCATTACAGCCTTATTGGTTTCTACCTCAAACACCTCCTGGTCTTCCTGCACGGTGTCGCCGGGCTTCACCAACAACAGCATGATGGAGGCCTCTGCAATGGATTCGCCCAACTGGGGCATGAGTATGGGTACTGACGGCATGATTGTACGCTAAAAGATTTTTGTTAAAGTGTTATAAGATATCTGACAGCTGCTGCAATGTCCTCGCTGTGCGGGCGGTGCGCTTTCCATAAATCCGGGTGATACGGTATGGGACAATCACGGGAGCTCAGGCGCAGCGGCGGGGCATCCAACAGGTGCAGCCCCTCACTTGCCACGCGTGCCACAACCTCTGCCGCCACACCCCCCCAAGGGAAATCCTCGCTCACCACCAGCAACCTGCCCGTGCGGGCTACGGATGCCAGTATGGTGTCCGTATCAATGGGTTTAACAGTGCGCAAATCCACCACCTCTATGTGGTAACCGCTGGTGGCGGACAACTCCTCCGCCGCCTTGAGGGTCTCGGGCACCATGGCGGAGTACGTCACCACAGTGGCGTGTCTGCCGGGGCGCACAATGCGGGCACGGCCAATGGGCAGCGGGTCGGCATCCACCCAAGTATCCGCCTTGAGCCAGCGGTACAGGTACTTGTGCTCCAAGAACACCACGGGGTCCGGTATTTGCACGGCCTGCTTGAGCATGTAGTAGGCATCTGCCACGGTGGCGGGGGTAAACACGTGCACACCGGGGAAGTGCGCAAAGAGGGCCTCCACCATCTGGCTGTGGTAGGGTCCGCCACCCGGTGTACCGCCGCAGGGCATGCGCAGGGTGATGTTAAGAGGCATGCCGGTGCGGAAATAATGGGCCGCGGCGTTGTTGCACATTTGATTGAGGGCCAGAATGCCGAAATCCGCAAACTGCATCTCGACAATGGGTTTCATGCCGCCAATGGCAGCGCCGATGGCGGTGCCCATGATGGCATCCTCTGCAATGGGGGCGTTGAGCACGCGCCCGGGGAAGCGGTCCGCCAACCCTTTGGTGGCCTTGAAAGCGCCGCCGAAACTGCCTGCAATATCCTCACCGTAAAGGAACACGCGCTCGTCTTCCTCCAGCAACTCTGCCATGGCTTGGTGTATGGCATCTATGTAGGTAACACTCATTGTGGTATCAGTGGGATAAGCGGGTTAATATCGAGAGGGTTTCCAAGAGACGGCGCTCCAGTCCGTCTCTGCCGGCACGGGGGTGGGCTCTTTTTGAGCCTGCGCCATGCAGCGCTGCACCTCATCTACACACTCTGTCTGCACGGCAGCAACGTCTTCTGCAGTGAGCCAGCCTTGCTCCTGCACTTGGCGGCGAGCCACGGCCAGCGGGTCGCGGTCCGCAAAGGCAGCCTTGAGCTCTGCGGGTATGTAAGAGGCATCATCATGCTCACCATGGCCGCACATGCGCAGGGTTTCTGCCACCACCCACTGCGGGCCCTGCCCTGCACGGGCAGCCGCCACGGCCTTTTGCATGGTTGCCAGCGTTTGCATAAAGTTTGTGCCATCGCACTCATGCGTGGTAAAGCCGTAGCCCCGCCCGCGGTCTGCCAAACTTGCACAGGCAAACTCACGCTCGTTGGGCGTAGAATAAGCAAATTGATTATTGGTAACAACAATGACCACGGGCAATTTCTCCACCGCCACCATGTTGCAACCCTCGTGCGTGGCCCCTACGGAGGTAGTGCCATCTCCCAAGTTCAGCACGCCCACGGCACCTTGAATACCCTGCATGCGTTTAGCAAGCAACATGCCCGCCACAACGGATACCATGGCACCCAAGTGAGATATGGGCGCGGGGTTGCCATCTGCCGGCACGCCCCAGTGGATATTGCCGTCTCGCCCGCGCATGCAGCCCTCTGCACTGCCCAGGTAGCTGCGCGCGCTCTCCAGCACGCTGTAGCCCCACGCGCAACGCCCGGCCTGCTCACGGATAAAGGGGTTATATACATCCACCCCCTTTGTCAAAAAAACAGCCTCACATGCGGCGATGGCCTCATGGCCTCGCCCCAGAAACACGCCACCGTACATCTTGCCGGCTTTGTAGAGCGCGGATAACTTTGTATCAAACGCACGCGCCATTTCCATGGCTCGGTACGCCCGTATACCCGCCTCCTTCATGTCATTTCCGTTCACGCTCTCATTATAACCTCTACCATACTCTCAATCAAGTAGAAAATTTTCTTACCTGCGTATTACAAGCCTGAAAATGACAAAACAAGCTGATTTGCGATTTTTTTAGCACTGTACTACCTGCATGACAAAATGCAGGCGGAAAGGGGTAAATTTACGGGTTGCCAAGGGCAGGATAATGCGCTATGATACGGGCATGAAATACGATTTGATAGTCATTGGCGGGGGCCCGGCCGGTTATGTAGGTGCCATTCGGGCTGCACAGCTCGGCAAAAGCGTTGTATGCGTTGAAAAAGAGCGCGTAGGCGGCACATGCCTCAACTGGGGCTGCATACCCACCAAGGCTCTGCTCAAGAATGCAGAGGTGTACAACACCATGGCCAAGCATGCGGCAGAGTTCGGCATCTCCTGCGGCGATGTCAGCGTAGATTGGGCCGCCGTGATTGCCCGCTCCCGCGCTATCAGCGAGCGTCTTTCCAACGGTATTGCCTTCCTTTTCAAAAAGAACAAAATCAGCTCCGTCACCGGCACGGCTGCTATTACTGCCCCCGGCAAGGTGCAAGTAACGGCAGAGGACGGCACCGTGAGCGAGCTTGAGGGCGACAACATTCTCATTGCCACCGGTGCCCGCACCCGCGAGGTACCCGTGTTCCCCTTCAACGGCAAGACCATCATCGGCAGTAAAGATGCCTTGGTGATGGAGAAACGCCCCGAGAGCATGATTGTTATCGGCTCCGGCGCCATCGGCACAGAGCTCTCCTACGTATACCACAGCTTTGGTACCAAAGTGACCCTTATTGAGGCTCTGCCGCGCATTCTTCCCAATGAGGACAACGATGTTTGCACCGCCGTGGAGCGATCCTTCAAAAAGCAGGGTATCACCTGCATGGCCGGGGCCAAGGTAGAGAGCCTTACAGACCACGGCGACAGCGTAACCGCCCTTGTTACCGCAAAAAACGGCAAGCAGCAAGAGATTACGGCAGATGTATGCCTGGTATCCATCGGCGTGGTGCCCGTTGTACCCCAAGCAGAGGGGCTGGAGCTCACCGAGCGCGGCTTCATTAAGGTGAACGAGCGCTATGCCACCAACCTGCCCGGTGTGTATGCCGTGGGCGACTGCATTGGCGGCATCATGCTGGCCCACACCGCCAGCTTTGAGGCAGAGCAGGCTGTGGAGGGCATGTTTGAGCCCGGCCACACCCCGCAGCAAGCCACTTTGGTGCCCGGCTGCACCTATTGCCACCCGCAGGTGGCCAGCGTGGGCAAGCGCGAGCGCGAGCTCAAGGAGGCAGGCGTGGAGTACACCGTCGGTAAGTTCGCCTTCCAAGCCATCGGCAAGGCTGTGGCCTCCGGCGAGACGGAGGGCTTCGTGAAACTCATCTTCGGTAAGGAGCACGGCGAGCTCTTGGGGGCTCACATGGTCGGCGAGTGCGCTACAGAGATGATTGCCCACCCCGAGCTTGCCATGAGCAGCGAGCTGACACTGGAGGACCTCAACGCCATGATCTACGCCCACCCCACCCTCTCAGAGGCAATTCATGAAGCCGTGCTGGCCTCCCAAGGGCGTGCCATCCATGCATAATCCTCACCCCGTCATTTAACTGTGGCCCGCAAGTTTTACTACGACGCAGACGGTGAAAAGCTCGGCCCCGTATCGGGGCAAGAGCTTCTCTACCTGCGTGCGGAGGGCAGAATTAATGATGCCACTTGGGTGCGCGCGGAGGATTCTCAAACATGGCGTCCGTTCTCCTCTGTCAACCTGAATGAGGAGCGACGCAAGGAGGCGGAGGCCGGGCCTTGGCGCCGCATGCTGCGTTCCGCCTCCCCCCGCACATTGCTGTTGCTGGGGCTCATATTGCTCTCTCTGCTGGTGTTTGTCGCAGTGATATTTATTTATGCCTGGCCGCTCATATTGTGTGGGCTGGCTTTTCTTATGGTTATGGGTTTAATGAAAATGAAATGATAAGCATAGCCAACAGCTTGCAGGAGGTGAAAAGTTTCGACGAGCACCTCCTTTTTTATTTATGCTGCACCTTCGGCACGGTAGTGGGTGCATTGGCAGGTGCCTCGGCCTCCAGCCGCGTGCGTATGGATATGTTCGGCATTATTGCCTGCGGTAGCGTGGCAGCCCTTGGCGGCGGCACGGTGAGGGATATTCTGCTCTCCGGCATGACCCGCCCCAATGGTGAGCCTGTTACCGTTTTTTGGATGACCGGCGGGGATATCGACTTCTTTTACCAAGCCATCATTACCTCATTGGCTGTTTTCTTCATTACGCGCTTTATAAAACCGCCCGTGGGTACTATTCGCGTGGCGGATGCCTTTGCCATGGCCTTCTTCACCCTGCTGGGCACGGCCAAGGCTTATTGGATAGGGTGTAACCCCGCCATTTGCATTGCCATGGGGGTATGCACCGGTGTGGCCGGCGGTGCCCTCAGAGATGTGCTCACCGGCAACGTGCCGTATGTTTTTCGCCCCGGGGAAATCTACGCCACGGCCTCCTTTGCGGGCAGTGCTCTTTTTGTATTGCTGATGCACTTTGATTTGCCGTATGGCATGGCCTACATTGCCTGCACGGCCGTGGTATTCGTACTACGCATGGCTGCCGTTTACCACAACTGGCGTCTGCCCTCATACCGCCCGCTCATTGACACCGTGGCCCACCACGAGGATGAGGAAAAATGAGCTTAAGTACGAGATGAGAACCTCGAAAAACTCGCCAAATGGCAATTTGTTTATATCGTAGGGTGGGACTTAAGTCCCACTTTTTATTGGTGGCAGGCCTTTATAATAAATGTTGGACTAAAGTCCAACACTCCGATAGTATTCCCCCCACAACTACCAA
>JAFQEF010000100.1 GCA_017399165.1 Akkermansia sp.
AAATTCTGGCAAACTGGTCGTGTGGTTGCATAATGAGTGTTTTGTTGTTGTTTTTTTGCACACTTATTATACTACAAATCAACGATTTATGCAACCACAAACCCAAATTTAGTTTTTATTTTTTAATTATACCCACGCGTATATTTCATCATAACATATACTCCGTGTTACTCAAGCGAAAAAAGCAGGACGGTCAAAATATCGAGAGTATGGTTGATAAGTTGACGCCCCCAAAGAAGGATATAACAAAAAAATAGTTGCATCGGGCTCAAAAAATTGCTATTCTGTGTCCAGTTAAATAAATATCATCACTAATTAGAATTTTCCAATATTATATATACGATGAGATACATAATAGCTACATCAATTTTGGCTGCTCCTCTTTGCATGGGGGCAGATTCAACAGGCTCCAAGGAGGTGCAGCAGCCTGCTGCGGATAATATCGTGGCAAGCTTTGTGGAAGCGCTTTGCTCTGCATACGAGCTGTTGGAGTCTATTACTGATAAAGCCACAGCGGATGCCGCCGCAGATGAAGTAGCCCAACGCATGGCTTATTTGCAGGATTGCACGATTGCCGTGCAATATGTGCCGGAAGAAACCATTGCCCCATTGTTGGATGCCTCCGGTATGACACCGGAGCGTCTGGATGGTATTTATGACCGCATTATTGCAAACAGTTTTTATGGCTCCACAGCCTTGGCCACCGCCTTGGGGCGCGAGCCTTCTGCCGCTATGCCTAAGGAGGCGGCCTCTGCCGAGCTCCTTAATACCTTGAGCAAAGAATTAATGCAGAACCCCGCCGTGGGGGACGTTTGCCTGGCCGGCGGCCCCGGACTTTCGGTAGAGACGGCTTGGGTGCTGAGCACGGACCCCTCCAAACTCTCTGCCATAGATGCCATTATCGGGGCTATACCCGAAGCAGAGATTGAAGACCGCAAACTGGAAAAAACTGAGGATGGGCGCGCCTATGGGCTTTTTACACTGTTGGTGCCAAGAGACGGCAAGGCTTACCGAGTGCAGATGTGGTTTGACGCAACGCAGTTGCTTTTAACGCAGCAAACTGCCCACGCAGACCAACAGCACCCCCAGCAGCCGGAGCTAACACCCACCACACCGGTACAACCCGGCTATGTTAACGAGCCGCACCCGCAAGAGATGCACCAATACACACCCGAGCAAAAAGCCGAATGTGCCCGAGAATATGCCGAAAGCCTTGCCCAACAGGTGCGTATTTACAGCTCTGTTGTGGATAAAGCCAGCGCAGATGCCGCCGTGGCCCCCCTAAAGGAGTTGGAGTTACGTATGGATGCCCTCAATACTATTTTGGCTTATGTATCCCCGCAAGAGCTCGCCGCAGCGGTAGAAAAAGCAGGTGTAGCCCCGACTGCCCTTAAAGAACAGAGTCTGCGCCTTATCGAGGCAAATTTCTTTGGCTCGGAATCACTTAAACATCAGTTTAATAACTAATTGCTGCATCTGCACCGGTCATGCAGCAATGCAGGCGATGTCTTGCGCAGCTTATGTGCCTATACGGCAATGGCTCGCAAGACACCACCTTTTTTTTACGCACCTTTTGTGCTAAATACCGTGGGAACAATTGGAGAATTTAGTTCCATGCACACAAAAACATATTGACATTTATCCAAATATCCTCATTATAACGCTTGTCATGAGCTCTGTTTTATTTCTATGCACGGGTAATTCCTGCCGCAGCCAGATGGCTGAGGCCTGGGGGCGGAGTCTTTTCCCCGATGGCTGGAAGTCGGCTTCTGCCGGGATAGAAAAACAAGGCTTGAATCCGCACATGCTCACCGTTATGTCCGAGGTCGGAATTGACATGAGCGAACATTATTCTAAAAAGGTTGACGAGCTGCCGGAAGGAATTCAATGGGACTTGGTCGTGACGGTCTGTGACCGAGCCGCTACAGCTTGCCCCTATTATCCCGGGGAAAAACGTATTCACCTTCCTTTTGATGACCCGCCTGCATTGGCAATTGGGTTGCCTGATGCGGAGGCTCTGAACATATACCGACGCGTGCGCGATGAAATACGCGCAGAAATCGAGAACTTAGCAAAACACCTACCGTAAGACACCCATGGATTGTAACTGCCAGAATACGGAAAAAATAAGTTTGTCGCACGATGCTGCAGCTGCGGTTTTTAAGGCGCTCGGTCACCCGGTCCGCTTGCATATCGTCAGAATGCTGTTGGAGGGAGAGCGTTGTGTCTGCGAATTACACAAGGGGACGGAGCGCGATTTATCCACGATTTCCAGCCATCTCAATATACTGAAAAATGCCGGGGTGGTCACAGCCGAACAAAGGGGAAAGAACATCTATTACCGCTTGGCTATTCCCTGTCTTTCTACGGTCTTGAATTGTCTTGTCGACTGATGAAAAAATCACTCAAACAAGGCTTTTTACGCTTACGTTTTTAGATTTGCCCAAATATACACACTACACAAACAATGAAAACAACACACATCACAATCTATGGTCCGGAGTGTACGCGTTGCACAACCTTAGTCAGTAATACAGAAGAGGCTGTACGCACGCTGCCGGGGAGATTCGAAATAGAGAAAATATCGAATCCGCTAGAGATAGCGGAAGCCGGTATATTCAACACCTCGGCGATTGCAGTCAACGGCACAATTACTGAACTCATCATTTGACACATGAAAAACAAATCAGAACTAAAATCATTGTTGTGTATGCTTATCATCTATACTGCCATCTTTTTTCTTCCCTTGAATCATCAGGCATTCCGGACCTCGATACTTGCTACGCTGGATCTGGCAAAATGGTATGCGCAGGAGCATGTCATCCTGTGTCTGCTGCCTGCTTTTTTCATAGCCGGAATCATAGCGGTATTCATCAGTAAAGATTCGGTACTGAGGTATCTGGGAGCCGCCTGTTCCGGACGTATCCGAATTGCCGGCTTGTGGTGTTTGCTTATACCAAACTAAAGGCAAAGATGTTCAAGAAATTCAAACATGCAACGTAACAAACTTGGATTGTATTACCATGGCATCTCATTGGTCTCGCCCTTCATTTGGAAGTTGCCGTCGTATCCGCAGACAGCAATCAGTTCGGCTACGTACTATATATTGAAGAACAAGGGGTTGACGAAAAGAAGGCCGAGTTACCCCTCTTTCGTACGCACAATCTGATACCCGACACAATATCTGCACGCAAAAGTCGCTATGCAAACGAGCAAACTGCCCCCATTCCTTTTAGTGAAGACACTTGGATATGGGAAACGGCAGAATAGAGACATACGTGTTGGAACAATTATCAAGCCATACATCCGGTAAACATGTGCAATAGAGACGCCTTATCCTGCGAGATGGCAATGGCATAAAATCATACTGTCGCAATACGGAATTGACGCGCACGCACGAGCAGCCTAGAATGGGGGCATGAAAACAATATGGTGTATGGTGCTGATGTTGTTCGGGCTGGGTATGGCACAGGCGGCAGAGCTCAAGATAGCGAGCCTGCACCCGTTGCTCAGCGAAATGGCACGCAACATCGGCGGGGATGCCGTGGAGGTGGTAGACCTGTTTCCCGAGAACGGAGACCTGCACAGCTTTGCCCCCGGCAGCAAGCAACTGGCAGCCGCAGCAGATGCCGATATGCTGTTGGCCTGCGGTAAAGGCATAGAACCCTACTTGGCAGAGTTAGCGCAATCCATGCGCTCCGAGACCATCATTGTAGGGTTGGGAAGAGATATACCTAACGTGTACCTGCCGAACTCCCGCCGCCCGGACCCGCACTGGTGGAACACGCCGGAGAACATGAAGCGCGCATCACGCACCCTGCTGGCGTATCTGGAGCAAGCTGCCCCCGCCAAAAGTGCCCAATTTGCAGCAGCTCAAAAAAAATATGCAGCAAGCATGGATACCCTCACCCGCAAAGCGCGCTTACAGTTCAGCCGCATACCGCAAAACCGCCGTTATCTGGTAACGGGGCATGCTGCACTTTGCCATTTTTGCAAAGAGTTTAACTTTACCCCCATCACCATACACGGTATCTCTAAAGAGAGCGAGGGAGACACAGCCACACTGGCTCACCTGCTGACAGATTTACGCAGTAAAGATGTACGCTGCATTTTCACGGAGGTGGGTGCTTCCCCGAAAATACTGGAGGTAATTGCAGAGCAATTAGGTGTGCCGACCGCCCCCTTGGTGCTGGATGGCATTTTCCCGGGGCAACAAAGTTATGAAAAGCTTTTCCTGCACAACGTCGACACCATCAGCAAACACCTCAAATAAATGAGACCGGGGCTCACATTCTGCCTGACCTTGCTCGGCGTATTACTGGCCGGGGTGCCACTGCTGTACCTCACCCAAGAAACACCCGGACGCCAAGCAGTGCCCCACCCCATGCAGGAAACACCCACTACGGATAAAACATTTGTACGCGTTCAATTCACAGGCACCCCCACAAGCTGCATATTGCGTTTTGAAGGGCAAGACCTTGCAAGCATGCCGGCAGGCACAACCTCCTTGTGGGAAACAAAGCTTAACCTGCCGAGCACACAGCATTTAGAACTGGAGGCAGAGATTCAATGGCCGGAAAACAGCCCGGAAAACGCCGTAAGCATCACCCTGGAACCCGCACAAAAGGAAGCCCGAACCTGCACGCATTGGACCGGCGCAGACGGCACCCTGTTGCATGACCTTTTCATCTTCACATGGTAAGCGAACACGAGCATATATGCTGGGGTAACGACCACAGTCACCACCACCACGGCGGGCATGAGCTGGCCGTGCAGCACGTATCTGCTCACTACGGCGAGGTGACGGCTTTAGAGGATATCTGCTTTTCCCTGCACTGCGGGCATACATTAGCACTCATAGGCCCCAACGGCGCGGGTAAATCCACCCTCATCAACCTATTAGCCGGGCTGCAAAAACCGACACAGGGGCAGATACTATGGAACGGCAAGCCCCTGCATGACACGCGCCACGAAATCGCCTACATGCCGCAACGCTCGGAGGTGGATTGGAAGTTTCCCATCACCGTAAGAGAGCTGGTGGAAATGGGGCGTTACCCCGCCTTGGGGCTTTGGCGCACCCCAAACAAGCACGACCGTGAGATTGTGGATAAAGCACTGGAGGCCTTGCAATTAACGGATTTGCAAAAAAGGCAAATCGGGGAGTTATCCGGCGGGCAGCAACAACGCGCCTTTTTGGCCCGTGCCTTGGCTCAGGAGGCACACATACTCTTGCTGGATGAGCCCTTTACCGGGCTGGATGTACCCGGCATGGAGGCCTTGGGGGCCTTACTGCAATCCCTCGCAAACGAGGGGAGACTCATTATTGCCTCTCACCACGACCTCAACAGTGCCCCTCACATTTTCAGCCACAGCTTGTTACTGAAGCGACATGGCATAGCGTTCGGCACCACAAAAGAGGTACTCACCCCGCAAAACTTATTGACGGCGTTCGGTAAACAACAAATCACCACCACAAAATGAACGAGTTTCTGCAATTTTTAGGGGAACCCATAGCCCAGCGCAGCCTGTGGGCATGCGCCGTCATAGGGTTTGCCAACGGTTTTGTGAGTGCGCTGGTGGTGCTCAAACGCTCTTCACTGCAAATCGGCACTATCTCCTGCGCCCTGCTGCCGGGCATTGCATTGGCAATACTGTTGTTCGGGCTGATGCAAATGAGCATTTTGATAGGGGCCGTTATAGCAGGGTTGATGGTAGGGCTGGGCTCACTCTTTGTATCCCGCACCTCCAAGGTGGATCACGACACGGCGCTCTCCATCATTCACACCACGGGCTTTGCCATCGGTTATATCATTTTGGTGCGCTTAGGATTACAACAAAAGGTGGATGATTGGTTGTTCGGCAGTATCATGAGCATGGGTAACTCAGATTTATGGATAGCCTACGGCATCAGTGCCATGGCCGTGTTGGGTATCACAGCCCTGCACCGCCCTTTGCTTATCTACTTATTTGATGCAAAGGCCGCCGCCGCCATGGGGATTCCCACACGCGCCTTCAGCTACGGCATATTTGCACTGATTATTCTGGTGTTGGTATCCTCCCTGCAAGCGGTAGGGGCCTTTTTAACACTGGGCTTGTTGGTAGCCCCCGCTGCCACTATGTACCTGCTCACCAACCGAGCATCCCTTATGTTCTGGGGTGGTGGGCTCATCGGCGGTGTCGGCTCCGTGCTGGCATTTTTTCTATCATACCCCTTGGGGTGGCACTTGGGTGCCACCATCATCGTGGTGCTGGGCTGCATCTTTCTATCGGCTTACATCTTCTCCCCTAAATACGGATTATTACGCAAGAAACGCTGATTTTACTTGCAAGCTGCCCTCTGTTTATGGTAGACTGAGTGTGTATGAAAATGACTTTCTCCCATCAACTTAAAAAAGGGTTCACCTTGGTAGAACTCCTCGTGGTCATTGCCATTATGGCAGCATTGGCCGGTGTTTCCTATCCCATCATCACCTCGATGATTGAAAACAGCAATATTACCGCAGCCAACAAGGTTTGTAAGGATATTGTAAGCGGTGTGCAAGGTTTCAAGGATGACAACGGAGACCTACCCATCAACTGGGACAAGGTGGATGAAAACGCCCAAATTATCGTGCTGACCACAGATGGTGAGAACGATGCAGACTTTACGCACATCATGTTCAATACAGAGGTCGGTAAAGAGGTGGCAAACACCAACAAGCCCTACATCAAGGCAGACACGGTTGAAGACAAAATGGGCGGTTTGTATGAAGAGGGCGAAACCGCAGGCCTTTACGACCCGTGGGGCGAGCCCTATTACATCTTCATGCTGCCGGATGCCGAGGGCTCTTTGACAGACCCCTTCACCAACACCGTACTGCGCAACCAATGGTGCATTGCTTACAGCACCGGTACGGACCGCGCCGGTAAACACCATGATGTAGACCAGCCCCGCGCCAAGACAAGCAAGACAAACAAGAAAAAATCCACCAAGAAAGACAAAAAGAAGGATAAGGACGAAGAGGAAACACCCCTCAGATACCCGGATTACACCGAGGAAGAGCAAGAGTCTATATCTGACAACGTATACTCTTGGAAGAAAACAGATGATTAATTAGATGAACCCGTTCATAACAGACGACGTACGCATCACGGACATACGTCCGTTGATATCCCCCGCTATTCTGATGCAGGATTTTCCTGCCAGTCATGAGGTCGGTAAAGTAGTATATGATGCGCGAGAGGAATTTCAGCGCATTCTGAAAAAGGAAGATGACCGTCTGGCGGTAATGGTGGGGCCGTGCTCCATACATGACACCGTGGCAGCCATAGACTACGCCGGCAGATTGGTTGAAGCACGCAAAAAGTATGCAGAAGACTTGCTGCTTATCATGCGTGTTTACTTTGAGAAACCGCGCACAACCGTGGGCTGGAAAGGGCTTATCAACGACCCGTTTATGGACGGCAGCTACAACATTAACAGCGGGCTGCGCATGAGCCGTGGGCTCTTGTTACGCTTGGCAGAAATGGGCGTGCCCGCTGCTACCGAGTTTTTGGATGTTATTACCCCCCAGTACATTAGTGACCTGATTGCCTGGGGTGCCATCGGAGCCCGCACCACAGAGAGCCAAGTGCACCGTGAGCTGGCCAGTGGTCTTTCCATGCCCATTGGTTTCAAAAACGGCACAACCGGCTGTGTTCAAGTTGCGGTGGATGGCATTGTGAGTGCAGCACACCCGCACTGCTTCCTTTCCGTCACCAAGCAGGGTGTATCTGCCATTGTATCCACCAGCGGTAACGACAGTTGCCACGTTATCTTGCGTGGCTCTGCAGATGGCCCCAATTACTCAGCAGAGCATGTTGCCAAGGCTTGGGAGATTCAGCAGCGAAGCGGAATCAATAATCGCCTCATGATTGACTGCTCTCACGGCAACAGCCACAAGCGTTGGCAAGACCAGCACCTGGTGGCAGAATCCGTTGCAGCGCAGCTCGCCGCAGGGGATGACCACATTGGAGCCGTGATGATTGAGAGCAACATCTACTCCGGCAACCAAAAGTGTGATGGTAACGGAGCCCTGCAATACGGCGTAAGCATTACAGATGCCTGCGTGGACTGGGAGGGCACCGTCTCTATGCTCGACACCCTGGCTGCGGGTGTGCGCGCACGCCGCGCCGCCAAAGCCCGATAAAATTACTGATATAAGGTTTAGCCGCCGCTGCGTACACAGATGCAGCGGCGGTTGCTTTTGTTACAGGCACAGATTAGGCTTGATAGAATAAGCATTAGGCATTACAATGTCTCCGTCAAAATGGATTACGCACCGCTGATAGAAAAACGCCGCCAACGCTTGGAAGAATTGGAGCAGGAGATTGCCGACCCTGCCTTATTTGATGACCGCAACCGCGCAGAAAGCATCATGCGCGAGCACCGCCGCACCCAAGCCCTGATGAATACCTGGGCAGAGCTCTGCCAAGCCAGGGAGCAGAGAGATGAGGCGAGCTGCTTAGTGTCATCCGACGATGCCGATTTAGCAGAAATGGCCGCAGAAGAGCTGGCAGAGCTGGAGCCCCGCATCGCCAAGTTGGAGGAAAACGTGCAATACAGCCTGTTGCCCCGAGATGAGACGGAAGACCGCGATGCCATCATCGAAATACGTGCCGGCACCGGTGGTGATGAGGCGGCCCTGTTCGGCGCAGATTTATTGGGAATGTACCAGCGCTATGCAGAAAGCCGGGGCTGGAAATTCGAGATACTGGATGCCAGCCCCAATGCCATTGGCGGATTCAGAGAAGTGACGGCTCGCATCAGTGGCGAGGAGGTGTTCCGCTATATTAAATATGAAAGCGGGGTGCACCGCGTGCAACGCGTGCCTGCCACGGAGACACAGGGGCGCATTCACACCTCCACCGCCACCGTGGCCGTGTTGCCCGAGGCAGAGGAGGTGGATGTAGAGATTCGCCCCGAGGACCTGCGCATTGAAACCTGCCGCTCCGGCGGTGCGGGTGGGCAGCACGTTAACCGCACGGAATCCGCCGTGCAGATTTTCCACCTGCCCACCGGCATCATGGTACGGTGTGAAGAGGGACGCTCCCAGCTCAAGAACAAAGAAACAGGCATGCGCATTTTACGAGCCCGCCTCTTTGAAATGAAGCAACGGGAGGCGCAGCAAAACTACTCCGCACAGCGCCGCGCCCTTATTGGCTCCGGTGGTCGAGAGGAAAAAATACGCACTTACAATTTCCCGCAAAATCGCCTTACGGACCACAGAATAGGCTATACCTCCTACAACCTGGATACCGTGGTTACCACCGGTGCGTTAGAGGATATTATAGCCCACATGCAACATGCAGAGATGCAAGAGCGTATGGATGAGCTTAAATAACACGCACCATGAAAACCATACAAGAGATCCTCAGCTCCGGCACGGCATATTTGGAGGCTCGCGGTGTGGATGCCGCGCGCCACTCCATGCAAAGTTTATTGGTACACGTGTTGGGTTGCAGCAAAACCTGGCTATACCTGCACCACGATGACCCTCTGAGTGAAGCCCAACTTGCCCCACTGCGGGAGCTATTGCGCGAGCGAGGCAAGGGTGTACCCTTGCAACACCTGCTGGGCACCACGGAGTTTTACCGCCGTGAGTTCCGCACCGATGCCCGCGCCCTCATCCCCCGCCCGGAAACCGAGGAGCTGGTGGAACTTGCTCTGCATACCGTTAAGCCGCAAGAAAATATGCGCGTGCTGGATATGGGGTGTGGCTCCGGCATCATCGGTATTACCCTCGCTTTAGAGTTAGCTAAATACCGACCGCAGGTGGTCATGGCCGATATCTCGGACGCAGCACTTGCCCTCACGCTGGAAAATGCCGCGGCTCTGGGGGCAAAAGTCAGCACATACCGCAGTGATTTGTTTGAGGCTTGGGAGGGCAAAAATGATAACCCCGTCATCCCCCCCACAGAGTTTCATTTAGTACTGGCAAACTTGCCCTACGTGCCGGATGGTGAGCAAGTATCCACCGAGGTGAGCCATGACCCTGCAACCGCCCTGTATGGTGGGGCTGATGGTTTGGACATTGTACGCCGATTCCTGAAAGAGGCATTACCGCATTTGGCAGAAGGCTGCTTGGTGATGCTGGAGGTGGGGCACGACCAAGGGCATATCACTGCAGAGCTCATGGCAGAATTGGGCTACACCGATTGCAGCGTTCTTACGGATATAAGCGGCAAGGCGCGTTTCCCCATGGGCTACGCCCCGGCAAAAAGTCAAGAAACAAGCGTTGAGGAATGAACGAGATTGAGTATTTCATCTTTCTGCCCGTCAAAAGATTCATTGCAGGCACCGCCAAAACGGCTTGGTATCTCTTACCTTTAATTTTACTGTTTGCCGTGGCGGAGATTATCCTCATTTTATTTTTCGGGATAGTTGATGTAGGCATCATCTTCGGCAAAGTATCAGACCTTCTGCTCAACATATTTGTTGCCCTATTGAGCATACTCACCTGCTGGTGTCACCATGTGTTATTGGCCCGCAGAGGGAACAGCATCACCCGTTTCTTATGCTCATTTGCCATAATAATGGCATGCCTTATGCTCATTTGTGAAACATACACCTTGTTCACAGATGAAATTTTGTTGGCAAAGCAAAGGCAAACGCCACTTATCATTTCTACAATTTTATTTGCCGCTACGTTGTTCAATATACCCAACATGGCAGCAGCCCCCCTCAGGCTGCGCATCTTGATCCCGTTGTTTTCCTTTTGCGTTTCAGCCGCATGCGTAACAACCGTTATACCACCTATCTGCCTTATATTCAAAATCATCATTTTGAGTATCGGCATCCCCCTGCTCCGCAAATTGCAACATATCGCCCCCTTGATTATCAGCATGCCACCCAAGGAATAATAGCCCCGCTATAACGTTCCGGGCAAACCTGCCAATGTGAACTCGCTATGCATTTGCCCTCATAACAGGGTGTTTAGCCGTCATTTACAAAAGCAGGGGCATATACCACGGCATACCCCCTGCTGTTCAACACAAACCGTAACAATGCTTATTTAGCGGCAGAGCGCGCAAACTCATGCTCACGCTCCAAATGCTCCAGTCGAGTATTCATTTCCTTAAGCTCGGCAGTAACATTTTGCAGGGTGTCCATGTGTTTATCCACAAAGGCGCGCATATCCATATACATACCCAAAGCGCAAGCCATGGCAATAAACGCCATAACCACGCGGGGTTGCTCTTGTATGTAGCGCAGCAAATACGGCAGTATTTTCTCCCCCTCTACACGTTTACACATGTTTATTTACGGTGTGGTTTCGGTTCAACAATAGAGACATGCACGGCAATATCCCCCTGCACGCTTTGTGTATACCCCGCCGTGCAGGAGCTCAACAAGCCACAAGCCGCCAAAGCCCCTATCAACATGCCGGCTATAATTTTTGCCCAGCATTCCTTAATGCCCCACCCCTCAAGTAAAGACTTGAGCCAACTGTACTTCTCTTTTGTATTATTCATTGTTATGTATTTGCACCTACATGGTGTTTCAAGCTTCTATATACATATTTTGTATGCATTTGCGAGAAAAAGCGGACACCCGCAGGCACTTTTCAAGATTTTGTCATGCAGCTGCATAGTTCTTGACAAAAGGCTCAGAGTCCGCTACCTTACGAGCCAAGAGCACTTGATGCACGTGCTTTTTGTATAACAACGCTGTCCACTCAGTTTTGCCGTACCCCCCATGCCCCAGCTGTCGGGAGACAGAAAACAGATATCAATATACACTAATCATGAACCTTAAAATATACACGGATAATATAGAGGAATTGGCACAGCGCCAAATTACACGCCTGTTGGCACAACCTGCCTTTGCGGGGTCAAAGGTACGTATCATGCCGGATGTTCACGCCGGCAAGGGATGCGTTATCGGCTTTACCGCAGATTTAGGAGAAAAGGTTATCCCTAACATTGTAGGCGTTGATATAGGCTGCGGTATGTATACAGTTGCCCTTGGTAACAAGAAACCGGACTTTAATATGCTGGATACCGTGATACACCGCCATATACCATCCGGTATGGAGGTTCACCAAGAAGCGCTAATCCCCTTCGAGCAAATGGAGTCTCTGCATTGCTACTCCAAACTGCTCCATGTACCGCGCTTATACCGTAGTTTGGGTTCTTTGGGGGGTGGTAATCACTTTGTGGAGGTAGATGTAGACTCCTCCGGGCAATATTATCTGATTATTCACTCCGGCTCCCGAAACCTGGGCCACCAAGTGTGCGAGGCATACCAGTCTGAGGCCATTGCTATTCATGCAGGTGTGGCAGACCGCGCAGAACGGGAGGCCGCCATCATTGCAGATTATAAAGCAAGCGGGCGGCATCGTGAAATCCAAACGGCTATCAACGCCCTCAGGGCAGAGTGTGCGGCTGCTCGCCCCGAGATACCGCAAGATTTGTGTTACCTGGAGGGTGAGGCACGGCTGCGTTACCTGGAGGATATGAGAATTTGCCAGCAATTTGCGCTGTTAAACCGTGAAACAATGGCAAAAATCATTATCGAGCACCTTGGGCTTAATGTTCAACATGCCTTCCATACCACGCACAACTATATTGACCATGAGAGCAATATCGTGCGCAAGGGTGCTATCTCCGCCCAAAATGGTGAGAGACTGCTTATCCCCATCAACATGAGGGACGGTTGTATTTACGGCGTTGGCAAGGGTAATGAAGACTGGAACTACAGTGCCCCGCACGGCGCAGGCCGTATCATGAGCCGTAAACAGGCTCTCAAAAATCTGTCTCTGGATGAGTATCGAGCCTCCATGTCCGGTATTTTCTCTACCAGCATTAACTTGGATACACTGGATGAAGCCCCCATGGCCTATAAAGGCATGGACGAGATTTTAAGCCATATCTCACCTACCGTTGAGGTGGTGGATATATTCAAGCCTGTCTACAACTTCAAGGCAGCAGAGTAACGTTATTCTGCATCCGGCGGTCTTACTTGCGCAACCGCAACACCGGCCATGCCGGCAGCCGCTGCGGCTTGTAACCCGGGTTGGGCATCCTCAAATACAACGCATTCTGCGGGGGGGATGCCCATTTTCTCTGCTGCAAGCAAAAAGATATCCGGGCAGGGTTTACCACGGCCGGGGGGAACATCGTCCGGGGTTACAATGATATCAAACAACTCTGCAATGCCGGCAGAGCGCATCGTGTTGAGTGCCCCGTGGCGCACGCTGCCGGTACCAATGGCATAGGGTATTCCCCGCTCTTTTAGAGAGCGCACCAAATGCACGGTCTCGGGGATGATGGGCAATTGCTCCGTCTCCAACAAGTAATCGTATCTCGCCCGTTTTTCAGCGGCAACACTCTCGGGGTCCATGTTGAGTCCGTAAGTGCGGTTAAGGTCTGCCACAATATCCGGGGCAGCCATACCGCCATGAGCCACAAATTCATCCCACAAAAAAGCGTGTAGCGGGGCCCCGTTGTTACGCAGGGCATGCAACCAAGCACGGTGGTGGGTGGGCATGCTGTCCACCAAAGTGCCGTCCAAGTCAAAAATATAGCCGCCGTATACTTTATCGGGCAGAGTAACCCGCGCGGGTGCAGAATCAGAGGTCATATTTCTTAACAAACTCTTGCAGGTTTTCATCCTTACCAAAGATAACGAGAACATCCCCCTCCTTAAACTCCAAAGATGGCTCCGGCATATCGATAACGGGTTGATCCGGGGTGTTGAGCACGTCGTCTATGTCCGTCTCTGCCGTTATCTTACCTCGGCGTATAGTCAACAGGTTGATTTGATGGCGTTTGCGCATGTCTACACCCATCAGCGTTTTACCTATCCATTCCTCCGGCAGTTTAACCTCTGCCAAGGAGTGGGTGGCATCTATTTTACGCAAGCGCATGAGCCCCTCATTAATAAAGAGGTCCGCCAAGCGGCGGGCGGCCACATCTTCTACCCGGAATAAGTCTTTTACGCCGATAAGTTTTAACACACGCGCCTGCAAATCATTCACGGCTCGTGCGTACAGGTTTTTAACGCCCATTTCCTTAAGCTGTGCAGTAATAATAATACTGCGCTCCATAAAGTTCTCACCCACGGCAACAATAACATGCGTGTCATCCCCCACCAGGTCCAAGCGTTGCAATACGCGTATATCCGTGGCATCGCCCACGCGGGCATCGGCAACATAGTTTTTTATTTCATCCACTGCACTTTCCTGTCGCTCCAGCACAGTGACCTCGTAGCCGTTGTCTGTAAGGTAAAGGGCAAGTGCCTTGCCGAATTGGCCTAATCCTATAATTACGAATTTCATAATGAGATGATGCAGTATAAAGGGGTTATGAGAGCGGTAGCCTGGTTTCCGGGTAACGTATGGGCGACGGCTCTTTCTGTTTAATGAATATCAGCATGAATGTGAACATGCCAACACGACCGAACAACATGTTAGCACACAAAAAGTACTTGGATGCCACGGTCAGCTCACCCGGGTTAATAAGAGAATACCCGGTTGTGGTAAAGGCACTTACCTCTAAAAACAGTAATTTTATGGTGCCGTTGTATGAGTTTGCCACTGAAGGCTCTAACAACATGAGCACCATGGTGCTGCATACTATCCAGAACGTGGAGAGCACAACGGTGGCCATGGCGCGCTCTACTGTGTTGCGGGCTATGCGGCGCTTGTGCAGCTCCAAGTCATGCTGCCCGCGCAGCACGCGTATGACCTCCAGCAGGCAAATGATAAACAACGGCGCATACACACCACCACCGGTGCCGGCCGGGTTGCCGCCTATGAACATGAGCGCACACAAAAATATATGATAAACCGGCCCATAGCTGCTGATATCCGTTATATTAAAACCGGCAGAGCGCCCTATGGTATTCCAAATACTCTCCCATATATTATAATCCGCCGAGGCAGAGTGTTGAGAGGGCTCCAACACAGAGAGTAAGCTCAACCCCACTGTACCCAACAGCATCACAAATATGGTGGCGCGTATCACTAACCAAGTGTGTGTGCTCCAGCGCACCGGATTCGCCTTGCGTGTCAGCTTGTTGCGCAAGCGCGTGTAACACTCCAAATAAACGCCGAACCCCAGTGTACCCGCCAAGGTTAACAGCATCATGACAGATTGCACCGCTTTATTATACCGCACACACTCCTCTGCCATGTTGTCGGGGAATAATGTTATCCCAGCATTACAAAATGCTGATATTGCGTGAAATAACGAACGGAACCACAGCAAATCCTGCGGCACCCCGGGCACCCCCTGCCACAGTAGGTATAATATACAAGCCCCGATAATTTCTACGGAAAAAGTAATGAAAATAACCGTTTTGATGAGAGCGGGGATAATATTGACCCCTTGTTGATCAAGCAAGGCAGAGATGGCCAGGCGATCCCTCACCGCCAACTTTTTACCCACCAACAACAGCACGAAGTATGAGAATGTCATCACCCCGATTGCCCCAACCTGTATATTAAACAATACTACCAATTTACCCAGCGGGGTGAAGGTGCTGCCCACATCTACACTGGTCAGCCCGGTAATGGATATAGCAGAGGCACAGGTGAAAAAGGCATCCGTAAAAGAAATAGGCACAATGCATGCACCTGGGGTAATAAGTATAAGCGTGCTTATCATCACCATCGTAAGCATGCCGGAGAAGAAAACCACGGCCGGTGCCCACCTACTGTGTGTAGCCTTTTTCCCGATTTTTTGTTTCTCCTTGATTAAAGCGCGTATGTTAATGCATGCGTATGTACCAAGCAAAAAGCTGAGAATCATGCTGGCTCTCAATGAATTATCCGGCAAAAACCCGAAAATGCCTCCGGAAAAAACAAATGAGGCAACCAAACCTGTCAGTAGCTGTAACCACAAAAATCTAACCGGTTTATTATGCCGCCATATCTCGCTGAAAAAATGAATAATAACCGCTATCGTGTTAAACCATACTACCCCGCACAGCAAAAGGTGAGACCCCTCCATAAACAGGGCTCGCTCCGCCTCTACCGCACCAAATCCCGCCACAAAAGCCTCCCACAGTACAATCAACATGGCCAGCACACCGGTGATTACCTCCGGTAGCTCCAAAATGCGAGACTGTTTACTGTTGGTCAACATACCCATGTGCGCCCCATTATATCATATTCTTGCCAACGGCGCAAGTGCTGACTTTTAAGTATTTATTGTAAATAGATTATATCACAACTTACCCATCATGTGAGCCCGCAAGGGCGAGCTATCATGTCCTGCAATCATGTTAAACTATCATGCGAGCCCTGCGAGCTATCATGCAAGGAGCGTAGCAACGCGCAGTAAAAATTATTGCCCTGCGGGCGAATACCCGCCGAATTATTGAGCCCCGTGGGAGCGGCAGCCAATAGGCAGGGGGCAAGCGTGCACGCAGTGCGCGCGCGCCCCCTGCAAAACATCAAAAATAATATAGAGCCCGACGAGCATCGCTAGGAGGCCGACACAATCCCCACGAGGGGTATTAACCCCGAGTCCCGCTCCGCTCCGGGCTCACGCCCTGCGCTATACCCATCTGTCGGCCTCGTCGCTACGCTCCTCGGGCTCGGGGTTGTTTTTTCCACGTGCAGGGGCTTAAGCCGAGAGAAGTACGAAATGCGAAATACAAAATATGAAATAAGCAAAGCTATTGCGACGGCGCAGGATGCTCACACCACAAATCGGGGTGATTGCGCCGAATTCGTATTTCGCAATTCATACTCGTACTTGACTTCCTTAGCCTCTGCGGGGCTATTAAAATCAACGCTCCAGCTCCGCCTTGATGAAGGGGGCTGTGGTACTGTTTTTAGCCTTAGCTACTTGTTTAACAGTACCCTGCGCTACAATAAGCCCACCATTTGCCCCTGCACCGGGGCCGACATCTATCACATAATCGGCCTCACAGATAAGCTCGAGGTTATGTTCAATGACAACAACGGTGTTACCCATTTCTACCAAACGGCGCAGCACGCCGACCAAAAGACGAACATCCTGAGGGTGCAGCCCGATGGTGGGTTCCTCAATCAGGTACAAATCCTGCGGCAGGGCTTTACCTTTGCGAATAGCCGTCAGCGCAGCACGGCGGCCCTTAATAAGCTCTGCCACAAGTTTAATGCGCTGCGCCTCACCACCGGAGAGCGTGTTACTGGCCTGCCCCAAGGTTAAATAGCCCAGGCCTGTTTCACAGAGCAAGCGCAGAGGGTCCGCCAGGCGAGGCTGATTTTCAAAGAAGACGGCGGCGTCCTCCATGTTCATATCCAACACCTCTGCAATGGTTTTGCCTTTGTAGCGCACTTGCAGGGTGCGGGAGTTGTAACGTGCACCGCGGCAGGTTTCACACGGCACGGTACAAGGGGGCAGAAAATCCATCTCTTGCTTACGGTAGCCGGTGCCTTTACAGGTTTCACAATGCCCGGCAGCGGTATTGAACGAGAATCTACCGGCATCGAAACCGAGGCGACGGGCATCCGCACTTTGAGCAAAGAGCTTGCGGATTTCATCAAAAATGCCGATGTAGGTAGCGGGAGTGGAGCGCGGCGTTTTGCCGAGGGGGGATTGATCCACTTGATACAGGGCACGCACGGAGTCCAGGCCTTTATCCGTTGACCACAGGGCACGCTCCTCCCTACTAACCGCACCACCCAGTGCATGTGTAACGGCGGTGGATAATGTTCCGGTGATGAGGGAAGTTTTACCGGCACCGGACACCCCCGTTACCACCGTGAAACGGGCACGAGGAATACGCAGATCCACATTTTTCAGGTTATGGAGGCGGCACCCCGCAACCTCCAGCCACAGAACATCCTTAAGCGGCAGCCACTTACCGCAATAGGGGTGTTTACGGTGGTGGGCAAGCGCCTGCCCCGTGACGGATTGAGGGTTCTGCATCACCTGCTCAAAAGCACCTTGTGCCACCAATTGCCCCCCGCGCACACCGGCACCGGGGCCCAAGTCAATAATGTTGTCCGCACGGCGCATGGTATCTTCATCATGCTCAACCACCAACAGGGTATTACCACGTTTGCGCAGGGTATCCAAGGTGCTGAGCAAGCGCTCATTATCACAGGGATGCAGGCCGATGGTGGGTTCATCCAGCACGTAAAGCACACCCCGCAGCTCTGAGCCCAGCTGGGCAGCTAGGCGTATGCGCTGCGTTTCACCACCGGAGAGCGTGGTGGCGGCACGATCCATAGACAAATAGCCCAACCCCACGCGTTGCAGGAACCGCAAGCGCGGCACAATCTCTGCCACCACGTTACGCGCAATATCTGCATCTCTGCCGCTGAACTGCCAGCTCTGCACCAGGTTCATGGCGCTCACGGCATCAAGCTTACCAACCTCCGCTATATTATGGCCGAACAATTTAACCGCGAGAGCAAAGGGATTTAAACGCAGTCCGCGACACGCCTTGCAGGTGCAACGGGGGGCATCTTTGGCATTGCCTTTTTCCAATTCTCTATCAAAGCGCAGCTCTTTTTCCAGCTCGCTCAGGCGCTCATCCTCCTTTTTGGAGGAAGGCGCGGCCACAAAGCCGTGCCCCAGGCACGCGGGGCACCAACCATGGGGGGAGTTAAAGGAGAAGGTGGAGGGCTCGGGGTCCGCATAACTTTGCCCGCATTGAGGGCAAGTAAGGCGTGTGCCCAGCAGGCGGTGCTCCTTGCCTTTGAGCAGGCGCAAAAAGCCATCCCCCATTTCCATGGCACGGTTCACGGTATCATGCAAGGTAGCAAAATCACATTCTTTACCGTTCATGGTAATGCGGTTGCCCTGCACGGAGATATCGGCCAGCACGATATCGACATCGTGGTTAGAGTAGCGGTCCAACGGGGTGAACTCATCGGGGCGGCACAAAACGCCATCAGCCAACAAATAAGGGTACTTCTTTTTGGCGGCCCAGCGAGCTAAATCCGCATAATGCCCCTTGCGGTTACGAACCACGGGGGCAGCCAGCATGAGGGACTCGGGGCGGGTCTCCAGCTCTTCCATCACCAGGGCACGAATCTCCTCTGCAGAGCGCCTGCCCACAGGCACGCCGCACTCCGGGCAATGCGCCTGCCCCAACTTTGCATACAACAGGCGCAGGAATTGCCAAATCTCCGTAACGGTACCCACGGTAGATTTACTACCGCCGCGAGAGCGATTCTGCTCAATAGCCACCGTAGGTGGCAGGCCTGTCAGGCGGTCAATATCGGGCGTTTCCATTTGCTCGGTAAATTGGCGGGCATACGGGCTCATCACATCCATGAAACGCTTTTGCCCTTCTGCAAAAATAATATCGAACGCCAGGGTGCTTTTACCACTGCCGGAAAGCCCTGTAACCACCGTCATTTTGTTGCGGGGTATATCTACATCTATATTTTTGATCTGATGGTGCCTTGCCCCACGCAGCGCAATGACCCCGGCAGGTATGGCAGCCTCTGCATGCTCCACCACGGGAGCAGACACGGCAGCAGCCTCCCCATACAAGGCCTGCGCCAAGAAACCACCGGTGTACCCGGCGGTGCAGGCCGCCACATGCTCCGGCGTGCCCTGCACCACAATATGGCCGCCGCCGGTGCCGCCCTCCGGCCCCAAATCTATCACATGGTCGGCACACTTGATAATCTCCGTATTATGCTCAATAACCAACAGGGTATTCCCCTGCTCCGTGAGGCGATCGAACACACGCAACAACACGGCTAAGTCACAGAAATGCAGACCCGTGCCGGGTTCATCCAAGATGAGTAGATTCCCCTTTTGAGGAGCAGCCGCCGTAAGGGTATCTGCAAGAATATGAGCCAGCTTAAGGCGCTGGTTCTCACCACCGGATAAAGTATTGAGCGGCTGCCCCAGCCCCAAATGCCCCAAGCCTACATCCACCAATATCTGCAAACGCTCTGCAATGCGGCGGGCGCGGGCATTTTTTTCACGTGCAAAAAGCTTTTGCACGCTCAACACATCCATAGCAAGCAGCTCTGCCATGTTGTACCCCAATAAGGTAATGGTGAGCGCCTGCGGGGTATAGCGTGTGCCGTGGCAAAGAGCACAGGGTACAAAAATGTCTGATAAGAACTGCATCTCCACCTTCTCCTGCCCCAGGCCGGCACAGCGCGGGCAACGACCCTCGCCGCTGTTAAAGGAGAAATACCCCGGCTTGAGCCCTTTGGCCTGAGCCACGGGCTCTGCCACAAAAAGAGCGCGAATATCCTCAAACACGCCCATATACACGGCGGGGGTAGAGCGCGGGGTGCGCACAATGGGGCTTTGGTCCACCAATACGACATCTTGCACCTTATCCAGCCCGCTAATGCTCTTTACCTGCATTTCATCCTCATCATCAAGGGCATCTGCATGCACATGCCCATATAACACACGGCAGGCCAGCGTGCTTTTACCACTGCCGGACACCCCGGTGAGGCAGTTGAACACCCCCAGCGGTATGTCCACATCAAAATCATGCAGGTTGTGGCACTCTGCTCCGCGAATACTGATTTTACCCTTACCTTTACGGCGTTTGCGGGGAACGGGAATAGACTTTGCACGGCTGAGGTACGCCCCGGTAAGGGAATCCTGCGCGGCCTCTATACCACCGGGGTTGCCTGCATAGATAAGCCGCCCACCCGCAGCACCACCGCCGGGGCCCATATCCACCAAGTAATCCGCAGCGCGCATCACGGCCTCCTCATGCTCTACCACCACCAGGGTATTACCGCGATCCGCCAAGCGGCGCATGGCAGCAATTAATCTGGCAGTATCACGGGCATGCAAGCCCACGGTGGGTTCATCCAGCACAAAAAGAGTCTCCGTAAGGGCAGCCCCCAGGCATGCGGTAAGGCTGACACGCTCTATTTCACCGCCGGACAAGGAGCGCGTAAGGCGGTTGGCGGCAATATACCCCAGTCCAACCTCACACAAATAGGCCACACGGCTGCGGAACTCACGCACAGCTTGCTGCAAAGAGCGGTCCGCCCCCGTGTGGGGCAACACATGCGTATCCAACCAAGGCAAAAGCTCATCCATGGGTAAGGCTTGCACCTGCGGAACATTCAACCCGCCTATGGTAAAGGCCAAAGCCTCGGGGCGCAGACGGCCACCGCCGCAATCCGGGCAAATGCTGTACACACGGTAATACGCCAAAAAGACACGCACCGTCATTTTATGGGCGTGCTTCTCCATATCATCAAATATGCCTTTATAACCGTACCACAGGTAGTGGTCGGAGGCGGTCCAGGGGTCTACATCCCCCGCATTGCCATAAAACACCCAATCTTTCTCTTTTTGAGTGAGTTGAGACCACGGCACATTCATGCGTACCGCTTTAGCGCGCTTATTTGCCCGCACAAAATCACCATAACAAGCAGACAGCGTTTGAGAGGATATCATCTTGAGCGCGCCGTCTTCTATACTTTTATCGGGGATTACACCTAAATTGTAATCATACGTGATAGCGCGGCCATAGCCCTTGCAGGCGGGGCAAGCCCCCAATGGGGAGTTACCGCTGAAGAGCTCGGGCCGGGGTTCCATCAGCGGGTGCCAATCGCTGCGGTGTTCCTGCAACTCACCCCATGCAGAATCGATTTTGAGGGCGGTGTATACCACATCCTGCCCCAAGCGCAGGGCGGTCTCCAATGCCTCAATCAAGCGCATGCGGCTCTCTGCACGCAGTTTCACGCGGTCTTGCACCACCAACCAGCGCTCCATTCCCAACTGCGCTTGAGTTGCGGCGTCCAAGCGAATAATCTCACCACCGGCATATACCCGCAAATATCCCTGCCCCTGCAAGGCCTGCACCATTTCCTCAAAGCTACCCACCGGCACCACGGCAAAGCACACCAAAACCTCCCCCTCTGCAGATTCTGCCAACAAACGGTCTGCCACGCCCTGTGGGGTGGCGGGTTTTACCACGCGCCCCGCGGCATCCCGCCCCTCTGCCAAGCGAGAGTAGATGAGCTTAAGGTACTCATTCATGCCCGTCATGGTACCCACGGTGGAGCGGGAGTTTTTTACGGAGTTGCGCTGCCCCAAGGCAATGGCAGGCGGCACGTTCTCCACGGCATCCACATCCGGCCGGTCCATGCGGTCCATAAATTGGCGCACATAGGGCGAGAAGGTCTCCACATAGCGGCGCTGCCCCTCTGCATACAAGGTGCTCATGGCCAAGGAGGTCTTACCGCTGCCACTGGGTCCCGTTACCACGGTGATTCCCCCAAGCGGTATCTGCACATCCACGTTCTTCAGGTTGTGCTCTCGCGCCCCGCGTATGCGTATCTCTGCTCCCTCTCGCTCTTGCATGGAATTATTCTAATATATGCCGTCCTTTTTGTGAAGTTTTATCTGCGTCTTGAAAAAAAATTTAGCATTTTGTTAAAATTTTATAACTTTTATCTTGACATTAACTTTATTTATGGTAATTTTTAATTGTTCGCTAACTTTTATATAAACATTAACAATAGAAAGAACCAAGAAAATGAACAAGCTCGTTAAAGTCAGCCTCGCCGTCGTCAGCCTCGTAGCCTTGAGTGCCTGCCACTGCCACCACCACAAAGTCCACCACCACCGTGGGTATCATGCGGCACCGGTCGTTAAGCACCATGCCGTATACCACAAACCGGTGTATAAAGCCCACGGGCATTTTCACAGATAACTCGGGAGCCCGCCAACCCTACTCATCCCCTGCGCAGGAACATTCTGTGCAGGGGATTTTCATTTATTCAAAAAAGCGACTTGACTCTTCGTGCTCTCTTTGTTATTTTACGGATAAGCGAACCTTATAACCTACGACAGCATGGGACGCCGCAGCTATAAGAAATTAACCGTCAATGGAGAAGTAACTCTGCATCAACGCTACATTTACAGGGGGCTATTTACAAATTGCCTGTTGCGACCTCACCCGTAGTAATCATCCCTGCTTGTGGCTGATTACGTGGGATCCCACCCAATCTATCGCCACATTAGAAATATATTATAGACTTTATACGAAGGATAAAATCTGAAATGTATGTATTTGGTATTTTTAATATGTACTCAAATGATACAATTAGTAATACTATTTATGTTAGGTATTATAATTGCTCATATGCCGTGGCAGGATATTATTGATTATAATTTCATATTGTGGATTTGTTTTATATGCACTTTTCCTATTTCCTTTTATTTAGCTGAAAGAACAAATTTAAAATACATCGATTTAAAGAGAGAAATGAGATGGTATAGACTTATAGAATTAACGAAAAACAATCATCTCAATCTAATATATGTATTTGATTTTGGTTATCTAAGCAACGAAATAACATGTAAAATTATAATGAATCATGGATTTTTATCGAAATTAAAGTGCGAGAAAACGAAAATATCAGGGGATAATTTTTCATTATTCTTATACAATATTGTAAAAAACAAATTAACAAGTGACAACATAAATGCCTTCGAGCTTGTCTTTAGCGATAGTGAGTCATTTAATAAGCAATGTAAATACATGCAAAAATTAGATTTATGCTTGTATCAGGATGATGACAAACAAGATTTTTCGGCTTTAGAAATGTATAAGATTTCATTAGAAAATAATATTATATCAGAAGATTTTAAAGTTCTTATTAAACGAAAAAATAGATATAGACTAACCACGGTTAAACAGTACATGCTTGATTTAAAAAGAACTTCCTAAACATGAGCCAGTATGGGACGCCGCAGCTATAAGAAAGTAACCGTCAATGGAGAAGTAATCCTGCATCAACGCTACATTTACCGAGGTTACTTACAAATTGCCTGTTGCGACCTCACCCGTAGTAATCATCCCTGCTTGTGGCTGATTATGTGGGATTCCACCCAACCTATTGCCACTCGCCCCCTTGCCATCCAAAAAGACGGCACGTGGTAC
Source organism: Akkermansia sp. (assembly GCA_017399165.1). GTDB lineage: Bacteria > Verrucomicrobiota > Verrucomicrobiia > Verrucomicrobiales > Akkermansiaceae > Akkermansia. Next base: position 23,855 of record JAFQEF010000100.1, read on the forward strand.
ACCTACGGGCTGGATCTCACTAAGAACGTGTGCGAAGTAT
>JAFQEF010000101.1 GCA_017399165.1 Akkermansia sp.
AAATCACGTCATAAATCACCTCAATGAGCATGCTGGTATGTAATGTTAACGTGTTTTGTAAAACTCTGAAAACAAGCAACTTCCGAAACTGTCTACAACCCGTTATGAGATATGGCAAATTTCGGGGTAATTTTCAGAAAACGCCGTCAATTTTCACAAGCTGTTTATATGCAAGCGTTTAGAGTTGCTAAAAATCACAGTCACAAAAAGGCTACGATTCGATGGGGCGCCGCGCTTTCAAGAGAGTCCAAGTCAACGGTACTGTAACGCTCCATCAGCGGTACATTTACCGTGGTTACCTGCAAATTGCTTGCATTGACCTCACTCGTAGTCACCATCCGGTTCTTTGGTTTATCACATGGGACCCCACTCAGCAAACGGCTACTCGACCGTTGGCAATCAGAATCAACGGTTCATGGTACACCTATGGCTGGGATCTCACAAAAAACATCTGTGAGCTATACGGCACAACTGGCTACGTTTCGACTTCCTACAACTACTCCCCCTTTGGAAAAGTCGCCAATTCCGGCAATGTTACTCAGCCGATTCAGTGGAGTAGCGAGATATGGGATGAAGAAATGGGATTAATGTATTATAATTGGAGGTATTATAATCCAAATGACGGAAGGTGGTTATCCTATGACCCGGAAGAAGAAAATGAGGAATTAAATCTAAAACTTTATTGCAAAAATAGTCCAATCGATTTAACTGACATATTAGGTTTAGCGTCATATAAAGTTGATATGCGTTTGTGTAAATTAAATGTACGATTAACATGGAAAATTTCCTTTGTAAATGACCAAAATGTAAATGGGAAATGGACAAAAAAATCAATAAAAAGATGGAAATTAAAAATGCAAGATGTTGCGGAAACTTATTTTGATAGTTATAAAAATAAATATAGGTGTGTATCTAAGTCCAAATGCTGTAAAAAATGCAAGAATGGATTAAGAGTAAAGTTTGACCTATCGTATGTTAATACAAATGCGGATTATAACATTGTAGTGCATTATGATAATGACTTTGGAAGCTACGTTGATGATTTAGGAGGTCCTGGCATTAAGAACATAGGAGGAGAACTTTCAAGAATAGATAATCAGGTAGATGAATATGAGGATGCAGAAGGAAATAAATATAACCAAATATCAGGGAACCATGAAATAGGCCACATGTTGGGATTGGATCATCCTGGTGCAAAATTACCAAACCCACCAAAACCAAACTCATATGCAGATTATGAAGCTGATGCTGCCTCCTTGATGGGACTCGGTAATATTTTAAGAAAGGATGACTTTCAAACAGCCTTTTGCTCTCACGCTCCGGCTGTAGAAAAATGTTCTAATTGGCAAGTCAAATCAATTTCGTAAATCGTACATAAATCTTCTCACCACACAGCATACCATTGCTGTGTGGTGATTTGGATTCAGCCGATACGATATATAAGCGTTAAACCCATGACATGCAAGCGGATTCTCCACAAAGAGTCGAAAATGTCACAAAAAAAACTTGAAATAAATATTTCTTGGTCTATGCTCTAGTTATGAGTTTTTTTTGTTTTTTGTTATTATCGACTATCCCGATAACGGCAGGGGCCCCCAATTCAGTTAATACTCTTGTAATGGAAAAAGATACAGAAGTAGCGGAAAAAGATACAGAATTGGAAATGTTAATCAAGGAGTTTGATACACAAGATTCTGCTAAATTTATCATAACTCATTTATTTAAAATTAAAGAGCGTGCTTATTATCTTGTGGAAAAAAAAGCTCTCAAATTTGGGGTGGAAGGAGGAAAAAAAGCGTACAGTCGAGTATTTGGGTGTAAAATCTTAGATTCAGAATATGTGCTTGTTTATCCTAGATATATAGAAGATTCAAATGTACCTGTTGCATATCGAATCTATTTCACTCCTTTTAAACTTCGTAAGGAATTCGCAAATTGGATGCGCAAATAGTTCAACTCGGTCGAGAAATTTTAGTCTCACTCATACTTGCTACTACACATTGGGAACAAGCTCACCAAAGTAACACGTTTATTTCCAAATCACGTCAAAAATCACATCAATGTGAATGTGGACAGGTAATGTTAATGCGTTTTGTAAAACTCTGAAAACAAGCCTTTTCTGAAACTTCCTGCAACCCGTTATGAGTCGAGCCGGATTCCGGGGTAATTTTCAGAAAATGGCACCAATTTTCATAAGGTGTTTATACACAACGTATTGGAGTTGCTAAAATTCACAGTCACAAAAAGGCTATTATACTATGGGGCGACGCACCTTCAAAAAGGTTACGGAGTTAGTAAAAATAAGCGGTGAAAGGGGCTTTGCAGTTGTAGGCGAGGCAAAAAGCTAGAGTGCCCACAGGGAGAAGCCGGTGGGTAAAATCAGCCAATTAACGGGGGTGGCAATGCAAGAGAGCGGCACATCCACCAGCTCTGCAGCCCAGCGCAGGGGCTGCAGAGCTGTGTTAAGAGCACTGCGTTTCTCCGGCAGGTGAGCACATACAATAGCTTGCTTACGACAGTTCGGTAGGTGAATGACGGAGCGTTTTGCGAGAGAGAGGTCAAGCTGTGCAGCAGCTACAAAGCTTTTGACGGTATAGGAGGCATCTCCCTCTATCTCAGCATAAAAGGTTTGCGGTTTTTGCTCGAGAAACAAGGGGCGATAAAAACGAGCAAATGCCTCCTTAGGGCAACCGCCTACCATATAGCAGTGAAACCACTTGGCACGGGCCGGCAGGTAGTAAACATCCACCTCCAGATATCGTTTACCATCTGCCGTTTGCCATACGGTTGCATGTTGATGCCGCTTACCGATGCGTGCAAGCTCTGCACACACGGGCAGCTCTCTCCCCACATTATCTACCGCGCCCCCCAAGTCTACAAAGGTGCAAGAGCCACAGGCCAAAAGCCCCATTGCGGCAATAATGTTGCGGCACGCTTTTATGCTCAAAAACAAATTATCAAATCAATGTTTTTTCCAACCCGGTTTATGGCGTTCCGCAAGCTCCTCCACCACTTGTTCAATGCGCAAGCCTTTAGAGGTAAGCAGCACAATAAGGTGGTAGAGCATATCGGAGGCCTCGTAGAGCAGGCGTTCGTTCGTGCCGTTGCAAGCCTCAATGCAGGCCTCAAGAGCTTCCTCACCCACCTTTTGAGCCATGCGGTTGACACCATCCTTAAACAAGGAGGTCGTGTAAGAGCCCTCGGGCATTTCCTCATGGCGCTTGTTGATGAAATCCTGCAACTCCGTCAAAAACATCAAGACATTGGGCTTATTCTCCTCTGCCCAGCAAGTATCTGTACCGGTATGGCAAACGGGGCCATGAGGGGTAGCCAGAATCAACAGGGTATCATGATCGCAATCTGCTTTAATGCTCACTACATCCAGGTAATTGCCGCTGGTTTCGCCCTTGGTCCACAAGCATTGGCGGCTGCGGCTGAAAAAGCAAACCTTACCGGACTCCACCGTGCGGGCGTAAGACTCCTCATTCATATAGCCCAGCATCAGCACCTTGCCGGTGGCGGCATCTTGTATAATGGCAGGCACCAACCCGCCGCATTTTTCAAAATCAATCTTCATGGTTATTCGTTATGTTACGATTACAGAATCATCTTTTCAATGGGCAACACCAAAATACCTTGAGCCCCGGCCTCCTTGAGGCGGCCGATAATATCCCAAAAGCACTGCTCATCCAACACGGTATGAATACTGCACCACCCCTCTTGAGCCAGAGGCATTATCGTGGGGCTTTTCACACCGGGCAACACGGCTACAATTTGCTCCACACACTCCTTGGGGGCATTCATGAGCACGTAGCGCTTATCTGCGGCGGTCATCACAGCATCCATACGGAACATCAGTTGCTCCAAGAGGGCTTTTTTCTCCGCGCACAGATTCTTGTTAGCAATGAGCACGGCCTCACTCTCCAGTACCACTTCAACCTCTTTCAGGTTGTTGCTCACCAATGTTGCACCGCTGCTTACAATATCAAAGATAGCATCTGCCAGCCCAATGCCGGTGGCAATCTCCACAGAGCCGGTAATAACATGAATATGGGCTTTTACCCCCTGCTCTTTGAGCCACTTGCGCAAAATACCGGGGTAAGAGGTGGCAATTTTACGCCCCTCCAGCCACTGCGGCCCACAGTAGTCATTCTCCTTAGGTATGGCAATGCTCAAACGGCAACCGCCAAAGCCGAGCTTCTTCACAATATCTGCATCGCCCTCGCGCTCCAAATATTCATTGAGCCCAACCACGCCGATGTCGGCTACGCCATCCGTCACGGTCTCAGGGATATCGTCATCGCGCAGGTAAAGAACCTCCATGGGAAACTTACGGGCGGCCACCAACAAAGTGCGCTTCGAGGAGCTCACTTTTATACCGGCCTCTGCCAGCAATTCCATTGTATCCTCATTTAAGCGACCCTTTGACTGTACTGCGATTCTCAATTTCATGATGTACGGTAAAAATGTGTTCTATGCCCTCATTTTCAGGCGCGCGTATTGTACTACACAAATCCCGTTTTGTCGCGTCCAAAATTATTCATGCAGCTTTTTTTCTGTGTCAACAAACTTTTTTTAGACTTTTTTCGCGGTTTTACCCCCCTGTTGACTTAACTCAGATGTAAACACACAATTATGAAAACAATACTCCAAACCATCAGTGTACTGATTGCAAGTGGGGCTCTGTATGCCTCCCCCCTGCCTCAAGACGCCAAACTACTGGCAACCAATAGTGTAGAAACGCACTACCTCGGCACGCTGGAGCGCCCCTGCCGCCACTTGACCGCAGACTGCCCCGATAAATGCAACCACGCTACCAGGGTTGCACGTTTCCGGGTTCTTAAAAATATGGACTATCAGCAAAACTCCGAATACGGAGATGAAAAAATGCTCCCCGGCAGCATTTTAGAGGTAGATATCAAAAACCCCACCCCGGGGCAAGAGGATGCGGCGGTGTTCTCCTTTATTTCTAAGCTGAAGGTGGGTGCTAAAGTCAGACTCACCCAAAAGCACTACTACGGTACAGTGGGGAATACCACAAGCCCTTATCGCCCTATTACACACATGGAGGTAGATGAAACCACACCAAGCATCCCCGCCGCTCCTCCGGCACCGGAAGGCGACTACAGTGTCATGCCTCTATAATGGGAGGTATCTCGCGCAAAGCAGGCTCGGTACTAAGGACGACTAAGCTCGTCCTTAGTATATTGGGCATCTCTAAAAACTCAACCAAGCCACTAATTTTCCATCCTAAGGCTTACTGAGCCTCCCGCAAATTGGTAGGTGCGGGGAGAACCCGTGAGCGTTAGCGAGCCGACTTTTTGAGCCCCGGCGAGGGGCGACATAGAATAGCCCGGGTGTGGAGCCGCGCCAGCGGCGAAACCCCGGGAAATATGCAAAAATAAATACGAACCCCGCAGGGGTGGCATAATGCTGCGCCTTGAATTGAGGCTTTATATGTATTTACCCCCCCATATTGAAGCCTCGCATTATGTCACCCCTCAACCGGGGTTCCTGTTTGTTGGTCCCGTTTCCCCGGGGTTTCGCCGCAGAGCGGCTCCACCACCGGGCTACCATATGACGCCCCTCAACCGGGGCTCTGATTTCGGCGGGCATTCGCCCGCGGGGTATCTCCACAAATTGGTGGTTGTGGGGCGAATACTATCGTAGTGTTGGACTTTAGTCCAACATATTATCAAGGTATACCACCATGAAAGTGGGACTTAAGTCCCACCCTACGATAGAAACAAATTGCCATCTTTGCCGTTTTGCTTGAGATACTCTAATTCTGCTTTTCCGGAGGCGTTATATTGCGAGCCGCGTACCAGCGGCGCAGGTCTCGAGCTTCTGCGGCATCTTGCGTTTCAAATATCTGCTGCAAGTATTCCTTTGAATCGGCATTCAGCACATCTGCCGGCACGTTGCGGATGATTTGAAGGAGGCGCTTACGTACCTCTCGGGTAACGGCATTGTTCTCAGGGCTTGTCTTCCAACCTTCATTGTGAACGAAAAGCAAGCAGTGAATCCGCAAAGACTCCGCCAACTTACGTTGCTGCGGGTGTTTGGCAGCCCAAGCCTGCAAGGCATCATCCAAGGGTAAAATATTATCCAAAGGGTCATCTGTCATTTTCATGAAACAAACCAGCAGCTCATCTGCCTGGGCATCCACCCCTGCTAAAATTGTTTTAAGGGGGTCCGATACATCCGAGCCTGCTTGCTCTGCCAACTCAAGCAAGGCTTGCGGATGCGCTTCCTCAATGGCTGCGCGGCGCAAGTATTGCTCTGCCAAGGCAGCATCCTTACCGGCACCGGTGGGGTCGGAGCCATCTCGGTACAGTTTATAAAGCTCATAGGGCTGCCCCTCCCTTAACTTAAGCATGTGTCGAAACCCTTTCAGCTCGCTCTCCAAAAGCTCAGCATCCGTTGCATGGAGGCAATCTGCATCAACGTCATCGGTATTGATAGAAATTTGCTGCAGCACCCGTTGAATGCCAAGCAAAATAGCATTTGAGCTGTCTTCATGCTGCTGACAGAACTCGGTCATTTGCTGAATCAAATGTATACCGGCAACAAAACTCTCCCGAGAAAACGCCCTTTCTGCAGCGGAGGGAAGATAAGAATAAGTACGCACTAAGCAATTATAATTAACGCTGGCGCCGGGTGACACATGGTTATAATCCTTCGTTTCGTCATACCCCATAGCAACAGCCTGCTCCATTAGCTCCGGCTCGCAAAGCATTTTACCCAAAGCATACAGTGAGGGAGCATGCCCGGTGCGGGCAGCAGATTCAAACATGTTAAATGCCTGAGCCTCGGGGTTAAAAGCAGCCATAACAGGGTGGCTTGCATATTCTGACCAAAGCTGCCCCATGCGGTAGCGGGGCCAAGGCTTATTTTCATCCAAGAGTATGGCTAAACTAAGCGCACCAAACTGCAGCGGCAAGGTGTCTACCCCCTTTTGCTGAGCTGCAGCATATGCAATAGATACCAACATGGAGAAAGCATCCCCTTTTGACTCATTAAATAACTGTGCAGGAGCACACCGTACCTGCGCCCCTGTCAAAAGGCACTCTTGCGCGGCAGCAGCATCCTGCATTTTATACTCGGGGTACAAATAATGCACGGCTAAAATTGCCTGCGTACTCGGTACATCTCCATAGCCGTTCAAGGTTTTCAACACTATCTCTTTGCGCTTTTCGGGGGATAACTGTTTACCCTCTCGAGACACCATCATACCGCACCTCAGATCCGTCAATTCAGGATTTTGTCTGAGCTGCTCCGGGCTCAGTTGCTCCACATAATCCGCTAACTTTTTTTGTTGCTCCGGGGTCGACATCAACTCCGGCGTGCTCAGGTGCAGCATAATCCAAATACCGGGGTAATCCTCTCGGCAACGGGTCATGTACAACTCTTTCTTCTCGGCATCCTCCGTGGTAAGGCATGCAGCTAAAATAGCCACTGTTTTTAATGACTTGAGAGATTCCCTATACCCCGGGCTCCCCCCCTGCGGGGCCTCCATTGCCAAAATAGCATCCACAGCATCCGCGGTGCTCATGGACGGCACTTGTTTCAACAGCGCCACTTGGGCATCGATGGTGGCGGGCACTTGCTCTGCCGTGCACACCATAGCTGACGGCAAGGCTACAAGAAAGGGTAAAAAATAACGGTTCATTGGCATTTTTGTAGCATTTTCATATAGTGATGTCAAGCTGCAATTCTAAAAGCCTGCACGGGGAGCGATGATTTAGCTTGCAGCAGCTCCTGCTCCGTGGTAAAGTATGCGCGTCCGTATATGAGCACCGTTCTGGAAGTATCTCACCTCAGCATGCACTTTCCTGTGCGTGGGGGTGTGTTTTCCCGTAAAAAAGGCGTTGTTAAGGCGGTAGACAATGTATCCTTCAGCATCTCCCCGGGTGAAACGCTGGGCTTGGTAGGTGAAAGCGGCTGTGGCAAAAGCACGCTGGGGCGTTGCATTGTACGCCTGCTGGAGCCCACCGCCGGCAAAATCAAGCTCATGGGCAAAGATATTACCCACCGTCCGCAGTGGGCGTTGCGCCGCATTCGCCGCAAGGTGCAAATGGTATTTCAAGACCCCGCAGGCTGCCTGGACCCACGCATGGATGTGCGCCACATTATTGCAGAGCCCTTGAATATACAAGGCATAGGCGGGCGCGCAGACCGCCAGAAACGCGTGGATGAGTTGCTGGATATGGTGGGGCTCTCCAAAACGGCGGCAGATAAGTTTCCGCACGAGTTTTCCGGGGGGCAAAAGCAGCGCATCGGCATTGCGCGCGCTTTGGCACAAAAACCGCAGTTGTTGATATTGGATGAGCCGGTGAGCGCGTTGGATGTCTCTGTGCAGTCCCAGGTGCTTAACCTGCTGCTGGATTTACAGAAGGAGCTGAGGCTCTCTTACCTGTTCATATCTCATGATTTATCTGTAGTACGGCATGTATCTGACCGCGTTGCGGTGATGTACATGGGCAAGATTGTGGAGATGGGAGGGGCAGATGCCATGTACTACCACCCGCACCATGCGTACTCTAAAGCGTTGCTGGCAGCCATACCCATTGCAGACCCCACACGCCGAGACCACACCCCCGTGCTGCCGGGGGATGTACCCTCCCCCATTGACCCGCCCCCGGGCAGTGCCTTCGGGCGCCGCATTAATCACCCGTATCTGGAGGCTACCTTGGGCATGGACCTCACCCCCGTAGAGATAGAACCCGGCCACTGGGTTGCCCCGGACCCCTGCGCGGTATCTTTGGCAGACCTCGCTAAGCTCGGCATAGATATTTACCAATAACACGTGCGCACCATGTTTTTTTTACGGCAGATATTCCGCGCGCGAGAGCACATGCAGGTAAGCCCGGAAAACCCGGAGGGCTACATGAGCGTGCTGGAGCATCTGGAGGCCCTGCGGCGCACCATTATCCGTATGCTGCTCACGGTATTGATTGGCATGATTGCCTGTTTCGGTTTCACGCAGGAAATCATGGATTTTTTGCGCTACCCCGCAAAGCGGGTTCATGAGCAGCATGAGGCCGGGCTTTTACCCGCAGGCATTCAGGCAGCTGACTGGGTGAGGGCCAAAGAAACCGCAGCCGCCCTGCCTGCGCTGCCGGCAAATGCCGCACAACAAGTGATAGCTGCGCAACCCCCGCAGGTACGCCAACTGGCAACAATGATTCCCCTGCTCCGCGCGGCAAAGCTGCTGCCGAAGCATGAGCAGATAAACTGGTTGAAAGCGCACCTGCCGCAACAGGCACACGCCCAAGCCCTGCAGCTGTTGCAGGCAGATACCCGGCTTTTGGCAACAACGCCGCCCGACAACCTGAAACTGATGGGCGCATTTCAACCGGGGGAGGCCTTTATGCTCTCCCTGCAATTATCCTTTTTTGCGGGCATCATTTTGGCGTTTCCCGTGCTCACGTATTTGCTGATGCGCTTTATTGTACCCGGGCTGTTGGAGCATGAAAAACGCATACTATACCGGTGCGTGGTATGGGGCTTTATCTTATTTGCAGCGGGGTGTGCATTTGCATATTGGGGGGTGCTGCCGCGCGTGCTGGGGTTCTTTTACGAATACTCGCTGGGCATGGGCATTGAGAACGACTGGCGCATAGGCTACTACCTCACCTTTGCCGTGAAACTCATTTTAATATTCGGGGTTGTATTTGAATTACCCGTCATTGTGATACCGCTCATCAAACTGGGCATACTCACCTACCCCGGCATGAAACGCACACGCGGCTATGCCCTTATTGCCTGCTTTGCAGCAGCCTTGGTGCTTGCCCCCGCCCCGGACCCCGGCACCATGCTCATTATGGCCCTGCCCATGTATGCCCTCTACGAGCTTTGCATTGCCTTTGCCTGGGCTCAACACCGCAAACAACAACTCACCAACTCATGATCCGCCTGCTCTGCACCCTTACCGCCCTGCTCATGGTGTTATACCCCGCGTATGCTTCGGGTAAACGAGGGGATAGCCCCCAACTCAAACAAAGGGATTTTTCCACCCCTGCCAAACTGAAAAAAGCCACCGCTACAGCTCAGGCTCAACAAGTGGCGTTCGGGCAATATGTGCTGTGGGCCATTCAAAACAAAATGCCAGCAGGCGGCGGCTACTCCGCCACCCCGCAAACAGTTAATCACCTGGCAGGCAATGTTGTCAGTTGGCAACCAAGCACCCAAAAGCTCACCGTCAACCCGCTCAACGCCCGCCCGTCCTTCTGCTCTGCGGCGTGCTACCTGGTGCTTTTGCAAGCCCTGCAAAAGTGGGAGCAGCACAGCAGCACCAAACTGCCCGCCTCCGCTTGGCAGGCCTTCAATATAACGGAGAACCAGGCGGATGGCCACGGCGTGTGGGGGCGAGCCAATGCTAACGGCCCCGGCCTGGCCAAATTGGTGGCAGATGTAGGTGCCGGAGTCAACTTTACAGATGTTGCGCTCGCGCGCCCCGGGGACTTTCTTAAGATATTCTGGAGCCCGGATATAGGCGCCAAAGAGCGCGGGCACCTCGTGGTATACCTGGGTGCAGAAAAAAAGAACGACCGAATCTACCTGCGCTATTGGTCCGCCAATAAGCCGGAGGGGTACAGCACCAAAAGCGTGCCGTTGGACCAAATGCACAACATCATCTTCACCCGCATAACAGCCCCGCAAAACTTTGCCCGTGTTGTCAAATTGCCACCATGCGACCCCCTGCTGGAGTCCATGCTCAGCAAAGAGTTTACCATGGCGCAAGTTATTAAAATGTGCCGTATTCGGGTGCGCAAACCCCAAAAGTGAAGTGCCGTTTACGCAGGGCAAACGCATTAGACAATGAACCCTGTAAGTACATTATTTACAATGTGGGCATCTCTAAAAACTCCGGGCCCCCCTCAAATTGGTAGTTGTGGGGGAGCCCCCCGCGAGCGTTAGCGAGCCGACTTTTTGAGCCCCAGTGAGGGGCGAAAAATATCGTACCCGCGGGCGAATGCCCGCCGAATTTGATAGCCCCCGCATGGGGGCGAAATAGCTTAGGCAGGGGCGTAAGCCCCTGCTAAACGAAAGAAAACACCCCCGAGCCCGAGGCGTCGGCGCGTTAGCGTTGACGACGAGG
>JAFQEF010000102.1 GCA_017399165.1 Akkermansia sp.
CAGTTTGCCACGGCGTAGGGCGTGAGCCCGGAGACGAACACGGTAGCTCCGGCAAATAGGCCATGAAAATGGGGTGAAACCACGCTGCCCGTCTTCGGCAAGCCTACGCCGAGGCAGGCTGTCGGCCTCCTCACGGTGTTCGTCGGGCTCCAATTCGTTTTTGTTCAATACCCGGGGTAAGCCGCTAGCGCAGCTTACCCCGGGCTATTGGTCTTTCACCCCGCCCACCGGCGGGGCTATAAGCAAGTGCGCTAACGTTCGCAGGTTCTCCCCCACAACTAACAATTTATCTGACAACAGAGACCAAAACCGCTAATTGTTCCCACGCGTCAGCGTGATTTAAGGTACTCAACCACGCCTTTGCCGAGCGTGCGGGAGAATTTGACGGCGTTGTCGTGCTTGGAGAGGAAGCGCGCGTGCTCGGGGTTGGAGAGGTAGGTAATCTCCGTAATGAGGGCGGGCACGTAAGATTCATTGCAGGCATTGAGCCAGTCCCCGCCGCCCAAGCGGCCATTATCGCGCACCACGATACCGCAGGGTTGATTGTTGTTGGGCAAGCCATGGTTCATGAGCTGCTCGTTCATCACCTTAGCCATGGTGGTGGCTAAGGGTATGCCTACCTCATTACAATAAAAGGCACCTTTATTGCAAACGAGCCACTTGGCAGAGTTGCTGTTGTGGTGCAAAAAGATAACGGCAGCGGGTTTTTGGTCCAGTGCGTAATTGGTGCTGAGCATACCCACAGCCATGCGGCGGGGGTGGTGTTTGGAGCGGTACACGCCGGTGGGCACGGGGCTTTTCACATGGTGCACCCCGGCTTTTTTGGCAGCAGCTGCCAATTTTTTATCGGTGGGCATATCCCCACGGTTGCAGATGATGCATTGGTAGCCGGCAGCCTCAATCTCTTGTTTCATGTAGCCGGCATAGCGGTACCAAAAATCCGTTTCCTCAATAACCCCGTATTGCGCATTGGGGGTGCGGGCCCCCTGCCCACCGCGCTCGGGGTGGTAGTAGTGGCCAATATCAAGTACCACAATGTTGGACTCACGCGCTTGGCGTTTCATCTGTATTTGGTAGCAGCCGCTCGCCAGCAGCGTAAACAACGCCAGTAAGGTTAAAAGGATTCTAGGCATCATCTCTGTAGAATATATAATAGTATCAGCTCAACGGCAATTCCCCCTGCCCGCTTGTGGGCAGCGCGCCGATTTTGTTGTAGGCGGCAGGCAGGGCCTCTCGCCCGCGCGGGGTGCGTTTTATATACCCCTGCATGATGAGGAAAGGCTCGTGCACATCCTCAATGGTGGACTCATCCTCACCCACGGCAACGGCAAGGGATGACAAGCCCACGGGCCCCCCGCTGAACTTGTAAATCATGGTCTCGAGCAGGCGTTTATCCATTTCATCCAGGCCGTCTTCATCAATATCAATCATGCTCAGGGCGGCATGAGCCACGGTGTCCGTAATATGGCCGTCGTGCTTCACTTGGGCAAAGTCTCTCACCCAGCGCAGCAAGGCATTAGCCACACGGGGTGTACCGCGGGAGCGGCGGGCAATAGCCATGGCCCCGGCGGGGTGCAGGTCTATATCCAGCAACCCGGCAGAGCGGTGCAGAATGTTGCAGAGCTCTTCTGCAGAATAATAGTCAAGCCTGTTCACCAGGCCGAATCGGGAGCGCAACGGCCCCGTAAGCATACCGGCACGCGTGGTAGCCCCCACCAAGGTGAACTTGGGCAGGTTGAGCTGAATACTGCGTGCGTTGGGGCCTTGATCTATGATGATATCCAGCCGAAAATCCTCCATAGCGGGGTACAGATACTCCTCAATGGCGGGGTGCAGGCGGTGTATCTCATCGATAAAGAGCACATCCCCCTTCTCCACATTGGTGAGAATACCCGCTAAATCACCCGCCTTTTCAATTTGCGGGCCGGAGGTAGTGTGCAGCTTGTGACCCACGGCGTTGGCAATAATATTGGCCAACGTGGTTTTACCCAACCCGGGCGGGCCGCTGAGCAGCACGTGATCCAGCACATCCCCACGCATGCGAGCGGCCTCCACCATGAGCATGAGGCGCTCTTTCACCTTCTCTTGCCCGCAGAATTCACTGAAAGCGGGCGGGCGCAGCGACAAGTCGTAGCTGCCGGAAGGCGCATTAGCCATGCGTGTGTATACGGAGTCTGCCATGAAGCGGGGAAGAGCTGTTACTTAAGAATAACAACACCGCCTGTGATTATAGGGGGAGCACCACCCTGTTGCTGCTGTTGTTGCTGCTGGCATGAGGCTGTAGCCAAAACAGCGGCAGCGGTTGCAGCAACGGCTACGGTTTTAACAACGGCAGGATACACAGGCTTTTTATTGTTTTGAGAAGCTTTGATTTCCATGGCGAGTATTGTAGCCAACAACGCGGTGAAAGTCAACGCCATTTCACTGCATGGCCTTTTTTGTATTTTCATGGCAAAATTATAGGATAAAAAATAAACTTACGGCTTGCCATGGGGCGTATGCTTTGCTAACATGTGAGTAATGAAAATGAAAACTTTTGCGATTGCACTGGTGGCGGCATGCTCCATGGCCGTATTCGGGCAGCAGGTGTTACCAGTTGCCGGAGATGAAGACCACGCCGCTATTACCGAGACAAATGAGCAGCGAGATGCCCGCATGGCTTGGTGGCGAGATGCCAAGTTCGGCATGTTCATTCACTATGGCTTGTACTCCGGTTTGGCCGGTGAGTTTAAGGGGGTGCAAGGTGGCTCTGAGTGGATTCAAACAAACCTGGAGCTGGATACCGACACCTACGCCGCAGAGGCTCTGCCTCTGTTTAAGCCCGCCCCGGGCTGCACGGATGTTTGGGCAGAGCTTGCCAAAAAGGCCGGCTGTAAGTACATGGTGATGACCTCTAAGCACCATGATGGCTTTGCCTTGTTTGACACCCCGACATCCGACTACACCTCTGCCAAGCACCACGGGCGCGACCTGGTGAAAGAGTTTACGGACTCCGCCCGCAAGCAGGGTATGCGCGTGGGCTTGTACCACAGCGTGATTGACTGGCACCACCCTGCTTACGATAACACCATTTGCCCCGACCTGTGCTACCCCGACAACCAGGAGAAAATGCTCAAGGAGCGTGGCATACCGCGTGACCACGCCACCTACCAAACCTACCTGCACAGCCAGGTGCGCGAGCTGATGACTAAATACGGGCAAATTGATGTAATGTGGTGGGATTACTCACAGGGTGCGGCATCCGGCGAGCGTGGGTGGAAAGCCCCCGCGCTGATGGACATGTGCCGCGAGATTAACCCCGGCGTTATCATGAACAACCGCTTGTATGCCTTCTCCGGGTTCGATACCTCTCGCGATGGCGTGCAGCTGGACCTGCGCTGCGGCGACTACACCACCCCCGAGAAACGCATCCCCGAGAAAGGGTACCCGGGTATTGACTGGGAGTCTTGCATGACCGTGGGCGACAAATGGGGCTACAACCGCTACGACCTGCGCTACAAAACACCGGTTATGGTGATTCGCCAGCTGGAGGAATGCTCTGCCAAGGGCGGTAACCTGCTGCTCAACATCAACCCCAAGGCAGATGGCTCCATACCCCGCCCCGTGGTTAAGGTGTTCACCGTGGTGGGCCAATGGATGCAGGTAAACGGCGATGCCATTTACGGCAGCAAACCCAATTACGCCGTACACATGCCCGAGGGGTGGATGTGCAGCCACACCGGGGCAGACCTCAACATCTTTGCCCCCTCCTTGGGCATTACCATGGAAACCACCGTGCAGCTCTCCGTGCCTGCAACGGGGCTCAAACTGCCCGCAGATGCCGCAAGCCTCAAGGTGGAGGTGCTCGGGCAGCCCGACACCACCGTGCCCGCATGCATGAAGGATGGCGCGCTGGAGCTGAGCATACCTGCCAAAGCTTGGGCAGAGGCCGTGGAGTTTATGCCCGTTATCCGCGTTAAGGATATCGTGCATTAATGATAAGCACCTCAAAGAGCAATAATGTTAACCTCCTCCGTATACAGTCTGCCCAAGTTGCTGAGCGGCCAGTACATGCTGACCGCCGTGCTGCGTGAGACCGTAGACACGGTGGTGTACGCCGCCACGCAAAAAGATTTGCGCCGAGAAGTAGTGGTGGAAACCCTGCGCCCCGAGCGCATGGCGGATCCTTACAAGGTGCAATTCTTTTTGGAGAGCGCACGGGCACAAACCGGCATGGGCGGCAAGTTTGTAGCCACCGTGCTGGAGCTTCTGTATGCGGAGGACACCTGGCACATTGCCAGAGAACGAATACAAGGCCCCCCGTTGGATGAATTGTTGGCTGCGGGCGAGCGTGGCAGTGCCGCAACTTTTTGTGAGTTGATGCTGATACTGATACGCACGTGTATTCGATATGATATAGAGGGTGTGGCCTCTACCCCGTTTTTTCTGCAAAATGCACACTTTATGGGGCTGGGTTTTCGATTGGACAACTTGGCGCAGGCCGGCACCCGAGACCCGCGCAGCTCTTGCCGAGATATTCAGAATGCCGCGCGTGAGCTGCTGCCGATGATAGACGAAGCCACCCCGCGTGCTAAAGATATTCGGGTGATATTCAATAACATACTCAGCACCTCCAACTGGACCATACTCACCCCGTTGGATGCCTACGCCGAGTTTGTGCGCCTGCAGTTGATGATTAACAGAGCGTAGATAAGTACGAAGGACGAAGCAGGAGGTTAAAAACCGGTGTCTGACTTGCTTTTAGCTTGATATAGGGAGCAGTTACGGGTAGAATGCCCGCAGTAAGACCATGTACGACGAATATCTACACGCATACGAGAAGATTTCCCTGGGGACCGCCGGGGTGGTAATGGGGCTGGCACTGGTGCTGCTGCACGTGTTGGCATTGCTGAAACCCGAGGCCACAAAAAACGCCCTGCGCCAAGCAGCCACCAACACAAGCGCAGCGCAAAAACTGCTGGTGCTTGACTTTGTGTGGATTTTTCTGCTGTTGCTGGATGCGGATTGGAACCCGCTGACCATGAATCTTTTTGACTTCAACAAGGCGCGCAGTATTCTATTGATACTCTGCCCCGTGATTTGCGGCGTATTGTTATACTACAACCGCAAGCGTGAGCTGCTGTTTCCGCGTGCCTTGGGGCTGTTTTTGCTGCTGATGGCGCTGGTACCACTCACCGCAGCCTTTTTGAAAGACCCCGTCACACGATTGCTCATACCGTGCTGGTGGTACCCGGTGCTCACACTGGCCATGTTCTGGGTAGGCAAGCCCTACTTGTTCCGCGACCACATGGAGCAGTTCACCGCACGCCCCCTGCTTTACAAGGTAGTTAACGGCATAGGTGCCGTGTGGGGGGCTGCCATCTTGGTGTGCGCCATCGCCTTCTGGTATTAACGCATTTTTCACTCACCATGCAAAACGTTTGCGATACACTTTACACGGCAGATTACGTTGTCACCCAAAATGACGGGCGAGACATCATACAACAAGGGGCCGTTGCCGTGTGTGAGGACCACATCCTTTGCGTAGGGCATACGGATATTCTGGAGATTCTTTACCCGAACGCCCGCAGGGTGGATTTGGGGAATGCCGCCATCATGCCCGGGCTTATCAACGCCCACACCCACGTGCCCATGAGCCTGCTGCGCGGTTATTCGGATGACAAGGCCCTCATGGATTGGCTGACGCTGGATATTTTCCCGCAAGAGGCCAAGTTGAGCCCCGAGCTGGTGGAGCTGGGCGCACAGTTCAGCCTGGCAGAGATGATACGCAGCGGTACCACAGCTTTTTACGACATGTACATGTGGGAGCGCAGCGTCTTCAAAGCGGCGGATGCCATGGGCATGCGCGCCGTGCTGGGAGAAAGCGTCACGCAGTTCTTCCCCTCGCTCTCCTGCCAAGACCAAGAGGCTTATTTTGACTTAGTGCGCCAACAGGCAGAGGAGTGGAAGGGCCACCCGCGCATTCGCCAAGCCGTTGTTCCCCATGCCCCCTACACCACCAACCCCGAGCTGCTCAAAAAATGCTATGCTCTGGCAGAGGAAACCGGAAGCCTTTTCGGCATGCATTTGGCAGAGACGCAAAATGAGACAGACACCTGCCTCAAAGAGCACGGCATGCGCCCCATCCCCTACTGCCACAGCTTGGGGCTGTTGCAGCCGGGCAGCACATTCTTCCATGTAGTGCATGCAGATGCTCATGACATGGAGCTGCTGGCAGAGGGGCATTGCGCCGTGGTACACAACCCCGCCAGCAACATGAAACTGGCAAGCGGTGTTGCCCCCATCGGCACGTTTAATAACTACCGCATACCCGTGGGCTTGGGTACGGATGGCCCCGCCAGCAACAACGCCCAAAACATGTTCCGTGAAATGTACGTGGCAAGCCTGCTGCAAAAGGTGCATACCCTTGAGCCCACGGCCTGCCCCGCTCAGCTCGCGCTCGACCTCGCCACCCGTGGCGGGTCGGATGCCCTGCACTTCCCCCAAATCGGCACACTGGAGCCCGGCATGAAGGCAGACTTTATTGCCGTAGACCTCAGCAGCCCCAACATGCAGCCCGTGCACAACATCGTGTCCAACATTGTATACGCTGCCACCGGCGCAGAAAACCGCCTGACGGTGGTGGACGGCAAGGAGCTGTACCGCGACGGCAAGTTCCTGACCTGCGATTTTGAAGCGCTCTCTCAAGAGATTCAGAAAGCACGCGCATGGGTACGCAGCTGATGGATACCCCGCTGGCGCACCTGCCCGTTGCCGCCATAGACTTTGAGTCCGCAGGTGCCGCCCCCGGCGAGACAGATTGCCCCGTGCAGATTGGCATAGTGCGGGCGGAATCCCTGTTTGCAGAGGCGGAGTGCTTTACCTCGTACATACACAGCCCGCGCCCCGTATGCTGGAGCGCGGCAAAGGTACACGGCATTACCACGGCCATGCTGCAAGATGCCCCCTGCTTTGCCGAGCTGTGGCCGCAAATTCAGCGCATGCTCAGCGGCTGCGTGGTGGTGGGGCATAACCCCGCTACCGAGATGCGGTTTCTGAGCACCTTCCCCGGGCACGGGTTCGGCCCGTGGTTGGATACCCTGCAACTGGCGCGCAAAGCCCTGCCTACCCTCAAAGACCACTCATTGGGCAAAGTGTGCGATGCTTTGCGCATCACCCCGCAGGTGGATGCCTTGGTACCCGGCAAACGCTGGCACGATGCCTTGTACGATGCCGCCGGATCTCTGGAGCTGCTGCGCACCCTCACACGCGGGCTGCAAATGGAGCATGCCCCCCTGCGCGGCCTGAGCTTTGCCCTCAGCGTGTAATTTAGCGCTCCTTTTCCGCTTGGTGCGCTGTGGATATTTCTTGCCGCAACGCGTCAAATTTCTTCTCCAACTCATTAAAGCGGAGTCTCAATTTTTTATTACCGCGGCGCAAGGCAACAAATGAGCTGAACACAAACACCGTCACTAAGGTGAGGTACACAATGATGGACCAGCAGAGAATCTCTATCGCCGTGAGGGTAGAGCTTATTTTGGGGTCCTCGCGCACGCGCTCCACCATGCGGTCTCCCAGCTCTTTGGCGTACTCTCGCCCCTCTTTTTTGTACTGCTCTTTATACTCATCTATAAAGACATCGAGAGCATCTTTAAAAGAAAATGCCAGCACCTCAGAGGAGGAGCGCTTGCCCAGCTCATCCGTAGCTGTGCCAATAAAAGTGCCCACCATATCCACCCCGCGGTCCGCCCACGTGCGCTCTTTCGGCTGGGTGGTTCGCGCCGCCTCGTTAGCCTTGGCCATGTTTTGTTCATTGCGGCGGTCCAGCTCGTGCTCAAGTGCATTCTGCCCCAAGCGCAAAAGGCCGTGTATCACGCGATCCGAGGTCTCGGATGCCGCATGCACTCCCCCCACCATGCACACCAACGCTAATACCGTCAAAACAAAGCTTTTCATACCTGCCAGATTACCATCTATCCACAGCCAAGACAAGCTAAAAAAACACGGTTTATCAACCCACTTTTTTACACGCGGCACAATACTAAAGAAAACTTAGGAAACGGCAAAAAGCATAACACACACACACAGAATATATGGCACCAAAATCATCTTGACGGTACTACAAATTGTGGTAATATGCGTGCATGCGATGCGTACAATGTGGCTACATGGAAGATAAGGTAATCGACTCACGCATGAGTCGGGACGGCACCTGTATACGCCGCAGGCGAGAGTGCCTGCGCTGCAATTACCGCTACACCACTTACGAGCAAGTGGAGCGTACGGAGCTACGCGTGGTTAAGCGAGACAACGTGCACGAGGCGCTCAACCGCGAGAAGATTCTGCGTGGCATGATTAAAGCCTGCGAGAAACGCCCCGTAAGCATGGACCAGTTGGACATTGCCGCAGATGAAATTGTGGCCGAGCTGCACCGAGATCACCAGAGGGAGGTGCCCTCCTCCATCATTGGCATGAAGGTGATTGAAAAACTGCAAGCCATTGACCCCGTAGCCTATATACGCTACGTATCCGTATACCGTCAATTCTCCAACGTGGATGAGTTCATTGACTTGGTGCGCAAGATGGAGCGCAAAACCATTAACGACCCCTTACAGGGCAAACTTTCACTGGGATGATAGCCTTCAAAAACAACAGACCCCTGCTGCAAACCGGCCACTGCGTGATATCCGACTACGACCACGAGTGGCTGAGCAACATTTTGCAAGAGGCAGCAGAGCAAGCCGGCACCACCCTGCCGCTCAAAGATGAAATTGCGCAAGGTATTTTGCTGTATTTAGAGCAAAACTGCCCGCTGCATGCCGTGCCGCTGGACTACTTATTTGAGCGCATGCGCCGCCTGCTGGAGCAAATTGGCCTGCCCCTCATCGCCGCCAATCTGCGCAAACAAACCCCGCCGGTGGATATTGAGCTGGACACCCTGGCAGAGGAAGCCCCCTTGCCCCTCTTCTTTTACACCGAGCTGCGCCGCCGCATGGAGGGGCTACGCCGCATCGGCCTCAACACGTACCACTTCAGTGGCAAAAAAGAATGCAGCTTAGCCCTGGGGGACAGACGCCGCATATGCCCCACCCAGCAACGAGCCCTTAACGAGCTGAATGCCTTTTTGGAGGCCATTGCCTGAGCGCACGCCACGGCAGCGTGCGAGGCGTTAATTTTGAAAACTCTCGGGGCTTGCAATATGGTCCCGGGCATGCTATAATACCCTTTCACCACCGAAAATCAACCAATAAGCAACAAAATGAGTGCAATTCCTAACGTACTGGCAGGGCGCTATGCCTCAGACGCCATGAAGTCCATCTGGTCCGCAGAGGGCCGCATTGTGCTGGAGCGCGAGTTCTGGATCGCGGTAATGAAAGCCCAAAAAGATTTAGGCTTGGATATACCGCAAGAAGCCATAGATGCCTATGAGAGCGTTAAGGAGCAAGTGAATATAGAGTCCATTAACAACAGAGAGCGCATTACCCGCCACGATGTGAAAGCCCGCATTGAAGAGTTCTGCGACCTGGCAGGGCACCAGCATATTCACAAGGGCATGACCAGCCGAGACCTTACGGAAAACGTTGAGCAGCTGCAGGTATGGCGCAGCATGCATATTATCCGTGACAAGGCCGTAGCCGTGTTGGACCGCATGAGCAAGCATGCCGCCGCCTGGCGAGATGTAGTATTTGGAGCCCGCACTCACAACGTAGCCGCCCAAGCCAGCACCATGGGCAAGCGCGTGGCCATGTTTGGTGAAGAGATTGTACACTGGACCCACGCATGGGTAAGCATGATGCAGCGCTACCGCGTACGCGGTCTCAAAGGGGCCGTGGGCACCCAGCTCGACCAACTCTCCCTCTTCGGCAAAAACCCCGAGACCGTGCGCGAGCTCGAGAACCGCATTTGCGCCCACTTGGGCATTGCCACCAAGTGGACGAACGTGGGGCAGGTATACCCCCGTTCTCTGGATTTTGAGATTATCTCCGGTTTGGTGGGCTTGGCCAGCGGGCCTAGCAGCTTCTGCAAAACCTGGCGCCTTATGGTGGGGCACGAGCTCTGCACAGAGGGCTTTGCCAAGGGGCAGACGGGCTCCAGCGCCATGCCGCACAAGCAAAACCCCCGCTCATGCGAACGCGTCAACGGTTTCCACGCCATTCTCAAGGGGCATCTTACCATGATTGCCGGCATCATCGGCGACCAATGGAACGAGGGCGACGTGTCCTGCTCCGTGGTACGCCGCTGCGTATTGCCGGATGCCTTTATGGCTGCAGACGGGCTGTTTGAGACTTTCCTGACCGTGCTGGATCAAATGGACATCTACAAGCCCGTTATTCAGACAGAGCTCAACCGCTACCTGCCCTTCCTGATGACTACCACCATTATGATGGCTGCCGTTAAGCGTGGCGTGGGGCGTGAAGAAGCTCACGAGGTGATTAAGGAGCACGCCGTTGCCGTGTCCGATGACCTGCGCCGCGGCAGCATCTCTCACAACGACCTGCTGGACCGCTTGGGTGCAGACGGCCGCCTGAAGCTCACCCGCGAGGAGATTCAGGAGATTTACGATGCCAACGCCGGAGATACCGGTATGGCCGGCGACCAAACGGACGCGTTCTGCGCCATGGTGAAAGAGCTTGCAGACGAGTTCCCCGCCGGTGTAGGCTACACCCCCGGCGCCATTCTGTAAAGAAATTAAGCCTCATTCCTCATGTCGGCAGAGCAAGAGCGCGTATTGTTTGAAAATGAAGCCTACCGTCTCACGGCGAACGGGCTTCAGCAGAGCAACGCGCTTTCTGCCGAGCTGGAGGGGGTGAGGCACCTGCACATTGCCCGCAACGGGCAGCATGTGCGCACGGTGGATATACCGGAGCCCCCCGCAGGCTACACAGGCATGCGCAGCAGCATACCCGTGCTTACAGCCATGTATAATTTGGCGGTAAAAGAGTTACGCGCCAATATACACCAAGGCTACTTACTGCTGGCTGGGGCTAATTGGACCACCGTATGGACACGAGACATTGCCTACGCCGCAGCATTGGGGGCAGCCTTGGCAGAGCCCACCGCCGTGCGCAACAGCCTCACAGCCCGCGTTAAAAACGGGATTATTCTGCAAGATACCGGCACGGGCGGTGGCTACCCCATCTCTACAGACCGCGTGTCTTGGGCATTGGGGGCTTGGTGCCTGTATCAAACCACGGGCGATGAGGAGTGGCTGGATTTTTGCACGGATGTTCTCATGAACACCCTGGAGCAAGATGACACAACCCTACCGCAAGATAGCGTACTGCGCCCGGGGGAAACATCCTTCATCGACTGGAGGGAGCAAAGTTACCCCGCCCACATGAGCATGGCAGACATTGGCGCCTCTCACGCGTTCGGCACCAATGTGCTGCACTACATGGCATTTGCACTTGTAGCAAGAATGCTCCGCGAACAAGGGCGGGATGCAGAGGCCCAAAGCTACGCCACCCGCGCAACCAAGCTCAGCGAGACGATTCAAAGCACCTTCTGGAGCAAAGCTAACATGCACTTCAGCATGTACCGCACGGCAGATGGCTATGCAGATGACCGCGTGGACTCCCTGGCAACCGCCTTGGCTATTTTCTGCGGCTTGGCAGGGGAGCACAGTCAGCGCGCTTTGCAGGCCATACCCCGCTCTGCCTGGGGTACACCGGTGTTCTCCCCCTACCGCTCCGATATTGCGGGCAGCTACCATAACCGCGCCATTTGGCCCTTCCAAGAGGCCTATGTTTTGCTGGCACACGCCTCACAGGGGGACACAGCGGGCATGGCCTTTTCCATGGCATCCATGCTGCGTGCCGCCATGGCCTTTGGCACCAACAAAGAAAACTTCCATGCAGAGACGGGCGAGGCCGCGGACACACTGCTCAACTCCGACCGCCAGTTGTGGAGTGTGAGCGGCATGCTCGGCATGTTCTACTACGGCCTTTTCGGCATACAGTGTGAGCATAACAATTTGGTATTTTCTCCCTGCGTGCCCAAACAATTTGCCGGCAGCCACTGGCTGACCAACCTGCGCATTCGGGATATGGAGCTCAACGTACACATCAACGGCTATGGTACGGATATTTGCTCCGTCTTGATAGACGGTAAGGCGGCATCCCCCATCATCCCCCTCAATACCAAGGGCAGATTACATTTGGAGATTGAGCTGATGCCGCAGGATGAGGAGGATGCCCCCCCGCACTACCCCGCCGCACATGAGGATTTACCCGAGCCACAATGGGATGCCCCCACGCCGCAGAGCCTGCGTTGGCACGCCGTGGAGGGAGCAGAGGCCTATTACATTTACGCCAACGGCAAAGCCATCGGCACCGCGTTGGACTGCCGCTTCACCCCGCCCAAGAGTGCGCAGCTTTTCAATTCTTACCGCATACAGGCGGTATCCGGCACCCGCACCTCCGGGTTCAGTGCCCCGTTTGAGTGCCCAGCCCCCGGCACCCGCCGTTTGCTGCAACCCAAGCGCATTGGTGAGGAGGCCGAATACACCGTAGAAAATCAACAAGCCTGGCTGGATACCAAACCCAGCACGGCCGTGCTGGATTATGAGGAAGCCCGAACAGAGGGCGGCACCTACGCCATACGCATTCAATACAGCAACGCCACCGCCTCTAAGCGAGATGGCGACACCTGCGCCCTGCGTGAGCTGCTGGTGGATGGCGAGTCCGTAGCCGTGGTTCCCCTGCCGCACAACACTGAACCCGGCAGCCGGGAGGCTTACAGCCTCACCGCCGCTGTCACCGTGCCGTTAGAGGCAGGCCAACACACTTTCTCCCTGCGCTATAATCCCGCCACCTGTACCAATGCCAACGGCATAATCAACCAATGTATGGTGCGCGCGTTGGAGCTCACCCGTATATCTTGATTTATGAGCAAAGTCAGCCCCGTAAAAGTTTTGTTTGTGTGCCTCGGTAATATCTGCCGCAGCCCTGCTGCAGAGGTGATTTTTAACGACTTAGTTAAACGCGCAGGGCTCAGCGCGCAGATTAAGGTAGATTCATGCGGCACGGCCTCTTACCACACGGGCTCCAAACCGGACTCCCGCATGCTGGCAGCCCTTGAACGCGCAGGCTATACTTACGGAGGGCACCGCGCCCGTACCTTTAAACGCGCGGATTTCTCAGAGTTTGACCTCATTATCCCCCAAGATTACTTTAATGAGGATGATATCATTCACCTGGCCCGCAATAAAGAGGATGAAGCCAAGGTGCACGGCATGTGGCGATGGTTTGACGCGCAGGAAACAGAAAAAGACGTGCCGGACCCCTACTACGGTGGCCCCGCCGGCTTTGATACCGTAGTGGCCCTGCTGACCCGCGCCTGCACTAACCTGCTGGCAGAATTGCAAAAGAGCCAACAATCAGTCAATGAAAAGCCATTTTCCGCTCAATAAATGACAAACTGTATAGGCAGAATGATATAACAACCACAAAATATAGTCGTCATTTTATGAAGGGAAGAGAAAAAGCAAATGAAACGCCTTGACCCGCGGGCGGCAGGGTGGTAGAATGAGACAAATCAAACGTCTACTTGTTTTATGATTAGGTTTGCCTCTACTGATTGTCGCCGCGAGACCGGCAATATCAAATGGGATTTACAAGGGCCGTTGCCGTTCGGCATTGCTGATATGGACATAGAGAGCCCTCCCTGCGTGGTGGATGCCCTGCAGGCGCGCCTGAACCACCGTTTTTACGGCTATGCCTTCATGACAGATGAGCTGAGAGCCGCCATCACCGCCTATCTGAAGAATAAACACGGTGTAGAAAACGCCCAACCGGAGTGGCTGCATGAGCTGCCGGGCTGCGTGCCTGCGTTTACATTGGTAGCCCGCACGGTATGCCCGAGCCCCGAGCATGAGGTCATGGTATGCTCCCCCGCCTACCCGCCCATGCTGCACTGCCACGAGGATGCCCGCTGCAAACTGTTGACGGTGCCCTATGTGTTCAACAATGAGCGCTGGGAGTTTGACTGGGAAGCTATGGAGGCCACGGTAACCCCCAACACTAAGTTGTTCTTGCTGTGCAACCCGCACAACCCCTTGGGCCGCGCCTGGAGCCGAGAGGAAATGGAAAAGGTGGCAGACTTTTGTGAACGCCACGACCTTATTCTCTGCTCCGATGAGATTCACTGCGACCTCGTGCTCGATGAGGACAAAAAGCACGTGTGTGCCCTTACTCTGCCGGAGCGCATTCAGCAACGCACCGTAATGCTCAGTGCCCCGAGCAAAACCTTCAACATTGCCGGCATTTGCTTCACCTACATGGCTGTGCCCAATGCCGAGCTCAAGGCAGCCATACGCAAGACCCAAGGCCACAGCTTGCCAACGCTGAACGTGTTTGCCTATGCCGCATCCTTGGCAGCTTATACTCAAGGCTGGGAGTGGCACGAGCAACTGCTTTGCACCCTGCGCAAAAACCGTCAAACCGTTATTGACTATGTGGCAGAAAACCTGCCAATGCTTAAGACGCGCCACCAAGAAGCCACCTACTTGGCTTGGTTGGACTGCTCGGCATTGGGGGTAGAGTCCCCGCATGAGTTTTTCCGCAGCAAGGCCGGTATATACTTGGACAACGGTGCCAACTTTGGCGACCCGCGGTGCGTACGCCTCAACTTTGCAACATCTCCCGAGATGCTGATGCAGGGCCTTACCGCCATGAAAAAGGCGGTGGATGAGCTCTATGCCGAGCGTGCTTAAAACACACCTTGCCAAGAATTAGCAAAGCATACAATTATAGCCCCCCCTCCGACTCCCGGTGGGGGCATTTTTTCTTCCCCCCCCTATGTTCCTCCCTACGCCGTGGCTAATGCCATGCACATAAAATGGAAGGAAAGGGTATCAGCATTCAGAATGCTGTACTCGCGAGAAATAACCAACCTTTAACGGCTAAGGCGTGCTACCCTCCTGAAATAATAGTTAAGCACTCCATAACTAATCCGACAAAAATGCATTATTTTTAAGGATTTTCAGTATTTTCGCTTGCATCAGCATTCTGAATACTGTACAATGCGTGCAGTCAGTTCGGTGCAGGTATCTCAGCATCCCGTCGCGCGGAGGAACGAGCACTCCTGCCCGAGCTGCACAAACCTCTTAACATTCATTCTTAACATCATGAAAAAGACTATTATTGCGCTTATTGCAATGACCGGAATCTCCGGAGCAGAATCTCTCACGCTTACTTCTCCTACCGATGGCAAGCTGGAAAGTGGTAATGCCGCCTTGACGTGGTCAGAAGAAATTGCAGAACTTCAGTCCTGGGAGTTGAATTTCACGCTGCTCGATGCAGCACTTGCGAATGCAGCCCTCTTTGGTACTCGTCAAAGCGGATATGAAGCAGGTATCGTTCTAAACGTAAAAAGTAATGGAGGATTAATGATTTACAATAAAAGTACTACCGACATTACCAATAATAGCTTTCAAGTAGAAACAGATGCCGGGTGGGTTACCGCCTCAACGAATACAAACATCACATTATCCTTTGTGGCAGATGTTGACACTTCAGGCACTGTAGTGGGGGGCACGTTTACCCTCACCTCCGGAACAAATAGCAAAATCATTGATATGGGCGGGCATACCAACCTGCTTGGCTATACCTCTATTAAAAAAGACGGGGGTACACGTTTCTATACCGCCCAAGGAGATCAGAAATTTTACAACATTACTGTTTCTCAGCTGAGTAATCGCGTTATCCCCGAGCCGGCAACGGCCACGCTTTCTCTGCTGGCATTGGCAGGGCTTGCAGCCCGACGTCGTCGTAAGTAAGTGAAGTGATGATTCATTTTAAAAGCCGTTGCCCTGCAAAAGGGCAACGGCTTTTTGTGATGCAGCCCGCAGGCGTTTCAGGCCCGCATTTGCTATCAGGGAAAAGCGTTGCTACGATGGTAAAAACGCAACAATACCTAAGTTTTTTTTCTTGTAGCCAGAGGGGGTAATATGCT
The DNA here is from genome assembly GCA_017399165.1 of Akkermansia sp. Classification (GTDB taxonomy): domain Bacteria; phylum Verrucomicrobiota; class Verrucomicrobiia; order Verrucomicrobiales; family Akkermansiaceae; genus Akkermansia. The sequence goes on from JAFQEF010000102.1 coordinate 15,934, forward strand.
AGTATAGCTGTAATGAAACGCCCTTTATTTTGTGAGCTTTGCCCTTTTGCTTTCCGTCTGTCCAGACTGAAAGGGGTACTTTTGCGTAAGCTTAAGGATGCACTGAGCCCACAGAAGTTTTGCAAAGAAAAAACGGCGCAGGCCCTGCCGCACTGCATTGCCACCCATGCCTCACTGATACGCCGCAAATTGGCGGGGGTAAATGAGGAGTTGCAAGAGAATAAAGCCAAAAACCTTGCCCTGGCAGCCCCCTGCATCAACGGGGTACTCATACGCCCGGGGGAAACTTTCTCCTTTTGGCATTTGGTAGGCAACACGACGGCAAAAAAAGGGTATTTACCCGGCTTGTTCATAGCTTGCGGTAAACCGCAAGCAGGTATAGGCGGGGGCATGTGCCAAATGACCAACCTTTTGCATTGGATGGTGTTGCACTCTGAGCTCACGATAACGGAGCATCACCACCACGAGCGTTTTAATCTGTTTCCGGATGCCGAGCGGCAGGTACCGTTCGGGCTGGGAACAAGCATTGCATACAATTATTTGGATTACCGCGTTACCAACAACACTACTCGCACCTACCAGTTTTTGTTGTATACGGATGGCGAATATCTGCGCGGGGAATTGCGGGCAGACGCCCCGCAAGAGCTCAAGTACAGCATACGAGTGGGAAATGACCGCTTTGTTAAAGAAAATGAGGTCATATACCGCTGCGGGGATATTTACAGAGATACTACCCAAGCAGACGGCACCGTTTGCCGAACGGAACACCTGCTGCGCACCCATGCACAGGTGATGTATGAGGTGCCACAGGAGCAGCTCAGCGACAATTAAACCCACCACGCAGCAGGCGAAACAGTGCCAACGTGCGCGGCCAAGACTCCGGCGCGGCATCCGACTCAGGGAACAACTTGCCCTCCGGTATACGGGCGTAACGCTCCTCTGCCTTAGAGTGAGATAACTCCCTTAATCCAACGGAGAACACAGCCCCCAGAGCCAGAAACTCCCGCGCGAGCTCATGAGAGCCGCTCCAGGCATGCAAGAGAACACGGGGCAAGGTATTGCACCGGGCACGCTCCTTCAAAATACCCAGCAGCTCTGCATGGGCACGCACGCAATGCAAATGCACCAAACGCTCATGGCGAAAAGCCGCGCCCAAATGCAAATGCAACAACAGGCGCTGAGCCTCCAGCGTGGGCAGATGCTTATCCGAGGCATCCAAGCCGGTTTCCCCCACTTGGGCAGAGGGATGCCGGTAGAGCCAATCATCCAGCTCAAACGCAAAATCCGCGGGGTCCTGCACCTCATGTGCATGCCAAGGGTGAACCCCGAAACACGGGGTCATGCCTTTTTGCTCAGCGATACGCGGCCAATCTGCCATGGTAACGGCACATAAATTGCCCCCTGCGGGGTTGGGGTGGTGTGTGTGGTAATCTATCATGATTTTATATAACCGTGTTCTGCAAAGCTGTAATAGGGGCACGGCTGCTCCGAATCTACCGCGCCTATAATCACGTGATCCAACAGAGGAATACCGAGCAGCTCGCCGGCCTCTTTGATATTTTTAGTAATGGCAATATCTTGCGCACTGGGGAGGGTACTGCCACTGGGGTGATTATGCGCCATAATCACCTTACTGGCATTGTAGCGAATGGCGGCAGAAAAGATGTTGCGGGCATGAGTTATTGTACGCGTGAGCGTACCAACGGCAACACGCTCCATACGTATGAGGCGACGACGGGCATCTAACAGCAAGACACACATCACCTCCTGAGCTTCATAGCGCAATTCTCCCACCAAATACTCATACACCTTGCGAGCAGTCCCCATATCCGCCCGCTCCATGCTGTCTCGGGTAGCACGATGCCCCAGCTCAAACACCGCAGCCAAGGTGGCAGCCTTAGCCGGGCCAATCCCCTTAATCAAATCCCGAATCTCGGCGGCCTCCATTTGCCCCAAGTTAGCCAAGCTACCGGCCTCTTTCTTCAGGCGGGCGGCCAGTTGCAATACATTGCACCCTTGTATGCCCGTGCGCAAAAAAAGTGCCAACAATTCCTCATCCGACAAGGCTTTGCGCCCGCGTGAAAAAATCTTTTCGCGAGGCATATCACTTTTTGTCACAGTATCACAGAGTCTGAGTTTTTCTGCGGAGCTTTCCGGGGAGACTTCCATAACTTACTGTAAGGTTATTATGTAAAAAGGCACCTGCAAGAGAAAGCGTCCCCCGGCAGGTACCTTTGTAAGATTCAATCCAGGAGCGGAGATACTCAAGGCAGCTCCAACATGTCATTAACAATGTTAAGAGATTCACGAAGAATGGGATCAAGAGTGAAGGGATACTCAACCTCTTCCTCCAATTCCTCCTCGGGGTCCTTAACCTCGTCCATGTACTTCTCGTCATCATTCTTGGTAATGACGGGCAGCTCGTCGAGTTTAACATCATCCAGCTTAAGGCGGCGTACGCACAGCTTGGAGGCATCTTGCTCTGCCATGGCAGCATAGCGCACCTTACGGTCTGCAGTGATAGCTTTCTGGCGGTTGACCAGCTCCTCATTTTCTGCGGCACGAGTAGCCTTGTTGAGGGAGTCCTTGTTTTCCTCCGTAATACGGCGGCGGTAGTCAATATTCCACTTGGCATCTTGCAGGTCCTTATCGGCCGCCACGCGGGCAGCGCTGCGGCGGGAGAGCTCCGGCAAAATGCGGGCAATGCGACCATCCTTCACATAACCGGCGGCAGCGGGGATTTCATCGTAGGGCATCACGTAGTCAAGCTCTGCCTCACCCAGCTGCAGGGCAGCCGTGCTCATGGGCAGTACGATGTCGCTCTCCACACCCTTCTTCTGGGTGGAAGCACCGTTGATGCGATAGAACTTCTGTACTGTGACCTTAATCATACCGGCCCCCTCTCTGGAGGAGAAGTAGGGCAGGTAATCTGCCAAGCTGCGGGGGATTTGTACCGTACCTTTACCGAAGGTGGATTCATCACCCACGATGACGGCACGACCATAGTCTGCCATGGCACCGGCAAAAATCTCGGAGGCGGAGGCACTGAGCTTGTTGCAGATAACCACAACCTCGCCGTCGAAAATCTTCTTACCGCTCACGGTAAGGCGCTCGCGCTGGCCACGGGCGTCTCTCACCTGCACCACGGGGCCGGCACCGGTGAAGAAGCCCACCATCTTGCGAACTTCCTCCAAAGAGCCGCCACCGTTGAAGCGAAGGTCAACAATGAGGCCCTCCACATTCTCCTGTTGCATGCGAACGATGAGTTTCTTAACATCTGCGGCACAACGTACACCACCGGTGGCGTCGAGGTCCATGTAGAAGGACGGCAGGGTCAGAATACCGATACGGCGGGATTTGCCGTTGGGCAGAGTCATCTCCACAATCTTGGCACTGGCCAAAGACTCGGACATGGGCACTTCATCTCGCACAATGACCACCTCTCGCTCCTCTGCCCCCTCACCGGAGAGCACACGCAGCTTAACGGGCACACCCTGCTTACCGCGCACCAGGTCCACCACCTTATCAATGCTCATGTACATGATGTCGACCCACTGGCCGTCGTTAAGGCTGTCTACGGCGATAATGCGGTCGCCGAGCTTGAGCTGGCCGTTCTTGGCAGCGGGGCCACCTTTCACAATGCCTTCAATGCGGGTGGTACCGTCATCCTGCTCGCTGAGCTGAGCACCGATACCCACGATGGAGGCCTTAATCATATCCTTGAAACGCTGCTCCTCCTTGGCGCTCATGTAGTCGCTGTGGGGGTCATACGTACGGGCAACGGCATTAAGCAGTGTTGCCACCATATCCTCCGTGTCTGCCTCCTGCACCTCGTTGCGCAAACGCTTGAGGCGAGCAGCCAATTTCTCTGCCACAGGCTTTTCCTTGAGCATGGGGTCCGGCTTACCTTTCTCGGCAGCCAAGCGGCTCACGTTTTCGCGGCGCAGCACCTCGGTAAGCACCATATCATCCACCATATCACGCCAGGCTTGGTCAAGCTCTGCGCTGTTCTTGGAGCGGGGCAGCTTGCGGCGGGAGCGCGGGGTGGTGCGGTCCGTATCGAAAGAGGGCAACTGCTTCTCGTAAGAAGCCAGCAATTTTTCAGCCTTGTCAATATGGGCAAGTGCGCGGGTGGAGAACTCATAGTGCAGAGCCTCTGCAAAGTCGCGGGTACGCCCGGCCAGCAAATAATCACCGAAAGAGGTGGCATACTTGTCACGCAGCATGGCGGCATCTTCCTCCGTAAAGTAGAGCTGCTGCGGGTCTACGAGCTGCATGTAGCTCTCCAAAAACTTAGCATACATGGCAGAGGAGAAACGCGTACGGGAGTAATGCGCATTCTGCAATACCAAGGCAAATTGCTTGCCGATGGTATCGTAATCGGGCTCGGCATAACTGACGGATGTGCAGGAAACAACACCCGCAGCAACAGCTGCGGCCGTAAACGCCATGCGGCGCAAGCGGCTCAGTATATTCATTTTCATAATGTGTAAATTAATGTATATTGGTTGCCCTGCAATGCAATACGCAGGGGCGCGCGCGCACCTTTCTCAAGATGACTTGTAAGTATAGACACGCCAAGTGCCCGTTTCTATCAAAAAAAGTTCAAAGTATGACAAAAACGGGCCCTTAAAGTATGGCAGGTTTATCAGGCCTTGCGGGCTTTGCGAGGTTTACGTGCCTTAATCATCTTATAACCGAGGGCTGAGCAAAGCTCACCGAGCTGTTGCTCAAGCACGGCAACACGCTTTTTGGATTCCTTGAGTGAGGCATCCAAATGTGCAGCCTTAATCTTGGCCTTACGTGCATCATTCTTGAGAGATTTGGTCTCGGGGGTGATAACTTCAACCGGTTTCTCAACCTTACGGCGTCCTTTGGGCTGGGGCTGGAAACGTGCCACCATGGCATCCTCCGCCTGCTTCTTCCAAAGGGAAATCAATGTAGCGGCAATACCTTTTTCTTTTGCAATATCCTGAATGGAACGCTTGCGGGAAAGCACCACTTTAACAATGGCAAGCTTCTCTTCTGCTGTGTATGAGGCTCGATCTTTCATATAAAAAATATCTGTACCTCATATATACCTGTTTCAACACACGTTTGCAAGCATAAAATGCAAAAAGCTCGGCATAAAATATAACTTCTCAGCAACAGGAGCACATACAAATCAACATTTTAGATATATACCCCATACTAAATTCACAAGATAATTTAAATAAAATAAGCCACAAAAACAATATCAACGGAAAAAATTATCTGATATTTCGTGTCAATTTGCGGCAGCATTCATTGTATTGATGACGTTTGCAGCGGCAGCAGCAATATCTGCCTGTTGCAACAACCAGGATACAATTACCACGCGTTTTGCACCGGCAGCCAACACCTGAGGCAAGGTAGCACCGTTGATACCGCCTATGCAAAACATAGGCAGCTTACCCACAGCTGCCTGCACGGCAGCGATATCTTGCAGGCCGATGGAGGCCCGCCCCGGTTTGGTACCGGTGGGAAACAGAGGCCCGAACCCGATGTAGTCCGCCCCCTCTGCCAAAGCAGCTAAAGCTTGTTGAGGGCTGTGAGTAGAGCGCCCAACTAACATGACATCCCCCACCACCCGGCGCACCTCCGCCAGCGGGCCGGCATCCTGCCCCACATGCACGGCATCCGCCCCTATCTCCGCCGCCATTTCCGGGTAATCATTCAGCACAAAGATAGCCCCATATTCACGGCAAACGGCTTGCATATCAACAGCTAAACTCCGAACCTGCGGCAAAGGCACTCCTTTAGCCCGCAACTGTATAATACGCACCCCACCGGCAATAAGAGCCAAGGTGCGTGGCACAACCTGCTGCGGGCTTGTGTACCCCATGTCTACGATACCATACAAACGGCATGAGCTTAAGATATTTTTCATACCCCTACTCTGCCACAAAGCGCACACCACAGCAAGCCTAAACATACTCGATTTGGGATTATGTCAACAAATCCCCTTGACGCACCAACGCAGAGTCCTCTATGATAAGAGGCATGGAAACACTTGTATCACGTGGAATCATTGAGTCTTACTTCAATAAATTGCAAGGGTGTCTGGAGCTGGATGCCGCCATTGTGGGCGGTGGGCCGTCCGGCATTGTAGCGGCCTATTACTTAGCCAAAGCCGGGCACAAGGTGGCATTGTTTGACCGCAAATTATCCCCCGGTGGCGGCATGTGGGGCGGCGCCATGATGTTTAATGACATTGTAGTACAAGAAGAAGCCTTACCCATTGTGCAGGAGTTACAGCTGGACTACAAGCCCTACCGCGAGGGAACCTATATTATTGACTCCGTACACGCCACAGCAGGGTTGCTCTACAAAGCCACACAGGCAGGGGCTATTATTTTTAACTGCTACTCTGTGGAGGACGTTGTGTACAAGCAGGGGCGCGTTGGAGGCGTGGTGGTAAACTGGACCCCCGTTTTGCGTGAAGGGTTGCATGTAGACCCGCTCACCATCATCTCCCACACCGTTTTGGACGGCACGGGACACGACTGCGAAATAGCCAAGACTGTTGCCCGCAAAAACGGGGTGCGTCTCAACACTGCCACGGGTGGAGTCATTGGCGAAATGAGCATGGATGCCGCAGAGGGTGAACGCTCTACCATTGAAAACACCAAGGAGATTTACCCGGGGCTCTTTGTCTCCGGCATGGCAGCAAACGGCGTAAGCGGCAGTTTCCGCATGGGCCCCATCTTTGGTGGCATGCTGATGAGTGGCAAGAAAGCAGCCGAGCTCATGGGGGCAGCCATACGCCAGGCACAAGGCTGAACTCAGCCTTGATTTTGAGCCTGTAAGCGAATACAAAATTGAGTGCGCTCGCCGGGAGTGCTGGTAACCGTAATCTCACCGTTATGAGCCTCTACGGCGTGGCGCACAATCGATAAGCCCAAGCCCGTCCCCTTAACCTGCCCGGTTTTATCGGCTCGGTAAAATCGGTTGAAAACATAGGGCAAATCCTCTGCCTCGATACCAATACCGTTGTCTTGCACGGTGATGAAAATCTCCCCCTCGGGGGACTTTTGTGCGGCAATCTCCAACACCAGCCCCGGTGCGGCATTAACCTTGAGCGCATTTTCCACCAAGTTAAAAATAATTTGCGACCAATAGAACCTATCTCCATGCAGCGGGAACGGCGTGGGAGAGATGCGCAGATTCACTGTAGCGTGTCTGGTTTGCACCATGCTCTCCAGCTGCAATACCACATCATTAACCAGCTCCTCAAAATCAAACTGCTCTTGCTTTAATTGCGGGGAAGAAGCATTCTCCAGGCGAGACACCGTCAGCATACCCTCCACCAAGTGCATAATGCGCTGCAGGTGTTTGCTCATCACTTGCAGTGCCCGGGTGCGGTAGGCCTCATCTTGCGCATCCTCCGGGTTTTCCAACAGGGTTTCCAAATAGCCACGCAAAATAGTAAGCGGCGTGCGCAGCTCATGAGAGGCATTGGCAACAAAGTCTCGGCGTATCACCTGCGTGCGGTACTCCTCCGTCACATCATGAAACACTACACCCATGTGCCGATCCGCATTACCGAGCGGGGTAGCCGTTATCACATAGCGCATTTCTTTTCCGTTCTGCAGCAGCGTTAAAGGGCGAGTTTCCGCCTGACGAGCCTTCAGCAACTCCGCAATAATGCTGCGCAGCTCACCCGCCGGCAAGATCTTGAGCAAATTAGGACCACACGATACATCCAACCCCAGCAATTCACCGGCGGGGCGGTTAGCCATCACCACACGCCCCGAGGGACGCAACAACAGAAAAGGCACCCCCAACGCCTCCAAAAACAAAGACTTATCGTTGCGCACATGGCTCTCCATATCCCGCAACATGCGGCGCAGATACTCTTTCTCCGTGTAGTCATTGCGATGCTGCCGCCGCTGTACCTCCATGCGGAAATACAGGAAAATAAACGGCAAGACAAAGGCCAAAATCGCCAGCGCGATTGCTAAATTCCAACTAATCACGGCTCGTGTTTTCACCAGTATAAATGAAATACGGTTAAAGTCAATGTGATTTCACCTAACTTGCGTGACATCATTACCTGATTTGAGCTTGACATCATGCAGTGAGTTGATAGAATCCACAAAGTTATGAAACAGGAAGCCCTTCTTAAATTACTGGAGACGGACGCGCGCCTGAGCGACCGGCAGATTGCAGACCGCCTTGGCGTAAGTGTATCTGAAGTTGCAGCAGAGCGAGCTACCCTCGAGCAAGAGGGGCGCATCGTGGGGTATCAAACCATTGTCAACCACGATGAAGTAGGCGTATCTGCCTTTATCGAGGTACGCTGTACACCCGAACGCGGTGACGGCTTTGACCGCTTGGCACGCCGCATTGCTCAATTTGAGGAAGTGAAGAGCTGTTTCCTGATGAGCGGTGGCTATGACCTGTTGGTGATGGTGGAGGCCGATAACCTGCAAGGGGTTGCCCGCTTTGTGAGCGAGAAGCTCTCCAACCTGCACGGCATTCTCTCCACTGCCACGCATTTCCTTCTTAAGACATACAAGCTCAACGGCCTGAAGTTCCACGACGAACCTGAGAGCGACCGCATCAGCGTAGCCCCCTGATTACCGCCATGGACTGGAACCGCATACTATCCAAACAGGTTGTCGAGCTGCCGAAATCCGGCATTCGTGAGTTCTTTGACCTTGTTACCGGCAGCAAGGATATCATCTCCCTGGGGGTGGGCGAGCCGGATTTTGTCACCCCCTGGAATATCCGCGAGGCGGCCATCACCTCTCTGGAGAAAGGGCGCACCACCTACACCAGCAACTACGGCTTAGAGAGCCTGCGCCGTGCCATTGCCACATACGTGGAGGACTTTTTCAAGGTCTCTTACAACCCGCTTAACGAGATCTTGCCCACTGTGGGCGTGAGCGAAGCCATCGACTTAGCACTGCGTTGCTTGGTTAACCCCGGGGATGAGGTATTGTACCACGAGCCTGCCTACGTGAGCTATGCTCCCTCCGTTCAATTGTGCTACGGTACCCCCAAACCGGTGGAAACCAGCATTGACGACCTTTTTGCCCTGAATCCTGCCAAGCTGGAGGCGGCCATCACCCCACGCACCAAGGTATTGATGCTCAACTTCCCCACCAACCCCACAGGCTCCATTGCCCCTACAGAAACGCTGGAGGCCATTGCCAAAATCTGCATCAAGCATGACCTGTTTGTGTTGACAGACGAGATATACTCCGAGCTGCGCTACGATGGGGAAGAGCACACCAGCATCGCCTCCCTGCCCGGCATGAAAGAGCGCACGCTGTTGCTGCACGGGTTCTCTAAAGCTTTTGCTATGACCGGGTTCCGCCTTGGCTATGCCTGCGGCCCCAAGGAGCTCATCGACCAAATGATGAAGATTCACTCCTACACCATGATTTGCCCCACCATCACCAGCCAAGAGGCAGGCATTGAAGCCCTGCAAAACGGCATACCCGCCATGCTGGAGATGCGCGACAGCTACCACCGCCGTCGCGACTACATTGTAGGCAGATTCAACAAGATGGGTATGGATTGCCACTTGCCCGGCGGTGCTTTCTACACCTTCCCCTGCATTAAGCGTTTCGGCTTAAGCTCCAAAGAATTTGCTATGCGTTTGCTCAAAGACGCCAAAGTAGCCGCCGTACCCGGCACTGCCTTTGGTGCCTGTGGCGAGGGCTACCTGCGCTGCTGCTACGCCACCAGCATGCAGTTACTCATCGAAGCCTGCGATAAAATGGAACGCTTTTGTGAATCGCTCTGACGAGCGATTCACAAATACGAAGGACGAATTCCGAAATACGAAGTAATAAATTCAGGCGACAGCGTCGCATGCTGCGGGTCATGCAAAGTAGAGAAAACTTCCGACAACAAATGATGGCGCGAACCAAAAAATTTGCGTTACGCGTCTATAATCTCTGCAGTAGTCTCCCCAATACAATAGAATCAAAACATATTCGCAACCAACTTTTTCGTTGCGCAACCTCGGTTGCTGCAAATTATCGAGCTGCCCACCGGGCAAAGTCCGACAAAGATTACCTCAGCAAGCTGAAAATATGCGAAGAAGAGTCTGATGAAACATGTTTTTGGCTTGATATGTGTGTGGAGTGCCGTTTTATCAGCTTAAAACAAGTTGCAGACCTCATGCGCGAAGCAGAAGAAATAACATCCATCATCGTAACCTCATGCATCACCAAAAGACGAAACATTGAAGCAAAAAAGAGCTTAAGCAATTCATAGTTCCGTGGGCGACAGCCCACCTTGCTTCTTAAACTTCGTATTTCGCATTTCGTATTTCGTATTTCGTACTCATGCAAACAGACACACGCCTTTACCGCACCTGCGTCTACCCCATGGCCATTTTCATGAGCTTTACGCTTGTGCTGGCGTTCGGGGGGGAGGCCATCAAATGGGACCACCCGGATGCCGCTTGGTGGCAGCGGGCACCGGAGATGTGGCTCTACCCGCTGCAAACGCTGGTATGCGGTGCCTGGTTGTGGCATGTACGCAAAGAAATGCAGTGGGATTGGGCCCTGCGCCCCTGCCTGTTAGCCATACCGTTCGGGCTGGCAGGCATCGGTTTGTGGATGATACCATACTTTACCGGGTGGATACCGAATGAGGGCAACGGTTTTATGCCCGAGCGGATATTCGGCGATGGCAGCGCCCTGACCCTGGTAGAATACGCCATGCGTTTTGTGAGAGCAGCTGTTATTGTAGCCTTTGCAGAGGAGCTGTTTTGGCGCGGGTTCCTGATGCGCTGGTGCATCAACAGAGATTTTCCGCAAAGCGTAGCCATCGGCACGCACAGTTGGCTTGCATACGGTGTTACCACGGCAGCCTTTATGCTGATACACAACCCGGCAGACTGGGCAGGCGCCTTTGTTTACGGCACTCTTACTTATATTTTAGTCATTAAAACCAAGCGCATAACACCCGCCATTGTCATGCATGGGGTAGCCAATGCTACCATGGGCATTTGCGCCATCTGTTTCAACCTACCTCACCTTTGGTAAATCTCTCTCATCATGCAAGCATTCATTTTAGGTGCCGGTCTCGGCACACGCCTGGAGCCCCTCAGCCTCATTCTCCCCAAGCCGCTCATGCCCGTCTTTCAAAAACCATTGGTGCAACACACCATGGATTCTTTTATGAAAGCTGGCGTTACGGAGTTTATTATCAACACCTCCACCCTTGAGTTCGCGTGGGATAAAGCCTTCCCATGCCCCGACCCGCAATACCGTGGCTGCCCCGTCACCTTCAGCCATGAGGATGAGCCCTTAGACTCTGGCGGCGGTGTGAAAAAGATTCTGCCGCTCTGGAAGGAGGGCCCCCTCATTGTCCACAACGGCGACATTTTAACGGACATCCCCCTGGCAGACCTGCTGGCGGAGCACCGCCGCAGCGGCAATCTGCTCACCATGGCCTTGCGCAGCATAGACGGCAAGCGCAATGTTGGGTTTGATGAAAGCACCGGTCGCATTACCGACATGCGACACGCCTTGGGCATTACCCCCGGCACCCACCAATTTGCAGGCACTTACATTATGGAGGCAGAGGTAGCACACCTCTTCCCCGCAGATGACAAGTTCTCCATATTCCCCATCTGGCTGGAGCTCATCAAACAAGGGCGCGCCGGCGGCGTTGTGTTCGACTGGGCCAACTGGCATGAAATAGGCACCCCACAAGGCTACCTCGATGCCATTTTGGAGCTGCCTAACAACCAACGCATTCACCCCACTGCCTCCATCTCTGCTCTGGCAGAAATAGGCGAGGATTGCATGGTGGGGCAAGACGCCGTGATACCCGCAGGTTGCGAGCTGGATGACTGCATTGTGTGGCCCCGCACCCATGTTGCCCCCGGCTCTTACCACCGCGCTATCCTCACCCCGCGTATTACCGTACAGTTATAAAAAACAGACGGATTTTCGCACCTAGTTAGAGCAATCTCTAGCTTTTATCAAAAAAAACGCATACTTGCGCGGAATTTTCTTTTCATAGGGGGGTGGGGTGTGATAGAATGGGTGCAGCGTGGGAAGGCGCAACGGCAGTGCTGTATACAGATGACAACTGCGGGTGCCGGAACCACGAACACCATACTCAAAAAAAACACATATGGCTATAGATCCCAAATTACTTGAAGACCTTGAGGCCCGCAGACGTAAGATTAAGTACGCTGCGTCACAGGAGAAGTATGATGCCCGCCACGCGAAAGGAGACTGGACAGCTCGTGAGCGAATCGCCTGCCTGTTTGACAATGGCTCCTTTACAGAAATCGGCATGCACACCAAGCACCATTGCAGCAACTTCGGCATGCTGAGCAAGGATATTCCCGGCGATGGCATTGTGACCGGATTCGGTTTGGTCAATGGGCGTCCGGTAGCGGCAGCATCTGCCGACTTCTTGGCGCAGGGTGGTTCTTTGGGATACATGCATGCCCAAAAGATTTGTGATGCCCAGCAATATGCCATCAAAGGCGGCATGCCCGTTATCCAGATTAACGACTCCGGCGGTGCCCGTTTGCAAGAGGGTGTAGACTCCCTCACCGGCTTTGCCAACGTGTTCTACAACAATGTGGCAGCCAGTGGAGTAGTACCGCAGATTTCCCTTATCCTTGGTCCCTGCGCCGGTGGTGCAGCATACTCCCCCGCCCTTACGGACTTCATCATCATACGCCGTGGCGGGGCAGCCGGCATGTACATTACCGGGCCCAAGGTCATTGAGCAGGTAACGTATGAGAAATGCACCATGGAAGAGATTGGCGGGGCAGATGTGCACGCCTCCGTATCCGGCAATGCTCACTTTGTAGCCAACAGCGATGAAGAGGCCATCAACATTGCTAAAAAGCTGCTCACCTACCTGCCCTCCAACAACACGCAGGACCCGCCCCACGAACTTGATTGCCCGCTGGACATTGCAGATGATGAAGGCATGAACGACATCATACCCGAGAGCAACACCACCCCGCTGGACATGCAAAAAGTGATTGCCCGTTTGGTGGATGAAGGCAGCTTTATGGAGGTGCATGCCAACTTTGCCGGCAACGTCATCGTAGGCTTTGGCCGCATTTGCGGTGTGGTAGTAGGCATTATCGCCAACCAGCCCGCCGTGAAAGCCGGGTGCTTGGATATTGATGCATCCGACAAAGCCGCCCGATTCATCCGCTGCTGCGACTCCTTCAACATCCCCTTGGTCAACTTGGTGGATGTACCGGGATTCCTGCCCGGCAAGCAGCAAGAGCGCGGCGGCATCATTCGCCATGGCGCCAAGATGATTTTCGCCTACTCCTCTGCCACCGTACCCAAGGTAACAATGATTTTGCGCAAGGCATACGGCGGAGCCTACATTGCCATGTGCTGCAAGGGCTTGGGGGCAGATGCCGTATATGCATGGCCAACAGCGGAGATTGCCGTGATGGGAGCCCAAGGTGCCGTACCCGTGCTGTATGGGCGCGAGCTCAAGGGCATAGAGGATGACGCCGCCCGCGAGGCACGCCGCCAAGAGCTGCTCAACGAGTATACCGAGGCCTTCTACAACCCGTACGCCGCCGCCGCATCCGACCAGGTGACCGAGGTTATCAACCCCAAGGAAACCCGCGCCAAGATTGCACTCACCCTGCGTACCCTCCTTAACAAGAAGGAGACACGCCCCGCCAAGAAACACGGCAACATGCCGCTCTGATTCTTTTTCCAATTAAATCCAAATCATGATCAACACATTCAATACACTCGCCATTACGTGGGATGCTTTTATGAAAGCAGCCACGTACCAGCTTACGGGTATGATTGTGGTGTTCGGCTGTTTGGTTCTGCTCTGGATTATCCTTGAGATCTCGGGCGCGGTTGCAACCCGCCAAGAGGCCAAGAGAAAAGCCGAGGCAGACGCTGCACGCGCAGCAGCAGCAGCCGCCGCCCCCGTAGCCCCGCAACCGGCAGTGGCACCCGAGCTGGCACCCGCACAGGTGGCAGCCATTGCCGCCGGTATTTATGATGCCGCCGCCTCCAGCATTACGCCCGAGGTTGTAGCCGCCATTGCCGCCGCCGTTAAGGTAACGGTTGGTAATGAGGCCCGCATTCTGGACATTCAGCCCGTCAACACAGGCTACGCCCAAAGCGGTCGCACCGCCATCATGAACTCCCATTCATTCCCCACCCGCGGATAATACCGCACCCCCAAAAAATCTTTCTTTTAATCTTAACAATCTAACACACATACAATACAATGAAACAACTCCGTATCACCGTTGCCGGCCAAACTTTTGATGTAACCGTAGAAACCGTAGGCGGCAGCCTTGCCGCAGCCCCGGCTCCTGCACCTGTAGCCGCCCCCGTGGTAGCACCCGCTCCCGTTGCCGCCCCTGTAGCCGCCCCGGCTCCCGTAGCAGCCCCTGCCCCCGCTGCAAACACAGGCACCCCCGTACCCAGCCCGCTGGCAGGCAAAGTTGTGTCTCTGGATGTTACCCCCGGCACCGCCGTTAAGGAGGGCGACCAAATCATGACCCTTGAGGCCATGAAGATGAACACCGTTATCTACGCCCCCGCTAACGGCACCGTTACCTCTTTTGCAGTAGCCCCCGGCGACACCGTTGCTGAGAACCAGCCGCTCGCCTACCTCGGTTAAGCTCCCCCTGCGGGTTCGGCCTCACGCGCTTACAAAGCGTAGTGAGGGTGTAAACAATAACCTTTTATCACGCTGATATGCAACTATTAGAATCCCTCATGGATTTCCTGAGTGGCGTGGGTCTGACCCAGATGACCTGGCAGATGTACGTCATGTGGGGCGTTGTGGTACTCATGCTGTATTTGGGTGTTGTCAAGCAGTTTGAACCGCTGCTGATGGTGCCGATTGCCTTCGGTGCCCTCATTGCCAACATCCCCGATAACGGCATGGTCATTACCCAAGCCACGATGCAAGTGGCTGCCATCGACCCCGAGACCGGCAAGTTCCTTGACCCGAATGACCCGAACCTCACCGATGAGCAGCGCGACAAAACCATCATGAAAGACGTGGGTTTCCTGCGTCTGCAACTCATCCGCCACAAACATGTGGATGATGCTCAGACTCTTGCCCTCGCCCTCACCCGCGGTGGCTACACGGAGGATGAAATCAAAGCCCTTACGGATGAAGATAAAGCCCTCATCCTGGCAACTCCCGATATGGAGAAGGCCGAGCGTGCCAAGCTTACGGCTGAGCAGCAGCTCGAATACTTCAAATTGGCAGCCGCCAAGAAGATTCCCGCCGTTTATGAGCAGGTGTATGACCCCGCCACAGGCAAAGCCCGTAAAGGCCGCCTGAATGTAACCGGTCAAGAGGTAGAAGAAGTACTCGTTAAAAAACCCGAGGGTGGTCTGTTCGACTGGATTGGCTTGGGTATCAAGTGCGAGCTCTTCCCCCCGCTCATCTTCTTGGGTGTAGGTGCCCTTACGGACTTCGGGCCGCTGTTGGCAGCTCCCCGTGCCCTGTTGTTGGGTGCAGCTGCACAAGGCGGTGTAGCCTTCACCTTCATTTGCGCTGTATGCCTGGGCTTCACGCCCGAGCAGGCAAGCTCCATCGGCATTATCGGTGGTGCAGACGGTCCCACCTCCATCTTCCTGGCCAGTAGCTTGGCACCGGAGCTCTTGGGAGCCATTGCCGTGGCAGCCTACACCTACATGGCCTTGGTACCGTTGATTCAGCCGCCCTTCATGCGCCTGTGCACCACAGAGGCCCAGCGTAAGATTAAGATGAAGAGCCTGCGCCAGGTATCCAAGGGAGAGAAGCTCTTCTTCTGCTTCACGGTAACGATTCTGACCATCCTGCTCTGCCCGGATGCCGCCCCGCTGTTGGGCATGCTCATGTTGGGCAACTTCCTGCGCGAGTGTAAGGTGACAGAGCGCTTGGTAAGCTGTGCTCAGAATGAGCTGATGAACATCGTGACCATCCTCTTGGGTGTATCCGTAGGTCTCACCATGCAGGGTGAGCGCTTCCTGATGCCGGAGACTCTGCTCATCATCATGCTGGGTGTGGTAGCCTTTGCCGTGGCAACCTGCTGTGGTTTGGCATTTGCTCAGATCATGAACCTTATCCCCGGCTGGAGCAAGACCCCCATCAACCCGCTCATCGGTTCCGCCGGTGTATCTGCCGTACCCATGGCCGCCCGTGTATCCCACAACGAGGGTCAAAAGGCAGACCGCACCAACTTCCTGCTCATGCACGCCATGGGCCCCAACGTGGCCGGTGTGATCGGCACCGCCGTTATTGCAGGCTACTACATCTCCACCCTGTAATAACCGCATTCCATCCATTCAAAAAGCCGCAACCTGCACAAGGTTGCGGCTTTTTAGTTTGCTTGAAAAAGAAAACGGCGTTTTAGGCGGCAATAGATTCAGGATTCTGCGGGGGATTCCTCTTGGGTGGGTGGGGTGTCTGCCTGCTCGGGTTGGGGGGCGGGCTTTTCTTTTTTCTTCTTTTCCTTGCGGATATTGAATTGGTTGGCGGCGGCATCAAAGCCGTCTCGCAAGGCGGTGAGGGTGGCGGCAGTGGCTTTGAGGAGGGCTTCCTCAAGCAGGGGGCGTTCATCGGGCGCAAACTTGCCGAGCACGTGACTAACCATCTGCTTTTGCCCGGGGGCGCTGATCCCCACACGCAGGCGGGGGAATTTCTCCGTACCCAAGTGGGCAATGAGGGATTTCATGCCGTTGTGTCCTCCGGCAGAGCCCCCTGCCCGCAGGCGCATGGTACCCACGGGGAAGGAGATGTCATCATACACCACAAACACCTGCTCGGGGTCAAACTTAAAGTAGCGCATGAGCGGGCCCACGCTCTCGCCGGAGGCATTCATGAAGGTTTGTGGCTTGACCAGCAGCACACCCGGGCCGGCGGCTACCTCTGCCTTGTAGGCTTTCTCCGGTTTCCATTCTGCGCCGAAGTGAGCAGCAAGCCTATCCATCACCATGAACCCGACATTGTGACGGGTGGCGGCGTAATCCCGGCCGGGGTTACCCAGCCCCACGATGATACGGATAGGCTTCATGCTCTATGCAACAGCTCAGATACCGAGCTGGTTAAAGGTAATGTTACGGTTGACCGCGTTGAGGTAAGCGCGGGCGGAGGCTTCAATGACGTCCGTAGCGGCACCCTTGCCGGATACAGGCTTGGCGTTGCAGTCATCGCAATCGCCGAAGTGCACTTTCACGCTGACTTCACCCAAGGCATCCTGCCCAATGGAGGTAGCACGCACGTTGTAGTCCACCAGCTCACCGGCAGACTGCGTGATGCGGTCTATGGCCTTGAAGCAGGCGTTAACGGGGCCGTTACCAATGGCGCAGTCGGTGTACTCCTCATCATCTTTAACAAGGGTAACGGTAGCCGTAGGCAGGGCGGCAGAGCCGGCAATAAACTGAATGCTCTTGAGCTGCCACACCCCGTTGGAGGTGCTCAGCGAGTCGTCCACAATGGAGGACAAGTCATCATCGTACACAAACTTTTTGCTGTCGCCCACCTTTTTGAAACGCTCGAACACGTGGGTAAGCTCATCGTTAGACAGGGTGTGACCCAGTTTCTCCAAACGAGCTTTCACGGCAGCGCGGCCACTGTGTTTGGTAAGGGGCAGCTCTGTTTCACCCCAACCCACCTCTACAGGGTCAATAATCTCATAGGTTTCACGCTTGGCAAGAATACCATGCTGGTGAATACCCGAGCTGTGAGCAAAGGCGTTTTCACCCACAATGGCTTTAGAGCGCTGCACCACCATGCCGCTCATGCGGGATACCACGCGGCTGGTCTTCACAATCTCACGAGTGTTGAGGTTGTGGGGCTTTTCGCCGGGGGCAAAGCCAAAGGCCTCGGGGCGGGTGGAGAGCGCCATGGCGCACTCCTCAATAGCAGTGTTGCCGGCACGCTCGCCAATACCGTTGATGGTGCCCTCCACCTGACGGGCACCGGCCTGCACGGCTGCCAAAGAGTTGGCCACAGCCATGCCTATATCGTTGTGGCAATGCACGGAGATAACGGCATCATCAATATTCTTCACATTGTCCTTCAAATACTTAATGATGGTGTAGTACTCGGACGGCGTGGTAAAGCCCACGGTGTCGGGGATATTGACGGTGGTGGCACCGGCGGCAATCACGGCCTCCACCACTTGGGCCAGGTAGTCATGCTCGGTGCGGCTGGCGTCCTCTGCGGAGAACTCCACATCGCTCACCAAGCTCTTGGCAAGCTTAACACCCTCTACCGCCATTTGCAAAATCTCCTCCTTGCTCTTTTTGAGCTTGAACTCGCGGTGCAAGGGGCTGGTAGCCAAGAACACGTGTATGCGGCCCCGGTCCCCCGCAGGGGCAACGGCAGCGGCAGCTTTGCGTATATCGTTCTCCACGCAGCGGGCCAAGCCGGCAATACGGCAGTTTTTGATGGTTCTGGCAATGGTGTACACGGCATCAAAGTCGCCGTCGGAGATGCAGGGGAAACCGGCCTCAATTACATCCACACCTAGCTTTTCGAGCTGACGTGCAACTTCCAGCTTCTGGCGGAGATTCATAGAAGCTCCGGGGCATTGCTCACCATCGCGCAGCGTGGTATCGAAGAATTGTACTTTGTCGCTCATAGCTTATGTTGATGTTTTGTTTAAGTGCTGGCATTCTACACCAAATCCCCCGCAACTGCAAGCGATTTGGTGTTGCATGACATAAGAGGTCACGGCTCAGGCAAGGCCGGCTTGGGCCAGGATATCCCGTATTTGTTGGCGCGGGCGCTCGGGCCAGCACTTGTTGGCCACGGGGCTGGCCGGGCTGGGGTGCAAAATAGTGCCTAAGGTAAACTGTTTATCCGGCAAGGCCGCGGCTGCCGTTTCCAGTTGTTTGAGGGCATAGCCGCCCACACCCACCAGGCACTTGGGTTGCAGAATCTCAATAAGGCGCACCAAGTGGCGTTGGCAGGCGGCATCAATTTGCTGCATCTGCTCTTTAGGTAACTGTGTGGGGGTAATGTTGGCACCGCTCTCGCTCATCCAGATAAGCGGGCAATAGTTAGCCACATAAGCGTGTTCAAAAAAGGCATCTGCCGTGCCGTACATCTCCTCAAAAAGCCCCCACAGGCGGCGGCCGCTTACCTCTGAGCGCGGGCAATTAAAGCCCTGCACAGGGCGTTTGGGGTGCGTGGCGGGGGGCTGCCCAATGGGGGCGGTAATACCCATCCACAAGGTCACGGCAGCAATTTCACCAAAGGGCACACCTGTTTGTGCCATACCGAAGGGGCCGGGGTTCATGCCGAGGTAGAGCACATCCTTTTGCCCGGCAGCAAAGCGGCGTATATAAGCCTCATGCCCAGCCCAAGCATAGGTGAGCGGGTTGTAAGTATAAGCCACAGGGGCATCAAAGGTAAGAGCCTGCATCTCATCACACAGCTCTCGCGCGGCGTTAATCACTTGTTGAATCTGCATGACATGAGTTTATCATAACAATGGCAGGCTAGCAACAATTATCGGCTTGAAAATGCAATATCATTTCTGTATAATGGCGCGCGTGAAAGTCATAGCCATAGCTAACCAGAAGGGTGGAGTAGGCAAAACCACCACCGCCGTTAATTTATCTGCCGCCCTTGCCATGCGCGGTAAACGCGTGCTGCTCATCGATGTGGACTCTCAGGCCAATGCCTCTCAAGCTCTCGGTGTAGAGGTTGATTGCGAGCACAGCATCTACCAGGCACTCATCGGCAATAAATTGATGGAGGAGCTGATTCGCCCTGCTCACCGCCGCAATCTTTCCATCATCCCCGCCCACATGGACCTCTCCGGTGTGGAGGTAGAGCTCACGCAAAACGGCACCCACCTTACCTGCATGCGGGATGCCATGGAGGGGCTGCGCTCCAGCAAATACTATGACTACGTCTTTTTAGACACCCCGCCCTCCCTCGGCGTGCTCATGACCAGCTCCCTGTGCGCCTGTGATGAGGTGCTCACCCCCATGCAGTGCGAGTTCCTCAGCTTGGATGGCCTCTCCAAAATCCTTTACGTGGTAGAGCAAATACGAGAGAGCGGTGCCAACCCCAACCTGAAACACGAGGGCGTGCTCATGACCATGTACAGCAACACCAACTTGGCTAATCAAGTGATTGCTCAGGTTAAAGAAAACCTGCCGGACCAACTTTACACCACCTACATCCCCCGCTCCGTGCGCGTGGCAGAGGCCCCCAGTTTCGGTAAAACCGTCATTGAGCATGACCCGTACGGCACGGCCTCCATGGCCTACCAAAATGCAGCCAAAGAGTTCTTGGCACGCCACCGCAAACGCTGATTCTGCCCCCGCCACCAACAGCCATCGCCATGCTCCACTGGCTGTACCCCATGACCTGCCGCCTGTGCGGAGAAGCCGCCACCACCGCACTGTGCCCGGACTGCCTGGCAAAATTGCCGCGTGTACCGCGCCCCATTTGCCTGTATTGCGGGGCACCCGTTGCCGGAGATTTGGCGGATGCCTACCACTGCCACGCCTGCAAAAGCAAGCCCCGCCCCTTTGAGCTGGCGCGCTCTGCCCTGCTGACGGCAGATAGCACCATGCCACTGATTCATGAGCTGAAATACAAGGGGGCCTCCTACTTAGGGGCAGCGCTCACCCCTGCTCTGGCAGAGCTTTGGCAGGCCACCCCCGAGCTTGCAGCCTACAAACAAGCCGCCATTGTGCCCGTGCCGCTCAGCCGCCTGCACATGCAACGCCGTGGCTATAACCAGGCGGAGGAGCTGGCTGCCCCCTTGGCAAAAAAATTAGGCTTACCCATGGCATACCCCTTGCAGCGAGTGGATACACAGGCAGACAGCCAAACCAGGCTCTCCGCCGCAGAGCGACTCAGAAACGCCCGCCTTGCCTATAAGCCCAAACCGGAGTACGCCAACGGCAAAAAGCAACTGCCCGAGTATGTAGTGTTGGTGGATGATGTATACACCACCGGGGCCACCGTTCGCGCCTGCGCCGCCGCCCTCAAAAGCCTGCCGGGTGTTAAACATGTGGCAGTGCTTACTTTGCTGCGTGTTGAAAAACATTGATGGCAAAGTGGCAATTTGTCTATATCGCAGGGTGGGACTTATGTCCCACTTTTTTGGTGATGCTACTTTACTCGTGCTTACGGCCACGGGGGTGAAAACTGCGGTGCAGGCCTACCAAGCGTTTAGCCTCTACATGGGTATAGATTTGCGTGGTCGCCAAATCTGCATGGCCCAGCATATCCTGAATCACACGCAAATCTGCCCCGTTCTCTAATAAGTGGGTGGCAAAAGAATGCCGCATGATATGCGGGTACACATGCTCGCTGAGACCGGCCTCTGCCGCACGCTTTCGTATAATTTGACGAATACGTTCGCGGGTGAGGCGCTCCCCACGGTTGGATAAAAAGAGCTCGGGTACGCGGTGCCCCTCCCTCGCCAACACATGGCGAGCTTGCTGCACATAATTTTGCAAGGCCTTGGCAGCCATGGTACCCATGGGCACATAGCGCGTTTTGCCACCCTTGCCGGTAATGCGCAAAAACTTTTCCTCCCAGCTGATTTGGTCTGCCCGCAAACGCACCAGCTCACTCACACGCAGGCCGCTGCCGTAGAGCATCTCCAAAATGGCGCGGTCTCTTGCGCCGTAGGGTATATCATCCGCATCTGTAGCATCCAGCATCTTTGCTACAGATTCCGCAGCCAAGGTCTCCGGTATGGCTTGGCGCACCGCCCCGCCTTTTACCAAGGCTGCGGGGTTTTGCTCAATAACAGCCCTGGAGTTAAGATACCGAAAAAAGCGTCGCAAATGCACCATGGCAATGCGGCAGCTGGAAAACGCAAGCCCCTCCTCATGCAGCAAACGGCGGTATTCTGCCAGCAGGGGTTCTGTAATGTGTTGCGGGGTGAGCTCACGGCTGCGGCACCACTCCGTAAAGCGAGCCAAGCTCCTGCGCACGGATTCCCGATAATTGACACTCAGGCCGCATTCTGCAGCCAAATAGAGCAAAAATCGCTCCGTAAGCGCAGGCCACTCCATAATGCATCAATTGGCGGAGGATGCGGCCGGCTCGGGCAACGGCTCAAAGGGGATATCATCCCCCGGGGTGTAACCGGCAGCAGGTTCTGTTGCGTTGGGTAACGACTCGCCGGATTCCACTTGGCGCTTGGCCTCTTCAAAGGCGGCAGACTTATCAGTAGTAGTACCCACTACTACCACCGTGCGACCACTCTTATTGGTGGTAAGGGTTTGGTTTTCACCAATCTGCAACTCAGCATCCGGCAAAAGGGTGCCCGTGGCACCGGGCTCCATACCGGGTAAAATGCCCTGCCCATCGGGCAAGAAATCCCCCGTTGTGGTGAGCATGGATACCGGGTCCACAAAGTCGCTCTCTCTCAAAAAGCCGCGCTTACCGTCATCTGTCTCCACAAAGTAATAGGTACCCTCACAGGCAATAATTTTAGCCTTCTCGGTCTTAACCATGCGGCCACCGGGGTCTTCCGTATGGTCGGGGTTGCGGTTAAAAAGGAAAGCCTTGCCGTCTCGCACATCAATCTTAGCGCCATCCACAAACATGCCCTCCTTCACCAGCTTACGGCGAGCCTCTGCACGGGCAGCTGCGGCACCGGGAGGATCCAGCGGGGAGTCCTCTTTCAGGTACTCAGGGGTATACTCCCCTTTCTCAAATAATGAGCAAGAGGTAAGGAGCAGTGATGTTGCAAGAAGTAGGTATAAGGGCTTCATACGCGCGCAAGGTATCACAGGGATTAACAAAATGCAAGTCTGTTTAGCGTCATGGCATCATTAATGCCTCCCGATTCACAAAGAATACGGCACCGAGTATGCAAAAGAATGCCCAAAGGTAATCCCACTTCCACTGCTCGCCCATAAAGAAAATCATAAAGGGCACAAAAACGGTGAGGGTAATGACCTCTTGAGTGATTTTAAGCTGAGCCAAACTCAAGCCACAGGAGCGGCCGATGTGATTACCCGGCACCAGGAAACAATACTCAAAAAAGGCTAAACCCCAACTCATGAGTATGAGTTTCCACCACTCACTGTTCTCCGTCTCTTGCCCGGGTTTGCGTAAAAAACCGTACCAAGCAAAGGTCATCACGATATTGCTGATGACCAACAGACAAATGGTGAGCAGTATCCTCATAAGCCTTACAGAGCAATAAAGAAGCAGCCGCTCGGTTGAGAGGATGACGGCACATGCACCAAACGCACGCGGCCCAAAATATCCATACCCAAAATGGTGTGTTCCTCTTCCCCGCAGAAAACAGGTGTTACCGCCTCCACCACCACACCGGGTGCAAGCTTAACCTTGCCGGGGGCACCAATGGTAGCCACCAGTTGCTCGGCAGAGTTCACATCGCTCACGCCCATGTGCATTTGTTTGGCAGCCCCGGCGGGCCAGGCAGAGGCAGGCAAGCGGGTTACGCTGCTGCCGGAGTCCAGCAAAATATCGTGCGCCTTGCCATCGCACTCAATGCTCAGCACCATACGGCCGGCTTCATCCCTCTTACCGGGCAGAGGCACAAGCTTAAGCTCCCCCTCCGGCAGCCCCCAGTGCAGTTTACCGGAGCTTACGTCAAAGGTAAAAGGCATAGCCCCCAGTATATCCATGCCGATGATACCGTCTATTTGCTCTGCCATCATGCTGCGGGCACCATCCAAATTCAATGCCATTACAGGGTGGCTACGCAGCACGGCGGAGTCCGCAAACTTCACGTTAAGCAAATAAACATCCGGCCGCTCCTTGGCATTGCCCTTAAACTGCACGTTGCGGGTGTCCATTTGGCGCGGGTTCTTCAACTTGCTCAGGCTGCCGCGGTGTATCACCGTATTGGTGGCACCGGTATCCAGCATCATGCGCATAGGCACACCGTTCATCTCACAATTCACCAACACCTGGCGGCAGCGTGCATCCTGCACCATGGTCATGGTATCCGTTGCCTTATTTTCAGAAACCTGCGTATCTGCATGGCATACTCCTGCCAGCAGCATCATTAACGTGCTTACACATAACTTTATCATGCGCTTATTCTAACGGGCATCCCCTGCTTCGTCAACGCCTTTTTCTCGAAATTTCACAGTTTTTTTGTGTCACTTTTCTTTTTTCGGCTTGCCAATTTATTTAAGCAAGGTAAAATATCTGCGTATGAAAAAGAGCCTCTTCCTATTGAGCAGCCTTGTGCTGCCCGCCATGGGCACAGAGATGCCCCCTATGATACCGGATGGTCCTGTCACTTATGAAGATGTGACATACGAGGACCCGATGGCCGGGTTTACGGATCCGTATGCATTTGCCGAGCCGGCCCCGGCAGCGGCCCCCATCACCCCGTCCGTATCCTCCGGGGAGAAAGCATTTATCAAGCTGAACCTGTACCAAACAAATTACCAAGTACGCGGCATGGGCGTGACGGATCCCATGGCCTCCAACGGCTATTCCTCCATCTCGGGGCACTATGTGTTACCCAACCGCAACCTGTTTAACGCCGGGTTATACCAAAAAGTAAGCGGCAACGTGGGCGTGGTATGGGGCGCCACGGCAGAGCTGGCAGATACCCCCGTGCTCACCGCAGGCTACGCCATTGGTAAAGAGCTTTTCCCCAACCTCACACTGGAGCTGGGCTATAACCTGCGCCACGGTGGTCTGGAGGGCTACATGTCACGCTTTGCCAACAGCAGCCCCCACCGTTTGGCTCAGGATCTCACCGTTACCCTCGCCTTTAACGACCACCAAAAGGGCTTCTTCGGCAGCATGCAGTGGGGCATTGGTTTCCAGGGGCTCACCGGGCATTACCTTGATGCCGAGCTCGGTTACCGTTTCACCAACGTTGTCAACACCAACAGCTGGGGGCTTGATTTGGAGGTCTCCGCAGGCTGGGCAGGCTCCTTCAGCTACTGGGCCAACGGTGTTAAAGGGACGGATGCCGGCAGACTCCGCATAGCCGCCCCCGTCTTCACCCATGGTGGTGGCATCGGCAGAGATGGCCGCACCCAAATCACACCCTGGGCTCAACTCTCTGCCTCCGGCAACAATTCCGGTAAGATTGACCGTGCCGTGGGTGGTGGCCCTGTAGACCACTTCCAGGTCACCTTCGGTGTAGAGTTCGGCTGGAAATTCTGATTTCACAGCCTTATTCTGATACCATTTTCCTTCTTTTGCAGGGATGCCACCACGGCATCCCTGCTCTTTTTCTGCCCTTGTGACACATTTTTGCAAAAAAAGGCTTGCTATCCACGCTCTTCTCGTGTATCATACGCGCACCTCGCCGGATTAGCTCAGTGGTAGAGCACCCGATTTGTAATCGGACGGTCGTCAGTTCGACCCTGACATCCGGCTCTGGAATAACAAAATCCGCTTAAAGCCTAGCAATTAAAGCTTTAAGCGGATTTTTGTTTTATACTCACTAACTTGTTAAGTGGTATCGGGAAATGAAAATGGGCATTATTCAAACTGACGGGCTAAATTATCTATTTCGCCCGTCACGTAGTTGTTATAAAGCTTTCTTAGAAACTGAAATCATTAGTCGGCTTTTTCTCTTGAGCACCGGCGGCTTTCAGCATCTCCGTAATTTCTGAGCTGAATGTGCGCTCTAACACGCTCATGCCGCTGCGGTCCACCGCATTAACATCTGCCCCGGCATCTATTAATGTTTTCACCAGCTCAGGGTTACTGCGGCCCACGGCATAATGTAAAGAGTTTTGCCCGCGACGGTCTACACTATTAACATTGACGCCGAACTTAATGAGCAACTGCGCGCATTTTACAACCTCCTCTTTATCCGTTCCGTTCAGGATAAGAATCATGAGCGTATTCATGCCACTGCCCGTTACGGCATTGGGTGACATGCCGGCCTCTAAAAAGAGCTGCAAAATCTCCGCCTTGCAGTTACCGCTCAACTGCTTGGCAAAAGCAACAGGGCTGAGCTCAATCCCCTTCTCCTGCAATTTTGCCATGGCGGACTTGCGAACCTCGGGGTCTATTTGCACTCCTCCGGCTTGAGGAGCACTAGTCGCATCATCCCCGCAAGAGCTCAAAAACAAAGGGGCAAATAAAATGGCAATGGCTATTACCGGAGAGAAGATGTATCTTTTCATGTTTTGACTATTTGTTACAGTGACCCCGGTATTATAATCATTACGAATTATATGTCAATAAAAATACAACTGCACAGGAATTGTGCAGTTGTACAGCATATGATATAACGATTTTCTACTAGCAATTATAAAATATCCACCCAAAGAGATCCTTTGTTATTTTGATTATCCTCCCATTCATGTTCTGCAAACTTTAGCTCTATCAAGAGAACCGATGAAGTTGTCGGGTTATCGGGGTCTACGACATCATTGTCATCATCATTGTTGTTGCCGTTATTAATCTGGAATCCAAAAAAGTCCGCAACATCCTGATCCTTCACGTTGTCATAAGCAAGCTCCAGCGTTCCCCTGATAATATTACCCTCATCATCTTTAGTAACCCAATAATTGCAAGTGCCGCCCTCGTTATCAATTGGAAGTCCAACAGAAGACTTAAAACTTAAATTACTTACTTCTTCATCGTTCAATTCGCTATAGCTTCCATCACCAGTCATATACAATGTCATCTGACCAGATTTACCTCCTAACTTAAGCCATTTTACACCATTAGCAAAACTCCGAGTTTCCATTACATCAACATCCCCATCCCCGCCGCCACCGCAACCGGGAAGAAGAACGAGAGCCGAAACAGCTGCCAACAACATACCGAAAAACTTTTTCATGATTTTATGAGAAGGTTAAAGTGAAATAACGCTATCAGTCTACCATGAAGAGGCATGAAGTCAAGTTAAAATTTAGAGATAACACAAAAAAATGTTTTTTACACTGCTTACGTGGCGAGCAAAACTTGAAAAAAACGTAAGGTAGTAGCCGATAAGCAGGCGCATCAGCTCCCCGTCCCAATTGAGAGTGACAGCAAGAGCACTTCGTAATATTGGATTTAAAACCGACATCAACCATTTCTAACGGCATTCCACACGGTACTGCGGGTTGCCCCGGTTCGTACAATGAAGCCTTGTTCTCTCAATTTTTCCAATTTGTATGATAAAGTTCCGCGAGAAAAACCGAACTCCTTTAGCAATTGAGAATAAGTACAATTAGGATGATTGCGTATATATTGCAACAGTCTCTCATTTGAATCTGCGGCTTTTTGTTGGTTACCATATAATGGAACGGCTTTGTGAATCGAAACCGGCGGCGTTTGCGCTTGAGGAACGCCTTTAACACGCGGAACGGATACAGTAACCCCTAAATCATCAATCACGTACTCCGGCGCGGGTAAACCTCTTTTTAAAAATGCCTCAAAAATTCGGCCTATACCGGATCCCCACCTTTCAACCATCCCCATTTTTTGAAGCATATCTGCCAACAATGGGTTACGTAAGGCAGAGCAATTCCCCCGTAACATGCGTTCTTTTGTCATTGAGCCATATAATCCCCCGGGAGAGAAAAAAATCGACCCGATTCGGGTGAATGGCAATTTGAATAAATGCAGGGTATAAATAATTACGGTGCAAAACAGCATTGACAATAATTTCTCGTAATGCCGGCAAGGGAATCTCATACACCTCCTCACGCACTATATCTTTTATAACATACTCCGTGCGTGTGTTCTGTAACACATAATCCTCTGCCTGTTTAATAATTTGATACAATGGGCCGGAAAACTCTTTACTATCCTGAAACTTAACGCGATTATCCCCCAAAAAAACACCACATTGAATACGAGAAAAGCGTACACTTTGAGAACCTGTAAGCAAATTAAACGCAACCGACGGCTTCAAGATACCCTCTTCGTCTCGCAATAATCCCCAGCTTATTAAGTGATCTTTCGTCACAGAATCCCCCCTGTTGCTATATCGTTGAATATCCTTGCAGAGGGCTTCAATTTCCGTGTCTTTCACCGGAGTTTCATGCGGTATGATGTATTGATCATACGATATCCCCTTACTTTTTAAAATGAGTTCCAAGCGAGTGTAAGCCTCTGCAACGCGAGTTGTTGCACCCGCGCGTATATATGTGCCTCTCTCTACACCATCCCGAGTCAGATAATAAGGCGTATTTTGTCCGGCTTCAATTTCTACTACGATTACGTGCTTATCCCCTATATTCTCTACTCTTACCTCCGGTACTATTTGTGGGGTACAATTGTTAATGATTGTATCTGTCAATTTATCAATAGTACGGGCTATTTCCTCGCCCGCCCCCCCCATTACCGTGTGAGTTTCATCATCTATCCCAAATACAATTTGACCGCCCTTTCCATTAGCAAATGCCACCACTGTCTTGAGCCATTTCTTATTATCAGACGGTATTTCCCGCTTGTATTCCAGGTTATAACTCTCCGTTGACTGTATTTATTCCATTGCTTTGATATTCCTCTTCCGTTCTTTAGGGCAATTTATTAGATTTTAGGGCAAATGTAAAGAAAAATTTGCCCTAATTTGCCCTAATTTGCCCTAATTTGCCCTAATTTGCCCTAATTTGCCCTAATTTGCCCTAATTTGCCCCGCAAGGGGCTATCAAATTCGGGGGCGAACATGGAGGGCACCTGGACGAGCGAGGCGAGTTTCTAAGCCCCTCAATTGTGGGGCGAAATAATATAGGCAGGGGCGTAAGCCCCTGCTCATGGTCCAAAACAAACCCGAGCCCGAGGAGCGTAGCGACGAGGCCGACAGATGACCATAGCGTAGGGCGTAAGCCCGGAGCGGAGCGTGACTCGGGGTTAACACCCCTCGTGGGGATTGTGTCGGGGG
>JAFQEF010000103.1 GCA_017399165.1 Akkermansia sp.
ACATTTCAAATAGCGAGTGGTGGAGCCGCGCAGCGGCGCAACCACTCGAATTAATTAATTATAAAGGGAACCCGTGAAACGGGTGACACTTAAGTCATGTTAAAATCCATAGAGATAGATAATAAAAAACGCTATGAAAATTTGAGCACATAAGCATAGGTGTCAACTCGGAATCGAACTTTACTATCACCCGTTTCACGGGTTCGGTGTATTATTTATCGGTTCGAGTGGTTTCGCTCGCCGTTGGCTCGCTGCACCACTCGCTAAATAAAATGACGCCCCGCAGAGCGGGGCTTACAAAATTCCGCTCGCCTACGGCTCGTCATCCCTACAAATTGCCATCTTTGGCGAGTTTTTTGAGGTCCCCAAATTGTAAATCTGTAAATGGTAAATCAACGTCTCCCAAATCTTTGGGACACGTATGTAGACTTCGTATTTCTTACTTCAAATCCGTGCTTGTAGAGGTGGATTTTTTTGTTGTATAATGGGCGCGCCATGAAACAGCAGCGTAAGCTCTCCGAACTTGTTGTACGTCTTATCGTCCTGATACTGGGTTTATTTATATTGGCCCAAGGTATAACGTTAACCATATTGGCCAATTTGGGCACGGATGCCATCACCGGCCCGGCACTGGTGGCGCATTTGTTGCTGGGCGACGCTGTAGGCGGTAAGGGGATAGAGTTTTGCACCGTGGGCAACATGCTCATTTGTGTGCATGTGCTGTTGGTGCTCTCCCAAATAGCATTGCTGCGCAGCAAGTATCGGCCCATTCAACTGCTGCAAATTGTTAATGGTATTATTTTGGGCACCATGCTCAACATTTGCAACAGTCACACGGCATTGCTGCCCATGCCAGGCTATGCGGCGGCCATAGGCTACACGGTGCTGGGCTGTGTGTGCTGTGCGTTCGGTATCTTTACCTTTGTTAAGGCGGACCTGGTGCCGTTGTCGGCAGAGGGGCTTTGTCTGGCACTGAGCAGCACCTTCAAATGGCGTTTCAGCCGCGTTAAGGTGGCGGTGGACTGCACCATGGTGGCCGTGGCCGTGCTGGCATCTCTCATCTTCTTGGGCCAGGTAGCAGGCGTGAGAGAGGGCACCATCATTTGCGCGGTGAGCACCGGTTATATTATCGGGTGGTTCTTTAAGGTATGCCCGCTTGGGGATAAAGTTTTTGCCGCCGTGGGCACTCAACACGGCGGGGATGATGCGGAGAATCCGGCCTGATTATTTGCCGGCAAGTACAGAAAAACACCTTTTGCCCCATAAAAAGAACAACTTGCACTTGTTTTTTAGCGCACTTTGTTGTATCTTAGCCTTTCTGCATACTAAATAACCCATATTCGGGTAGTGCCATGAACATCAAAACTCTTTATTCAGCAGATGAAATTCGTGAGGCCGTGCAACGCACTGCTCAGGAGGTAGAATCCTTTTTCGGCAGAGAGGAGCCCGTTGTAGCACTCTGCCTGCTCAACGGAGCCATCTGGTATGCGGCAGATTTGCTGCGCCACCTGCCGGACAATTTCGAGCTGCAAACCATCCGTATCTCCAGCTACGCCGGCACAGAGAGCACCGGCAAACTCAAATGGCACAATGCCCTGCCCGACTGCAACGGCAAACAAGTGCTGGTGATAGATGACGTGCTGGATACCGGCCTTACCATGAAAGAGGTATGCAATGCCCTGCGCGCCAATGGTGCCACCAAGGTGGCATCTGCCGTGGCCATTAACAAAAAAGGCCGCCGCACCGTGGAGCATGAGGCGGATTTTTGTGCCCTGCACTGCGACGACTATTTCTTGGTTGGCTATGGGCTGGACTTTAACGGCAAATACCGCAACCTGCCCTTTATCGGCTATATTGAGGCCTGATTTCCCCTTTCATCATCAACGCCGTCAGGCGTTCTTCATGGCGGGCCTCTGCCCGCTCTGCACAAGCCGCCGCAAGGCGGCTTCTTCATTGAGGCTCCAGCCGTTCTTCATTGCGAACGCAAGCGAGTATACAAACCGCGGCTTCGGATGACAGCAGCCCCCCTACAAATTGGTAGTTGTGGGGCTCCTCAGTGTGAGCCGCAGGGGGCTTCGTTTCCTACGGCGTCTACGCCCCCTGTCAGATTCATATTCTTCTCGTTAAGGCCGGTATTAACACCACCAGCAAAGCCGGTATATGACGTATACGAGCCGTCTTCATCAAAAGTCCACCAAGCAACGAGGCCATCGGTCATTTCACCAAATGAAACCCCAATTGTGGACAAAAGAGCAATAATCGTCTTTTTCATATTTGTTTTTACTGAATGTTAATAGGTTATATCAACTCGTGCAGAGGCACTCGTTCCCACGCGCGCCGGGATGCTCAAACACCTGTACCGAACCGACCAAGCGTAGTGCACAGCATTTCATATGCTGTAGCAAGCCTAAAATAGGAAAAATCTTAAATATAATGCTTTTTCGCCGATCTTGTTATGGAGCGATTAACAAATATTCAAAAAAAAGACTGCCTTTAGCCGTTAAAAATAAGCTATGCATGGGAACAATTGTAGGCTTTGGTCTGGGGTGAGAGATAAATTGGTAGTTGCGGGGCGAATACTATCGGAGTGTTGGACTTTAGTCCAACATATTATCAAGGTATACCACCATGAAAGTGGGACTGAAGTCCCACCCTACGATATAAACAAATTGTTAGTTGTGGGGGAGAGTTCGCGAACGTTAGCGAGCCGACTTTTTGAGCCCCGGCGAGGGGCGAAAAAATATCGTACCCGCGGGCGAATGCCCGCCAAATTTGATAGCCCCTTGTGGGGCGAAATAGCTTAGGCAGGGGCGTAAGCCCCTGCACGTGAAAAAAACACCCGAGCCCGAGGAGCGTAGCGACGAGGCCGACAGATGTGCATAGCGCAGGACGTGAGCCCGGAGCGGAGTGTGACTCGGGGTTAACACCCCTCGTGGGATTGTGTCGGCCTCCTCGCTTTGCTCGTCGGG
>JAFQEF010000104.1 GCA_017399165.1 Akkermansia sp.
CCCCATGCGGGGCGAAGTGAGATTGCGGCTGCGCCGCAGTGAGATTTGAGCGGTAGCTCAAGTGAGATTGTTGCGCCGAGGCGCAACAGTGAGATTGAGCCTGCTGCGCAGGCTCAGTGGGGCCATAATAGAGCCCGTAAGGGCGGCAGCCAATAGGCAGGGGCGTAAGCCCCTGTTATTCAAAGAAAAAATACATTGAACCCCGCCGAATGGCGGGGTGGCAGCTAAACCGGGGATTAAAATATAAGTGGTGTTTTTATAAATTCCGCTTGTTATACATATGCCACGCTTCCGCTTCCACCCCTCCTAAAGTCGGGGATTATATTTGTATTCCGTTAGTTATCAGTCGCTTCTTTGTCACGGCGTAGGGCTCAGCCCGAAGACGGAACGCGCCTACCTATTGGCTACCGCCCCTGACGGGGCTTAAAAATTCGGCGGGCATTCGCCCGCGGGTACGATATTTTTTTTTTCGCCCCATGCGGGGCGAAGTGAGATTGCGGCTGCGCCGCAGTGAGATTTGAGCGGTAGCTCAAGTGAGATTGTTGCGCCGAGGCGCAACAGTGAGATTGAGCCTGCTGCGCAGGCTCAGTGAAGGGGAATAATAGAGCCCGTAGGGCGGGCAGGAGTCCCGCCCTACGGTATTTTTATCCCCCCGTGTAAATGAACGCCCCGAGCGGCGGGAGGCACGGCTCGGGGCGAAAGATGGCAGGTAATGAACTACCGGGGCTTATTTGGTGATAAGCCCGTGAGACTCCAGCAGGGCATCCGGGTTGGGGTCTCGGCCCATGAAGTCGCGGTAGGCATCTGCAGCCGGCTTACTGTCGCCCACAGACAATACGGCTTTGCGGAAGGAGGCACCGGTGGCGGGGTTGAGGATACCCTCCTTCTTAAAGCGGGTGAAGGCATCTGCAGCCAGTACCTCTGCCCACTTGTAAGAATAATAACCGGCAGCATAACCGCCATTGATGCAGTGTGTAAGGTGGCGCATGATGGAGGGGGACTCCGCCGTCATGGCAATGCGCCACGGACGCAGCAAATCTGAGGATGCGGCATCCAAGGGCTTGCCGGCAAACTTCTCTGCGTAGTTCATGTGCATCTCCAAATCAAGCTTACCCACGCACAACTGGCTCATAATGTCCGTAGCCGGTAAGAAATAGCGGCTGGCGTTAAGCTTTTGCACCATCTCGGCGGGTATGGGTTCGCCCGTCTCATAATGGAAGGCAAATTGAGCAATACCCTCGGGCTCCCAGGTCCAGTTCTCCTGCATTTGGCTGGGCAGCTCCACAAAGTCCCAGGTCACGCTGGTGCCACAGTGGGACTCCAGCTCGGTATCGCCGCACATGCAGTGCATCATGTGGCCGAACTCGTGGTAGAGGGTCTCTACATCATAATGGCTGAAGAGCGCGGGTTTATCTGCCGTGGGGGCGGTAAGGTTGCCGGTAATGGTGGCCAAATGCGGCTCGTGGGGCTTACCGTTGGCAGCGGGTTTACCATAGCGCATGGGCATTACCCAAGCCCCGGCACGCTTGGAGGCGCGGGGGAAGAGGTCCAGATAGAACGTGCCCAGGTGGTTACCGGTGGCGGTATCTGTTACCTTAAAGAGGCGAACCTCGGGGTGCCACACCTCAATTTTGCCCTCGGGGCAGGGCTCACCGGGCTTAAGGCACACGGTGGGCAGCTCCTCATAAGAAACACCGTACAGCGGACCAAAGGTGTTGAACATACCTTTGATAACGCGGTTGCACTCTTGGTAGGGGCGCAGGGTTTCGGGGTCAAAGCTGTATTGCTCTTTAGCCATTTGAGTGAGGTAATAGCGGCGGTCCCACGGGTTAACGGCATTTACCTGCTCGCCACGGCAGCGGGATACATAGTCCAACACCTGTTTACACTCTTGCTCAAAAGCGGGTTTAACCTTAGCCATCATGTTGTCAATAAAGGCCATGGCATTATCACCACCGCCTACCATGCGGCGCTTGGTCTTGAGGTCCGCATAGGTATCAAACCCCAGCAGCTCGGCAAGCTCACGGCGCAGCTCCATAACTCGGGCTACTATCTTTTCATTGTTATACTTTTCACCGTTGCCAATGCTGTTTTGGCCCTCCCAGCATTTTTTACGGGTGGCTTCTACGGTGCAATCGCTCATGACATCCCCATAGCTGGTAAACTCCAGCGTGATACGCCATGCAGGGGATTCTGCGGTGCCGTAGCCGTGCTCCAAGGCATCGGCAGCGGCGGCAGCCATCCAGTCCTCCCGCATGCCGGCAAGCTCGGCTTTGTCGGTAATGATGAGCTCCCAGGCGTTGGTGGAGTCCAACACATTCTTGGCAAAACTCAGTGTCAGTTGAGACAGTTCTGCCTCAATCTCAGCCTTACGGGCTTTTTTATCGGGGGGGAGGTCCGCCCCACTGTCGTGGAAGGAGTCCACCGTTTGCTGCACGAAGCGTTGTTTTTGGGGGGAGAGCTCTTTTACCCAGGGCTGAGCAGCTGCGCTTCTGATAACCAGCCAAAGAGCTTCATTAGCGTTAATGGAGGCAGAAAGCTTGTTGAGCTCGGGCATTAACTCCTGCTGGGCGGCGCGCATCTCCGGGCTGTCCATGACGGATGAGAGGTGGTGCATATAGCCCTGCACTTGGTCCAGCTCACGGGAGGCGTAAGCCAAGGCTAAGAAAGTGTTTTCAAAGGTGGCCTCCTCGGGCTTAATCTTGCTGATGGCATCAATGCGCTCATAAGCCAAATCAATACCCACACGGGCATCTTTAAGAGCCTGCTCAGCACTCATTTGAGACCAAGCAGGATACGGGATATCCTGAAAAAACGGGTGTTCTTTCTGAGCAGCAGCCACCTGTGCCGGGGCAACGGATTCCACAATATCTGCGGCCTGCAGCATGCTCACCCCGGTAAGGGCGCACACTGCCGTGAGGAGTATGTTTCTCGTTGTCATAATTTTTTTACTTTCAGTTTATACACCGAACCGACCGAATTCTATCAAAAAAAATTGATTTTGCCAAACATTTTTTCCGAAACCGCGTAACGATGGAGCTATTTTACGAGTGATAACATCGAATCACATTGACATCAGTTTGATAAAAAGCTACAATGTGCGCAGCATACTGTATTCCCCCTTTTTCAAGCGAGTTCATGCAGCATCCCCTTTCCATCATCAATAAAGCTACAGCACTTATTATCAGCGCTGTAGTTTTATCATGCTGTGAGCAAACGCCACAAGAAGCAGCGGCAGACAGGCTGGAGGATATCGGCATTATGCCGGGGGGCTACGAGGATGCCCTGCTGAATGCCACGGTGCGGGGAGATGCAGACATGATACAGTTGTTGATTACGGCAGGGGCACCGCACCACACTACCACCCCGGGTGGCGAAAGTTTACTGCACTTGGCCGCAGCATACGGGCAGGCAGATGCTGCACGGGTGCTGGTACAGGCAGGCTTATCTATTGAGGCGGCAGATGCCGCGGGGATTACCCCCATGCAAACAGCCATTATAAGAGGGCAGCTGCATATGCCGGCGGTCTTGGCCGCCACCGCGTTGGAGCAAAAGGGCATACTCCCCGAGCACTACCTGTGCCAACTGACAGAGAGTTGCCTGACGGGGGATTTTTACACGGCTCACCTCATTCAAACCACGGGGCTATCAATCAACGCCACAAATGCCAATGGTGCCACCACCCTGCACAACTGCGCCTTAGCCGGCAATGCCGCGGCCATTCACTACCTGCTCAAGCGCGGGGCTAACCCGCAGCAGCAAAATGACCAAGGCAAAACCCCGTTGGAGGCAGCAAGAGAAGCCGGGCAAACAGAAAGCTGCGCCGTGCTGGCCGCGCATGCCCTTTGCCAACAAGGCATTACACAAGAGCACTATAACGCCGCCTTGCGCCATGCCGTGCGCACGGCAAACACCGAGCGCATTACCCTGCTGAAGGAGGCGGGCACCAATCTGAACACTGCAGATGCAGAAGGCAACACCCCCGTGCACACCGCTGTACAGCTGGGGCAGGCAGCCGTGCTCAACCACTTGCACGGCTTGGGGGCAAATATCAACCTTTGCAACAAGGCGGGCATGAGCCCCGTGTTCTGTGCCGTTGCCGCCAACCAACCGCAATTGATTACCCAACTGCACCGGCTGGGGGCCAACACCGCCCAATGCCTGCCGGATGGCCGCAACCTGCTGCAATATGCCGTATCGGAGGGCTACCACCACTGCATTGCCCCCATTGTTGCAACCGGAGCAAAGGTGAATAAAAAGGACTCCAACGGCAACACCCTGCTGCATTTTTGTGCCGCCCACGGGCAACGCTATTGCTTAGAGGCCCTGCTGCAAGCCGGGGCCGATGTGCATGCGCGCAACGGCATGAAGTGGACCGCCCTGCACTACGCCTGCGCCAATAACTATACAGATTGCGAGCGAACGCTGATAGCCAACGGCGCGGTGGATGATATTTTTACCGCCATTATCGCCAATGATGCAGACATGTGCCAACGTTACCTGCGCTCCTCTACCGCGCTGACACAGACGGACGGTTTAGGCTGTACCCCCCTGCACTGGGCTGCCCGCTTAAACAGGCAAGAGCTTATCAAGCTGCTGATGCGCCATGGTGCCAATGCCACCGCCACCGATACGCGGGACCGCACCCCCGCAGATTGCGCCCGTGCCGCAGGGCATGCAGACACCGTACGGCTCATCGCCACCACGGCCTTGCAGCAGCGCAACATACCCGCAAAATACACGGAGCATCTGCACCGCACCACCGCCGCGGGGGATACCGCCTTGCTGCGCCTGCTGATAGATGCAGGGGCAGACTTGGACAAAACGGACAAAGCAGGTTGGCCCCTGCTGCACACTGCCGTGCTGAACAATCAAGCAAACTGTATTCCCTACCTTTTACAACGCGGGGCCTATGCCTCTGCCACCTCGGCCGGTGGCTACTCTGCCCTGCACCTTGCCGTAGCCATGGGGCGTACGGATTGTGTTCAAAAACTCGTTGCAGATGCCACGCTCATTAACCTGCGCACCCGAGACGGCTGCACCCCCCTGCACCTTGCCGTGCGCCTGGGGCAACCGGACTGCGTGCACCTGCTACTGAAAGCCGGTGCCAATGTACACCTGCGCAACGAGCGCGGCGATACCCCGCTGGCAGAGCTTGCCCGCTGGAGCTGGGGCAGTGCAGAGTGCGCCTCTGCCCTATTGGCTGCCGGGGCAGATCTGCATAGCCTCAACACCATGGGCGAAAGCCCCCTGCACGCCGCCGCCATCTCCGGCAACAAGGCCTGTTTAGCCCTATTTATCTCTGCCGGTGCCAACACCAAATCTACCACCGGCGCAGGCAAAACACCCCGCCAACTTGCCACCGCCAACGGCCACCAAGATTGCGCCCGACTCTTACAAGAGGCCGAGTCGGATTCTATCTCCTCTCTTCAATAGGTACTGTCCTCTTTAATACAAAAACTACCCGTCAACCTATTAGCAAGGTCATAACACAGCCGAATAATGTTCCCAAAACAGCACCACAAAACACTTGAATCCATGATACACGCTTATCATGCTGCTTCTCCATATCGGCCTGTTCCTTTTCCATTTCTCGCTTCTCAATCTCGGAGAATAAAACCTCCTCAGCAGAATAGAAATCACGAATGAACGCCCGAGCTATGCGAACATGTTTCTCACATGCTTTTACAAACTCCGGAGATTCCTTATCCAATTCATGCAAACCTTCAAGTTCTGACGAAATAGAAAAAAGAGCCTTAGAATGCTTAAAATAGTTGGGAATAATGCTGCCTGCTAAAAACTCGTATCCCTTGTAGGACTGTTTAATCCGCTCAACCTTTTCCATACACAGGGCTACATTAAACTCCATCACATCAAACTTGGCGCGATGAGTATGACGAATAGCCCTTTGCCAGTGATTTCCGGCAACTTCGCCGTTTAATTCGGCTTTTAAAGCTTGAGCCACATGGTATGCAGAATAACGGAGCTCGTTAATGCAGGGAACGAGCGTTTCAGTGGCTTCCCTTTCATATTTCTTAAGAGCAGTCTCAGCAGCAATAAAGCCGTCTATAAACTCCTATTTTTGAGCTTCGTCAGGCATAGTGACAATCAAGCAAATGCTTTCAGAGCCTTAGAAAGGCGAGTAAGGCGCTGCTGCAAATCCTCTTCTGTAGCATATTTACCCATCAGCAGATACACATTCCCGCGAGCTACTTTCGCAGTAGCTACTCGCTCAGACATTTTGAGTTCTCTCTCCAGTTTTGCACTGCGATTTTCAACTCGTTTTGCCAATTGGGTTTGTGGTTTCATAACACAGGAAATAATAGCATTTTTTTAAAAAAAATCAAGTCTTTTACAAAACCCTGCTTCACAGACGAAAAAAACTTTGTTTTTTTTATCTTTAATACAAAAAAATGTTATCACGCGGCGGTATTCCTGTTTAAATATCTCATGCGTCTACTACCGGGGGCATTACTATTACGCCTCCTCACGGATTAGCCTGGGATACGATGGATTGCCAAAGCATATAAGCAATCATCAAACGCAAGATAAGTGCTGTGAACATACCCCATGTTACCACGAGAGTAAGCTTTTTTTTTGGTGCCCACTTACAACGCTTGGCAAGCCAATAAAATGCAGCGGCATGGATGAGGCAAGAGAAGATAACAGATGCCGTAAACGCCACTCCCATGGCACTGATCAAGTGCGCCAAGGGCAGAGTAAAGGCAAAAATGCACCAAAACAGATCAGAGAAATCACCATACGCCCAAGCTACCACACCTGCGGGCAGCACCAAGCACATCAACAACGTGTACCATGCAACCTTGCTGTATCTCTCCTCTTGTGTCGGTATATACATATCTGTGTGGTATCTTGCCTGAGCCGGGGCACTATGTCAAGCCCTGATACACAGACTGACGCATTAGCAGATTTACTACTCACGCAGGTGCCGGGGCAAGGGTTAGCGAGAGAACTCCACCACACAGCAAAGAATCCCCCCCACACGCAACTGCACATAAGCAACAGTGGGTTGCATGATGAGGGTTGGGGAAATCACCGCCCCCGGTGCAACAGGGCGCTTATACTCCACGCGCAGAGTAGTAGGCACAAACTCCTCCGGCAAGCACTCCAAAGCCATGCGTATATAGTGAGCGTTGTTGACATGGCGGTTGTAGTCTATATCATTACGCAGCACCGGAATATCCGGCAGCAAAATCGGCTCTGCCTCGGGCAGCACAATTTTACGGCTTCCATAGTGCATGGGCAACTGCGGGTCGAGCTTCATTTGCTCGGCAACATTTTGTGGCAAGCGCATCAACCCGCCCGTATCCGCACTCACAAAAGCCCCGATACACCATGAGAGATAGCAGGGCCTGCCCGAGGCATCATAAATAGCTGTGTTGCGGTAGCCAAATGCCCCCTGCGTGCCGTACACGCTTGTAGTACAGGTAAGCTGCTCCCCCAAGTGAGGTACTCGCTCTATCTCTAAATAGCGAAAATTCAGCAGCTGTGCACCCCTCTTTTCAAGCAAAAAATTCAGGAAAGCAGGCTCGCTGTTCTTCCACATCTCCGAGCAATCCTGCATGAGCTGTATGGCAGAAAACAACTTCATGCGCCCGTCTTGATCCGTCTTGCTGGGGGTAACTACCTGTTGTATACTGAACATGGGTGCATTATACTGTGCGTGCACGGTTCCGTCAATATGCCCAAAATATGTTATCTACATATCATTCTTACTATTAGGCGCCAGTGGTTCAAATGTTAATTTTACGGTGCAAAATCGGGATTCTGTCGAGGGAGCCTCTCGGCTCGGGGTATCGCTCCGCTCCCGGTCATCAGCAATTGCCCCCGCAAAGCTTCAAACTCGGCATCACGAACGCTCATTTATAGCAAACGAAGGGCTTGTCAGAAATCCAACCTAATCACACCTAAAAGCCCCGTTTCTCTTACAGAAACGGGGCTGAAAA
This sequence comes from Akkermansia sp., assembly GCA_017399165.1. Taxonomy (GTDB): domain Bacteria; phylum Verrucomicrobiota; class Verrucomicrobiia; order Verrucomicrobiales; family Akkermansiaceae; genus Akkermansia. Next base: position 7,968 of record JAFQEF010000104.1, read on the forward strand.
TGCTTGGCTCAAGGGATACCTTATTGCGCGGGGATGACATCAATCTCCGACACGGCGGCAAAGTCACCGCCATCGTGAGAGGAGATGGCTACCAAGCGAATGTAGCGAGCACGGGCGGGTGAGAAGAAGAGCACGTTTTGCACATTGCTGTTCTTTTCAAATGTACCGCGGGCAACGGGGCTGCCCCAGTTGTTACCATCCTGGCTCACGTATACCTCGTAATCCTTAACATAGGTACCCTCCACGGCTGCACCACGGTAGGTGATGCCTTTGATGTGGCGCTCATCCCCCAGGTTGATGCGGATATCATGCGGGTAACTGGCCACGGTGACACCGCGCATGGTGTGCCAGTAGGTGTCGGGGTTACCATCCAACACGTTGCGGGCTGCACCACCCTCCGGCAGGTCAGAGCTCACATAGCTCACGGAGAAGAAGGCGTTGGCAGGGTACTCACCTACAATGCGGGTGACGTGGGGCTTAAGCTCTGCCACGGCGGCATAGGGCTCACCCTTGCTGATAGCCTCCAGGCACACCATCTTGATATACTTGGTAACAACCGGCTCAGGGAGGGTGACGGACTGTTCGTCATCCACATCAGCCATCTGCAAAGTGCAGTTGGGTTCAGCCGGCCAGGTCTTGCCATCCGCACTGAAGTAGAAGGCCAACTTGCCCACGCGGGAAGAGGAGCGCCCCTGACGCGGGGTGATGCTGATGCCGGTCAACTCGGAGTCCACACCCAAATCAACCACTACATCGTGGGGGTACTCTGCGCAAGGCTCATGCCAGCGAGAGTGCCAGTAGGTGTCTCTGCGCCCATCAATCAGGCACCAGGGGGAATCCGCCTTGCCGGAGTAGCTGGAGCAGGAAGCAATGCGCAACAGGTTAGCCGGGCGCCAGCTGGCAAATTGCTGCAAGCAAAGAGCAGAGCTGATGCAACCGGGTGCACTGGCATAGGCACGCACCACACCGTTTTCACGCTGTAAGAACGGCTCGGTGTACACGCGGTCTGAGCCATTGGGCAGCGTCATGTGAATGGTGGCATTGCGCGTGGCAGAGGTTGCATGCACGTAGCCCAACTCATCTCGGGAGATGGTTACTGCCCCCGCTAACGGCAACTCATGGCGCCCAATCTCCTCCGGTTTATCCGCAGAAAGCAACGGGCGCAGAGAAAAGATGAAGGTGGTGGGAGCTGTGAGCGGGATATCGCGGTCTATGGGGCGGGGGCCACAAGCGGCACCGCCCAAGCCCAGCGTAAAGGCATCCATGCACAACACCGTTTGCCCTGCGCGCTCAATTTCCTCCGGGTGCGGAGCATCAAACAGAGCTTGCGGGGTGCACGGCAATGCAGAGAAGTTGAAGTTATCGCCCTCTACACTGGCCACCATCAGGCCCACGCCGTTGGCATCCGTAACAGCCACCCATTGGGTGTCCATGCGGTTACCCTGCTCCATGGGCAGGGGGTAACGCTCCAGCATATTATTAACCTCTGCGGTGTAAATACCCATGGGGGCCCCGGCTTTGCGGTCCGGGTAATTCTCCCCGGGGCCGCGGCCATACCATTTCACTTTATTGAAGCGCTCCGGCAGGTTGAGCTGGTAGCCCAAGCGGGGCAGCACAATGTTAGCCTCACTGGGTATGATACCGGCCGCCACGCTGATATAGCCGTTGGGCAAAATGGTATAAATCATCTGCGTGGTGTAGTGGAAATCCTTATCCGTAACAGGGCCGTTATCGGTAAGCTCAAATTTGCCTTGGTCATACTCACGGCTGTCCAAGCTCTCCTTGCGCACGCCGCGAGAGACAACATCGCAGGCAATACGCACAGCCCCTTCCTTGAGGCGCTCTACCATCAGCGGGGTAGCAGTATGGGTAAGATTGCGCATACCGTTGTTGAGCCACTGGTTCATAGCCCACTTATCGTTAGCCAACGGGGCACGGAAAGAGTTGAGGTGCAGCGTTGCCTTGTTACCAATAATCTCCTGCCCATTCACAATGTAATTGCGCACACCGCCGGTGGCTTTATCTATGGATACGGTGAAATTGCGGCCTATAACCACCATGCGGTCATCCTCATTGCGCACGTCAATCTCGGCAGAGGCATCCAGCTTCATCGTGGAGGGCGCATAGTCGTTAAACTCTGCGGGCAGCTGCATTTGCTCCGTAGCCACCACATAGCCTTTGTCTGCCCAGTCCGTCTTATCACGCAGGCGCAGGTTAACGGTGAGGTAATACTCCGCATCTTTCAACAGGGCTGCGGTATTCACGGCATCGGTGGGTATGCGAATCTCCACCGTCTCAAGCGGGGCGGCGGCAAGCTCCAAGGTGCCGGAAGCAACCGTTTTGCTCCCCTCCTCCATGATAGCCCAGTCTGCGCTGTATTCGTTCAGGTTGGTGAACAGGTGCTTATTGCGCACGCTGACACGCAGGGCAGAGCCGTCCTCCGTAAGCCCCAACAGCTTAAAGCCGGCATTTTGCTGCACTTTACGAATCTCCTCGTAAAGCGGGGTAACCGTGCGGTCGCTGTAGATAACGCCTTTGATGCAGAAAATACCATCGTGCGGGTACTCACCGTGGTCACCACCATAGCTTTGGCGTACCACCTTGCGGCCATCGGGCAGCGTTACCTCTTGGTCATAGCTTTGGTGAATCCACTCCCAGATACCACCACCGATGATGGAGTCGCTGGAGTCTATAGCCTCCCAATAATCTGCCAAGTTACCCATGGAGTTACAAAGAATATGGGCGTACTCAGAGATATACCAGGGTTTCATGAGCTTGCGGGCAGAAATCTCGCGGGTCCAGTTAACGCTGGGGTACTGGTTAGAGCACAAATCTGCCAAGTCATTGTTACGCTCATACTGCGTGAGGCGAGAGGTATCCCTCTGCTTAATCCAATCTCTCACGGCGGCAAAGTTTTCGCCGGGGCCGGCCTCATTACCATAGGACCAAATAACCACGCAGGGGTGGTTCTTGCTCTGCTCCACCATGTTGATATTGCGCCACACGTGCTGGGCTTTCCACTCCTTGGGGTGAGAGAGCGAGAGCTCCCCGTAGTAATAACCGTGGGACTCAATGTTGGCTTCATCGCACACGTAAATACCCAGCTCGTCACACATCTCATAGAAGAAGGAGGGCTGCGGGTAGTGAGAGTTGCGAATGTGGTTAATGTTGCCGCGCTTCATGATGAGCAGCTCTTGGCGGCACTCCTCCTCTGTAACGGTATGGCCATTGGCGTGCTGGCTCTCGTGGCGGTTAACACCCTTGAGCTTCACGGGCTGACCGTTCACCAGGAATCGGCCCTCCACCAACTGCACATCACGGAACCCGATCTTGCGGGAGATTGTCTCCGTCACCTTACCCTCGGCATCCTTCAGGTAAATCATGAGGCGGTACAGATTGGGCTTTTCAGCACTCCACAGGGCCGGGGCCTTCACCGTGGCATTCACCGTGGTGCGCACATTTTCGCCCGCAGCCACCTTTCCGGTGGCGGTGGTAAGGTCTGCCACCTTGTTACCGGCCATATCAAGCAGCTCTGCCTCTACAGTATAGGCGCTTTCTGATTGGGTGCGGTTGTTGACATCCACCTCTACACGCAGCTTGCTGTTGCTGTAGTCTTTTTTGCCGGGCTCACCGTCAAAGTCGGTGTGCACAAAGAAATCCCTCACCAACACCTGCGGGGTGCTGTACATAAAGACATCTCTGAATATACCGGAGAGGCGCCACATATCCTGACACTCCAAATAGGAGCCGTCACTGTAGCGGTACACCTCTGCCGCCACCACGTTTTTACCGGGGTGAACATAGGGGGTAATGTCAAACACGGCGGCGGTGCGGCTGTCCTTAGAGAAACCCACCTTGTGCCCGTTGACAAAAAGGTAGAAGAAGGAATCCACGCCGTCAAATTGAATAAAGACACGGCGGCCATCCCAATCTGCCGGCAACTCAACATCCCTGCGGTATGAGCCCACGGCATTCGGCTCGCTCTTGGGGGTGGAGTATTTCTCCTCTGTCTTGTCACGCGGCGGGGTCATCACACGCGGCCAGTCGCGCACAAAGGTGTATCGCTGGTTGCTGTAAATGGGGATACCATAGCCACGCATCTGCCAGTTGCTCGGCACATCAATGGTTGCCCAGCTGCTGACATCCGTCTCGGGTTTATAAAAATCTACCGGGCGCTCTGCGGGGGAGGGGGACCAATGAAACTTCCAATCCCCGTTGAGCGACATCACCAGTGATGAATCCTTACGCTTACCCTTCAACGCCTCATCCCTGTTGGCAAAGGGAACGAAAAACGCGCGAGAATCCTCACGCCCCTGAGACAAATTCTCAGGGTTCTCCCAGTCCGGGTGGGGTTGGTAAGCCTCTTGTCCTGCGGCCACCGCTCCCGCAAGCGTGAGCGTAGCCGTTATGGTCTTGAGCATGTTCATACGCGCATATCCTATCATATTGACTTTGACAAGGCAAGCAAAAAGCTCACTAAGGCATACGTGCCCCAAAGATTTGGGACACGTTGATTTACGATTTGAGGACGTCGAAAAACTCGCCAAATGTCATTTTGTAAATACGAATTTTCAGAGTTAGGCGCCTGCGGCGCAATGTTTCAAAGCATTGCATAAGTTACTGGTGTAATTACGGCAGTAAGCGTTGAGATAGCAATGCTTATTTTGCGAACAGCAAGGGAGACTTCCCGTAGCTGTGAGCCGAACTATATTGACTTCGTATTTCGTATATTACCACACAACTACCAATTTATGGGGAGGTACCAGAGTTTTAGAGATGTCCAATTTACGAATCAAAAGAGAGTGGCTTCCATCGATGCCAAAATAAACGCAAACTGCGGGCGAGCTGGGGGGGATTTACAAAATCAATTTTATCAGTTGCTGCATATCGCGCTCGGTGTAGCGTTGGTCAATGGGTAGGGGCAACAGGGTGCGAGCCAGGCGATTTTCGGTGGTGGCGGCATCTGTTGTTTCAATTACCTCCGGCCAAAAGAGGGGGAGGCGCACCCCGGCATCGATAAGGGAGTCCCGCAGGGCGGGTATACCACACACCAGCGGGTAACACATGGGGGCGTAGGCCGGGGTAGCGGGCAGGCACAGGCGGTTGATATGCCCCAACGCACGGTGCAATACAGCGTAGTTACGCAAACGCTGAGTAGCGGATGCCTGCCAAGCGGTGCTGCACATAAGCTGACGGGTAAACTGCCCCATTTTGCGGGGCGGGGTGCTCAAGGCATCTTCCGCAGCTTGCACGGCGGCATCACTCGGGGAGCGCAGCAGGGCTGCTGTGCGCGTGTCGGATTCCGTATCGGCAGACAAATGAAACGCCCCTGCCTTTACCCCCACGGCAATACCGCCATCTGCCAACCCTGCAAATTTTCTCGGGCTATAAAACGTGGGCACATGCGGCAGAGGCGGACAATAAAAAGCCGTTGTGGCATCCACCACCACCGGGCACGGTGCATGCACCGCAGCCTGCGCCACGGCATGCCCTGTAAGCCCCAAATAATTAACCAGCAGCAGCGCATCCGCCGCATTCAACTGCGGGGGCAATATGGGGTGCATTTGAGCATCTACCGCATAGTGCTCCACGGGTATGTGCAGGCGGGCCAAGGGCTCCAGCACAGTATTACAAATAAAACGCGGCACCCACACCCGCCGCGGCTCGGTGGGCAAGCTGCGCAGAATGCATTCAAAAGCAACACGCCCACTGTTCACCCACATGGTGGTAGCAGACTCGGGGTATGGAAACAACCCCGCCTGCGGTGGCAATGCCTGCACGGGTATCGCCCCGCCCATGTGGCATAGCAGTGTCATTTTTTCTTGGTCTTTTTCTTGCTCGGGGGTGTTGTTTTTTCAATGATGAGCGTACCTTTCATGCCGGAGTCATTGAATGCACCGCCAAACAAGCGCAACGCACCGTATGACAGGCCGCCTATCGTGGCGCCGTATTTCTCGCAATCTGCCTTGTAGGCGGCATCAATCTCCGCCCGATTCAACGGCGCGCCCTCTTTCAAGGCATGGTAAAGCGCATCGTGCCGCAGGCTGGGCATCAAATGAGCGAGCTCGGTATGCCCCACGGAGTTGCCATCCCACTCGTAACCGGCGCGTAAAATAAAGGTATTGCCGCGAGCCTCCATAATGACAGGGTGCGGTGGATACGGCGAACGCCCCCGCCAATACCCCACATTCACCTTGGGGTCTTTCCACGTGATGGTCTTTTTGGTGGTAAGGCAAAAACCGGGGGCTTTCTCCGCATTGTAGCTGTACCAGCAATCCTCTTTTTGAGCCTCGGTGGCAATGGCGGGGTCCAGCGTTTTGCCGTTGCCGGAGTCCGCGCTGCTCTCAGCCAAGGCGGAGGCCACAATACAGCTGTTGCTCATCATACAAAGAGCAATCAACGCAAAAGTGATGAGCGAGATTTTCATGACCGGGGGCTTATTTAAGCTTACGGCGGGTGATAAGGTACACCTTATCACCGTGGCGCACTTTGGTATCCAACGCAATCAGGGCAAGTGCCCCCTTGGGTGCCGTCTCCACAATTTGCGTGACTCCGTTTTCATCATCGCAGCGCACCTCCGGCACCGTCAAACGCACAATGCCCGTGGTACAGCCGGTTATCTCAATCTTATCCCCGGGGGAAAGCGGGTGTGCCTCCAAACGGATCTCTGCCACCTTAGCCTTGGGGTACCAGCGCATCACACGGCCCAAGTGGTGGCGTTGCTCCAGTGCCAAACTGTTGGAGCAACCGCTCCACGTCTCCCACTCCTCGCCCAGATAATACCCGCCATGCCAGAACTGGCGGTTAAACACACGCTGCAACTCAGCCTCCCACGCGTATACTTTCTCCGGGCTCCACTCACCCTTGGCGCAGGCGGTTACAGCCTCCTTATAAACGGAGGTAACGGTGGATACGTATGCCTCCGAGCGCCCGCGACCCTCCAGCTTAAAGACAGCCACCCCGGCCTCCACCAGCTGGTCAATCACGCGGATGGTGCAAATATCTTTAGGAGACATGATATATTGGTTATCTATATCCATCTCGAACCCGGTCTCCGTATCCGTTACACGGTAGGTACGGCGGCACAGTTGGAAACACTGCCCCCTGTTGGCACTGTGGTTATACGCAGCCAAGCTCATACCACACTTGCCGGAGATACCGATGCAAAGTGCACCGTGCGCAAATATCTCTATGCGCACAAGCTCACCGCTCGGCCCCTTGATTCCCTCTTTTTTGATACCGTCAATAATGGTGCGAATTTGGGAGAGTTTGAGCTCTCTTGCCAGCACCATCACATCTGCATACGCCGCAAAAAAACGCACGGCTGACAAGTTGCAAACATTGGCCTGTACGGAGATATGCACCTCCAGCCCGATGCTGTGAGCATACGTTATCACCGCCAAATCTGCAGCAATCACGGCATCTATACCCGCCGCTTTTGCCTTGCGCAACAGCTCTTGCATGGCCTCTACCTCATCATCATAGATAATGACATTACAGGTAAGATACGCCTTTGCCTTGCAGGCATGGCACAAGCGCGCCACCTTCGGCAAATCATCTGCCGTAAAGTTGACAGACGAACGCGCGCGCATGTTGAACATGCCTACGCCAAAATACACACTGTCTGCCCCGGCTCTCAAAGCCGCTGCCAATGACTCATATGACCCCGCCGGAGCCATGATTTCCAATCCTTGCATGGATTAAGCATACCGTTTCCGCCCCCGTTGGTCAAGCCCAAATCACTGCTAACGTACAGCATGGGCGAAGGGGTCTTGTTAAAAATAGATGCTGTTTTGTAAAAATTGAATTTAAAGCATTTTTATGCTTGGCACATGGGGAGGGGGTAATCAAAAATGCATTCGATTAAAACAGCCCATAGTCCGTTACAATTTTGTCAAAAATTCCCGTAAAGATTGAGTTTTGTTATTTTTGCAAGGCTTTCTCCAACTTACCACCTACGCGCCGAGCTTCCCTATTGATTGAGCTTGTTGGAAGCACTTATATATATAATTGATTGATAATCCTTCATCCTATTGCATAATAGACGCTTCTGGAGGTATGTAAAAATGTCGCTCATAAGCCGATTTTGCAATTATCTACCCTACGGAAAGATGCGGAGAGTTTCTGCATGCGATTTACATCAAAATAAAAACAGCGTACTTTTTAGGAACGCTGCTATAAAAATAATGCTTTATTCGTTGGATGTTAATTTTGTGTATACTTGTTGAGCCGTATGCTGTTTCGTAGCTTCAATAATATTTGTATAAGATTCACACCATTCTTCAAGCGCTTCACTCATGTCTTTATTGTAAGTAACCCACGTTGGAGTCTCAGACATAATTAAATCAGTAAGAGAGACTATATGACAAGTAATATTTTCATCCTCTTCATTTGGACTTTCATTTTCAACAGCATGAGCAGCCATAGCATTTTCAACAATTTCCGATTTGAGCTGCTGATAATCGACATCAGTGGGAGTAACTTTATATAAAGTGCTAGAAATTCCTTCTCCTGTATATACAATGTTTTCTACACATACCGTACCAGCTTCGACAAACGTTTCTCCATTTTCATTCTTCTCAAAATCACAAACCTCACGCATCGTAAAAGTTACCCCGCTATCAGTCATGGACCAATTATCCCACGCATAAAATTTGCTGAAACTTCTAACATCATTATGATATTTTGTTTTATTTCCAATTGTACCATTTTCTGACTTAGTAGAGTGTAATACTATGTAAGGTGCTTTAAATTTAAATATACCATTTGTATCGTACACATAAACATCTCTCAAAGAAGTGCCATGAGTAGCATCAGGGGGTATAACATGCCAAATTATTTCCTTATTTCCATCCCCAATCAAATCGACTTCATACACGGCAAGCCAACCACCATACGGTTGCTGTTGATATATATTAAATTGATAGTTATTCAAACCTGTTCTATCTCCAAAACCACATGGAGAAAAATAATAGTCATCAGATTGCTTACCTTCCCACAAATCCGCATCTTGGCTAAGTTCAATAATTACATCGGCAATTTCTGTCATCACTTCAGCAGGAATTACAATTTGAGGTTGTGCGTCTCCAACGCAAGCAGTAACCATACTAATTATAGGCGTTATCATATTTCCACGCAGAAATTTTAAATATATTACCACCCCAATCTACTCCTGATCATTAAATAAAGGATAGGCCGGCAATTGCGGTTTTTGCTTGAGGGTGGATTGCAGTTTCTCAAGAGCCTGTTTAGCGGTAGTACCACGGCTGGCTTTCATCACGTCCTCACGTGTTTCGTTCCAATGGCGCAAACCTTGTGTCAAGTCACCTTCCCATTTCATCCACTCTGCTTTTTCGGTCATGATAAGCTCGTAGACAGAGGTGATGTAAAAGGTCGCTTTAGATGTATTTTCAGCATATCCCCACGGTTCGGGTATTCCGTTTTTCATAAACTCAGGAGCATCAGACAGATTTATTTCAAAACTGTTAGAATTCCAATTTGTTTCCAAAGTACCATTTGCTGAGAACAAATAGCGATACGAATTGAAGCGTATTAAATCTCTTCCTTTAGACCAACGCCATTGTACATAATCTGCGGAATCTTCTCTTAATTCCCATTGCGGCCAAAGCGCTATTTCCTTATACCAACCGCGAGATATTTTACCCATCTTCTTGCTGTATATACACTCAGGGCGCATGGCATAGTAAAATCGACCTTTATTAGAGTATAGATAGGCCTTACGCATAGTATCACCTTTTCGGGGATTCGGCTCAAATACCATATACACATGTTCAGGAGTTGAGTCGCCTACTAAATCTACATGCGCAATAACCATGTAGCCACCATGCGGATAATAATTAAATGCCAACTCGCGATTGGATTCAATTTGAATAGCATCATATATAATAAGATTATCCGGAGATCGAAAAAGCCCATCCGCATCCCAATGATACTGTGGCTTAGATGCACCATAGATTAAATCCTGCTGCACTTCCGCGGGTAATTGTAATGCGGTATCAGGCAGTGTTTCGCCCCGAGACACTGCTGCACCTGCAACACATGCAAATAAAGCTAAATTTAAAAAAAAGTTTTTAGGCATAACGTCAAGCATTATACCTAAAAATCTCAAAAATGTAAATAATAATCGAGTTCGGAAGCTGCGTTTATACCATCGATGACTAATCCGCCATTTGCAACACCTCAGATGTTGGAAGAAGCCGTTGAGTCTCTTTCTAAGCAGCTGAAAGAAATTAAGGAGGCAGTAGCAACCGCTACTGTCCCTCCTCTCTACGCCGATCTTAAGAGCATTACAAAAATGTTCGGTTATTCGTCGTGTCAGAGAATGAAGCTCTTTATCGATACGGCTCTGAGCAACGGCGCAAAAATCAGAATGATAAAGCCAAAGGCCGACAGATACGACACCAAAGCCAGGGTGCATTACCGTGTGGAGGATGTAGAAAAAGCCTTTGCTTATGGGTTATAAGTTGAAGAATAGGTGCGGTTGAAAACAGGATTGGATATCAGCACGTTAGAACTACCCCTTCCACTACATCGGCCGTTCATAGCCCCACTTCACCGCCCTTTTTGTGACAAAATCCCCAAAAGCTCGTCACAATTTTGTCACAAATTCTCGTTAAGATTGGGCTTTACCATTCTCATAAAGCTTTGGTTATAAAGAAACGGCAGGAATCCTCCTGCCGTTTCTCCAACTTACTACCTATGAAACTCGGCCCCTTGTTTTGATGATGGCGGGCGCTCTCTCCTTCACCCGCGATCAGGGAACCGATGCAGTATATACACCGGAATGGTGGGATTTGTTCAATTTTTTTTGAATTTTTTTGTAAAAAATTACTGATTCTTGTCTACAACGGGAACGGGCGTTTCATCTATCTTATTCAGGTTGTTGCCTTTAAGATAATAACGAGTTTCTTTGAGGATGACACCGGAAAGAGCAATCATGCAGATAAGGTTGGGGATAGCCATGAGGCCGTTGGCGATATCGGAGAAGTTCCACACCACATCACTTTTATGAATCACGCAACCGATGTAGACGGCAATAACCCAAAGCAGGCGGTAGGGGGTAACAAATTTGCGTCCACCGAGATATTCCAGAGATTTTTCACCGTAGTAAGACCAGCCCAGGAGGGTGGATACAGCAAAGGCGGTGAGGCTGAAGGTGAGCAGGAAGGAGCCAATGGCACCTATGGTATCAAAGGCAGAGAGCATGTTGAAGTTTGAGGCATCGGCATGCCCCTCTGCCAAGAAAGTGGTAGTGAGGGTAATGCCCGTGAGGGAGCAAATGATGACGGTCCAGAACGGGGCGGTGTATGCCACCAAGGCCTGTTGCACGGGGTTATCGGTTTTAACGGCGGCAGAAACAATGGGGGCGGAGCCTAAACCGGCCTCGGTGGCAAAGAGGCTGCGGCTGGCGCCCTCTCTCATGGCCAAGATGATGGTTGTACCGAGCACACCGCCGGAGGTGGCAGACAGGGAGAACGCCTGCTCAAAAATGGAGCAAATGGCCGTGCCGATGAATGAGCAGTTTACCGTGAGCAAGATACCACAGCCCAGCAAGTACATGAACGCCATGACGGGCACCAAGGCCGTACACGTGCGAGAGATGCCGTTCAACCCACAAATCAACACGCCGGCAACAATTGCGGTGAGGATACCGCCCGTGAGCTCTGCGGGTACGTTGAGTACGCAATCCGACAAGGTTTGAGCCACGGTGCGGGCCTGCACAATGTTACCGATACCAAAGGCTGCTATGGCGGTGAACACAGCAAAAAGCACGGCAAGCCATTTACAGTTCAAGCCACGCTCAATGGCATACATGGGTCCACCGCTGAGGTTGCCGTCTTTATCTTGCACACGGTAGCGAATAGCCAGAAGACTTTCTGAATAACGGGTGGACATACCTAACAACCCGGTAATAACAAGCCAAAAAATGGCCCCCGGCCCCCCCACGGCAACCGCTACTGCCACACCGGTGATATTGCCTACGCCCACGTTAGAGGCCAATGAGACCATGAGGGCAGAGAACTGGGAGATTTGCCCATTACCCTCTCCCTTTTTGGGGAAATAGAACTTCATGGCTTTCAGCAAATGGCGCTGGGGGCACCTCAACACGATGGTGAGATACAGGTGCGTGCCCAGCAAAATGAAGACAAGTATGTAGTTCCACAAAAAATCGCGGATGCTTTGTAGTATGGTTGAAATGGTTTCTATCATGGCGTGCGCGGAGGAGCATACTATCTTATATGCACATTGTCAATATCAAAACACAATTCGGGCAGAGAACTCACAATTAAACTTGCCAAATGAGGGCGGCGGCGGTATAGTAAGGGCATGGATTTATCTGCATTCCGCGAAGAGTATCTCAAGGACACCCTGCACCGCAGGGATTTGGCTGACACGCCTTTTGAACAGTTTGACCGCTGGTTTAAACAGGCGATGGAGAGCGGCATACCCGAGCCCAACGCCATGAGCATTGCCACCGCCACGGCAGATGGGCACCCCTCCCTGCGCACGGTGCTGCTTAAGTATTACGATGACCGCGGCTATGTGTTCTTTACCAACTACACCAGCCGCAAGGCGCGTGAGCTGGAGCAAAACGCAGAGATATGCATGATGCTGCCCTGGGTAACGCTGGAGCGCCAGATTATTGTATACGGGCGCGCGGAGAAAATCTCTCGAATGGAGACCCTCAAGTACTTTCTTACCCGCCCCAGGGAGAGCCAGCTGGGGGCATGGGTATCTCACCAAAGCCAGGTTATCTCCACCCGCAAGCTACTGATGATGAAGCTACAGGAGCTTAAGCACAAATTCTCTGAGGGCAAGGTACCGCTGCCGGATTTTTGGGGCGGCTACCGCATTGTGCCACACCACATGGAGTTTTGGCAAGGTGGACCCGGCCGCGTGCACGACCGCTTTATGTACTCCCTGCAACCGGATGGCACTTGGGGGATTGAACGCCTGCAACCCTAAGAAATGGAGGAACCACAGCAAAAAAACACAAAACCAAGCATATTACTCACGCGTTTAATGTCAAAACAATACTTTGACAAGGCGGGCGCTCAACGGTATAATGCTTGCGAGATATGAGCACAGCATTCGTACCGGAGGATTACTTCAAACGCTACACCGCTGCCGAGATATTCGGTGAGGGGGTGGAGAGTTTTGAGGTTGATTTAGGCTGCGGGGATGGCGGCTTTTTGCTGGCCATGGCAGAGCATTACCCCGATACCAAGTTTTTGGGTGTAGAGCGATTGCTGGGGCGCATACGCAAGGTATGCGGCACAAGCGCCAAGCGTGGTTTACACAATGTAAAGGGTTTGCGTGCAGAGAGCCGCTATTTTTTGGAGTGGATGGTAGCCCCGGGCAGCATCAGCCGCCTGCACTATCTTTTCCCGGACCCCTGGCCCAAGGAGAAGCACCACAAGAACCGCCTGGTGCAAGACTCCTTCATCCCCGTGCTGCACAATGCCTTGGCTGAGGGCGGCGAGGTGCTGTTTAAAACAGACCATGAGGAGTACTTTATTTGGGTCTGTGAAAAGATGAATGCCTCCCCCCTCTTTACACAGGCGGAGTGGAACGCACCGTTTTACCCCAAGACAGATTTTCAACAACAGTGGGAGGCCATGGGTAAACCCATCTTTGCCGCCAGATTTATACGCAACAACGCATGAGCTTCACCTTACACAGCACAGACCCCACCGGGGCCAGACTGGGTACCCTGCACCTGCCGCATGGGGATGTACCCACCCCCATTTTCATGCCCGTAGGCACCCAGGGCACCGTTAAAACCCTGCACCCCGAGGATTTGGAGGCACTGGGGGCTCAAATTATTTTGGGCAATACCTACCACCTGTGCCTGCGCCCGGGGGATGAAAGCATACGCAACCTCGGCGGGCTGCACAGTTTTACGGGGTGGAACCGCCCCATGTTGACGGATAGCGGCGGTTTCCAGGTATGGAGCTTGGCACGTTTGCGCAAAATAACGGAGGAGGGAGTACGCTTTTGCAACCATATAGATGGCTCGTACATGATGCTCACCCCCGAGCGCAGCATGGAGATACAAGCCAACTTGGGCAGTGACATTGCCATGTTGTTTGACGAGTGCCCGCCCTACCCCTGCGACCGCAAATATGCAGAAAAATCCTTAGGTTACACCCTGCGCTGGGCTAAGCGCTGCAAAGCTTGGGTGGGTGAGCACCAACCCCGCAGCGGCAACGGTCTGCAACAGCATTTCGGCATTGTGCAAGGCTCTGTCTATGCAGATTTGCGCCGCCGGTGTGCAGAGGAGCTGGCAGCCATGGACTTTGACGGCTACGCCATAGGCGGGGTCTCCGTAGGTGAACCGGAGGAGGAGATGCTGCGTGCCATTGAGAACACAGCCCCCTACCTGCCGCAAAACAAGGCCCGCTATGCCATGGGCTTGGGCACCCCCACCCAGCTTTTGGAAATGATTGAGCGCGGGGTAGACATGTTTGACTGTGTCATGCCCACCCGCTTGGCTCGCCACGGTGTTGCCCTTACGCCGGATGGCCCCATGCACATCAAAAACAAACGCTGGGAGAACGACAGCAAGCCCATAGACCCCGAGGGGCACCCGCACGTCAACCGCTTCTCACGCGCGGCGATTCGCCATTTCTTCCGCGCCGGTGAAATGCTTGCGCTGCGTTTGCTCTCCTTCCAGAATCTCCACTTCTATCTGCGGCTCATGGCACAAGCGAGAAGTGCCATTGCAGCCGGTCAATTCGCTGCCTTCAAAAGCAGCTTCATCTCGCGTTACAAAGCAAACGAAATATCATGACAACCAACCTCATCATAGCCAACGGTACAGCAGAGGCCATCAGCGGTTTCCTGCCCTTTATCCTCATCATCGTTATCTTCTACTTCCTGCTGATTCGCCCGCAGCGCAAACAGCAAAAGGAGTTGCAAGAGAAACAAAATGCCATGAAAACCGGAGACAAGGTTATTACCGCCGGTGGTATTCACGGCATTGTGAGAGATGTGGATGACAAGACCGTTAAGGTTGAGGTTGCAGCAGGCGTGCTCATTAAGTTTGAGAAAGCCAGCATTGTCTCCTTTGTCTCCAAAGAGAACTGATTCACTCACCGCCCGTGCTTTCTGTCTACACAGCTCAAGACCTGACCGCAGCCGAGGTGGAAAGCGCGGGCATACGCCTGGGGGTTATCGGCAACCCGATAGCCCACTCCAAATCCCCGCAGATGCAGCACGCCGCGCTTGCTGCCTGCGGGGTTTCTGCCGGCTATGCGCGCTTGCTGGCAGACACGGCGGAGGGGGCCTTTGAGGCCATGCTGCAACAACTGGCAGACTTGGGATTCATAGGCTGCAATGTTACCGTGCCCTTCAAAAAACAAGCCTTTGCCGCCGCCGTGCAGGCAGATGCACTCTCTACCCTGTGCGGGGCTGCCAACACCTTGGTACGCAAGGCAGACGGCTGGCACTGTCACAATACGGACGGCCCCGGATTTGAACGTGCCATTTCAGAAATAAGCGGCAAAAAACTCAGCGAGCTGAGCATTGTCATTTTGGGTGCCTGCGGCGGCGCGGGCTCTGCCTTGGCGGCCCAATGTGCCCTGAGCCACTGCCCGCAGCTCACCCTCATCAACCGCCCCCGCCCACAGCTGGGGGCACTGGCAACCAAACTTACCCCGCACAGCACGGGGAACATCACCACCGCCCATTTCGGTACCCCGCAGGCAGAAGCAGCCATACGAGAGGCAGGGCTCATTGTCAACGCCACCAGTCTGGGGCTCAAAGCGGGGGATCCCCTGCCCATCTCTCCCGAGCTCTTGCATGCCGGGCAAATGGTATACGACATTGTTACCCACGACACCCCCTTGCGCCAAGCCGCCGCCCAACAAGGTTGCCTTACCGACAACGGCTTAGGCATGCTCCTTTGGCAAGGTGCGCTTGCATTTGAGCATTGGTTCGGCACCCTGCCCCCCATTGCCCCCATGCGTGCCGCCCTGAGCTAAGGCAACGCAACCGATAAATGAGTGGGGTTACTCTTGGCAGAGCCGTGATATTGAGCGGCTTGCGCAGCCCCTGTTTTCGCCCCTATAAATTGCCATTTTACTAATTGGGCATCTCTAAAAACTCGCCAAATGGCAATTTGTAGGGGTGGCGAGCCGCAGGCGAGCGGAATCCTCAAGCCCCGCCCACCGGCGGGGCGGAAGACCATTAGCCCAAGGCAAGCCACGCAGTGGCGCAGCCTTGGGGTAGGATGATAAATAAATGAGAGCCCGAGGAGGGGGCGCGTCAGCGCCACCAACGAGGCCGACAGATGGCCACGGCGTAGGGCGTAAGCCCGGAGA
>JAFQEF010000105.1 GCA_017399165.1 Akkermansia sp.
GAGCCTGCGCAGCAGGCTCAATCTCACTGTTGCGCCTCGGCGCAACAATCTCACTTGAGCTACCGCTCAAATCTCACTGCGGCGCAGCCGCAATCTCACTTCGCCCCGCATGGGGCGAAATAAAAAAATATCGTACCCGCGGGCGAATGCCCGCCGAATTTTTAAGCCCCGTCAGGGGCGGTAGCCAATAGGCAGGCGCGTTCCGTCTTCGGGCTGAGCCCTACGCCGTGACAAAGAAGCGCCTGATAACTAACGGAATACAAATATAACCCCTCCTAAAGTCGGGGTTCAATGTATTTTTTCTTTGAATAACAGGGGCTTACGCCCCTGCCTATTGGCTGCCGCCCTTACAGGCTCTATTATTCGACGGATATGCCGCCGGGGCGTTTTGCGCGTGCGATATTGGCTGCCGCCCTACGGTAAAAAATGCAATTTATGTGGATTCGAGTAGGTGGCTTTTTATTTTTCAGAGTGAATAAAAAGCTTAACCATGCGCACCATTTTGTCGTTTCTTTTCACAATGTCCTCATGCAGCGCGTTTTCGGTAGTGAGAGCCGCTTTAATGTCTGCGGGTATTTCATCTACCACGGCGGGCAGCTCCTGCGGCATCAGAATCTCCAGTGCCAGGTTTCCCGTTTTTTCTGCATAGCGGAACACGAGCTGCACCTCCCCTTGTGAGAGGGGGATGTATTGCAGCAGTTTCTCAGCCAATTGCACGGCGGTTTGCACGGTTTCGTCGGATAAGAAATACTTGTTGCAGAAGTTGCGCAGCTCTGCCTCAAAGGCGTACAAGTCATAGTCCTCGCTGTGGATATCGTAGCGGAAATCGCGGATGCTGTTGACAAACACGCGGGTACGCTCACGGCGGGGGTGGTCAAAAATCTCCTTGGGTGAGCCCTCCTCGTAGATGACACCCTGGTCCATGTACAGCACGCGGGTGCTCACGCGGCGGGCAAAAGACATTTCATGGGTCACGATAACCATGGTCATGCCCTGCTTGGCCAACGTGCGGATGACGGAGAGCACCTCGCTCACCATGGTGGGGTCCAGCGCAGAGGTAGGCTCGTCAAAGAGGATGATCTCCGGGTTCATGGAGAGGCAGCGGGCTATGGCTGCACGCTGTTTCTGGCCACCGGAAAGCTCGGCAGGCATGCTGCGGGCTTTCTCTGCCATGCCCACCATTTTCAGCAGGCGCATGGCTCGCCTCGTGGCCTCCACTTTGCTCATAGCCAGCAGCTTAATGGGGCCTATACACACGTTTTCGAGCACGCTGAGGTGGTCGAACAGGTTGAAGGATTGAAACACCATGCCCATTTTGCGGCGCAGTTTGGGGGCATCCACCTTGTTGGCGGACAACAGCTCCTCGCCATCCACAATAATGCTGCCGCTCGTGGGCCACTCCAGCAGGTTCAGGCAGCGCAAAAGTGTGCTTTTGCCCGTGCCACTGGGCCCGATAACGGAGATGACCTCCCCGCGTTTGATGCGGATGTTGACATCCTTGAGCACGGTGAGCTTGCCGAACTTCTTTTCGAGGTGTTGAATCTGGATCATCTCTTGGCGGTTTTTTCAGTGTTAATCTTGCTGCCTGCGTAGTCCAGTGCCAGCGTGAATAACCACGCAATCAGGAAGTAGAGCAGGGCTACCATAATGAGGGGGAAGAAGGGCTCGAACGTGCGGGCGCGGATGAGGTCCGTCATCTTGGTGAGGTCCTCAATGGCAATGTAACCCACTACAGAGGTGTTTTTGACCAGGGAAATCACCTCCCCCTTATACACGGGGAGCACGCGGCGAATGGCCTGCGGCAATACAATGTAGTAGAAGGATTGGAAGGGGGAGAACCCCATGGCGATACCGGCCTCGGACTGCCCGGCATGCACGCTGCTGATGCTGGTGCGGAACATCTCGCTCACATAGGCACCGAAGTTAAGGCTGAAGGTGATAATGGCCACATACAGGGCATCTATACTGCTGCCGGCAAAGGCAACGTAGTACATGAGCATGAGCAGCACCAATATGGGCATGCCGCGCATAATGTCAATATACAGGCGTGCCACCCATTGCAGGGCTTTGCGTTTGCTCATGCGCAGGTAGCACACGGCAGCCCCCACCAGTGTACCCAGTAATACGGAGCAAATGGCTATGGCAAAGGTTGCCAGCAAGCCGTCCCAAATGAGCATGTAGCGCTCCTCTTCAATGATATTGCGCTCAAAGCTCACCCACAGGCGCTCAAAGAAGTTCAGCCCCGCGTAGGGGTCTTGCGCGGCACCGTCTCTCACGGCGATGACAGATTTGCTCTCGTAATAGTAGTCTGAGAAAATCACACTCTTACGGCGGTCCGGGGTGATGAGAAACCCGGAGGCGGCAATATCAATTTTGGCGGCAGCCACAGCAGTGAGCAACCCATAGTAGTCAATGTTTTCAATAACAATGGGGCGTTTAATGTAGGCGGCAAAGCGGTATACAAGCTCGGCATCCAAACCTACAATCTCATTGTTGCGCATAAAGACAATAGGCTCTGTGCAGGGCTCCATGCCCACCACAATGGGCTCGCCCTCCGTGGGGATATCCAGCTGCGGCATCTCGGCCGTATCAAAGTGGTGTATCCATTTGTTGCATATCTCCTCAAGCTCACCGCTTTCTTTGAGTTCTCCTAAAAACTGATTGAATTGGCGGCTCAGTTCTTTGCCCTTTTCATTTTTGGTAAAGGCCATGCCCATGTAGTTGAGGGGCAGGTTGGGGTCCTCATACAATTTAATGATGGGCTTTTTGCGGGCCAGGGCATAGCAGATAACATCGTCCATCACGCAGGCATCGCACATGCCGCGCTCCAGTGCCAGCATCATGTCTGCCTCAAAATTATGGCGTTGCAGGTCTAACTGCGGGTAATTGGCTTCAATGTAGACATCTTGCACGGTGCCTTGCGGTACACCCAATATCTTGCCTTCCAGCGTGCGTATGTCCATCTCCCCGATTTGCGGTACTCCGCCGTCCTCGGTATCGGCCTCGGGGGTTTCCGCAACAGCGGTGGGTTCCGGGGTGGGCGTTGTGGTTGTAGCCGTGGGGGTGGCGGCTGTTGTCATGGCCGGTGCCTCGGGGGCTTGCTCTGCCGTTTCGGCAGCATACCCTGTGTGCAGCAGCATTATCAGAGCCGTTACGGCTGAGATGAGGAGAGATTGATTCTTCATGATACACCACGCGGGTTGTCGCGCCCGCGCGCGAATTCTATCATAACATATACCCCTTTGGCAAGCTGAATGTGAGTATTTTGCAGCATATTTCTCCCATTTTGCCATTATTGCTCCATATTCTGCCGTTGGTTTACAAAAATACCCCGACTTTTGCGAGTCGGGGTACCGTAAAAATTGTATGGTATTCTTACTCTGTTGCACCGGCTGCCTTGAGGGCCTCTGCGGCACCCTTGTGTCCTTTTTCCGTAGCAATCATGAGGGCACTCTTGCCGTCTTCGCCCTTGGCGTTCAGGTCTACACCGGCAGCTTTGAGCTGGTCTGCAATGCCGTTGTATTTACGGGCAGTGAGCAGAGAGGTGAAAGATTCCACATCTGCCGGGGATACGGTGGCCCCGGCCTCTACCATGGCCTTGGCAAGGTCTTTTTTATCGGCCATCAGGGCAACCACCAGCGCGTTGTAGCCGCTCTTGTTTTTAAGGGTGGTATCTGCCTGTGCAGCCATCAGGGCTTTTACGGCGTCTGCATGGCCTTTCTCGGCAGCCAGCATCAGTGCCGTGCGGCCCACGAGGTCTTGCGCGTTGACATTGGCGTTGGCCTCCAGCAGGGCGGCAAGGGTGGCAGTGTCACCCACTGAGGCGGCATAGATGAGGGGCGTGCAACCGGTGATATCTGCGGCATCCGCGCTAGCCCCGGCGGCAAGCAGGGCTTTGGCTGTCTCCGTGTGTTTTTGGCGGGCGGCAAAGGTTAATGCCGTGTTGTCGTTCAGGTCTGTTGCGTTGGCATTGGCGTTGCCCTCCAACAGGGCTTTAACGGTGTCTGTGCGGCCATTCCATGCGGCAACCAAAATGGGGGTAGAGCCGTTGTCGGATGTCGTGTCGGCACTTACCCCGGCGGCAAGCAGGGCTTTAACGGTATCTGTGTGGCCATTGCGAGCAGCACGGAAGATGGCGGTTTCACCCTTTTTATCCTTAATGGTCAGGTCTGCCCCGGCGGCAACCAGTGCTTTAACAACATCCGTTTTGCCGTTGCCGGCAGCCTCTACCACGGCGGTACCACCCATGGAGTCTTCCTTGGCGTTCACATCCGCGCCGTCTTCAATCAGGCTTTGCACAGTTTCTAAGTCCCCCTGTGCTGCAGCGGCAGGTAAGTTAGAGTTTTTTTTGCATGAGCTCAGGCCGAAGGCAAATACGGCACACAAAGCGGCGGTGGTGAACAAAGAATATTTCATACCCGCATATTTTACGCATTCCCCCTTATAAGTCAAGCTATCTTCCCTCTTATGCCACAATAAACTCAACACGCCCCGCAGGCATGGGGAGTGTTGATGTGAGCAAGAGTTTACGTGAGGGATGTTACATGCCGAACTCAGAATAGGCTGTTGATGGCTTTTTTGGTGTATTCTTTAGCCAGCTCCAGGATTTCCTCTGCTGTTTTGCCGTCCATCACCTCGTGAGAGCCTTCCACCCCTTTGGCGAGGGTAATGGCGGCTACGGCAGCCACCAGCTGTTTCTTTTGGTCGCTGTCCATGTCTTCCATCATGGCTTTAATGCTTTCCTCCGGCTTAGCGGCATCAAATTTCGGGACAAATAAGTTTGAAATATAATTGATGGATTCATCTACCACCTTATCACAAGAAGTCATTCCAACGGTTACAGCAACCGCAGCAAGCACCATACTGATGTGTTTTGCGTTCATGCCCACACTTTAACACATGCCATACACCATGTACAGCAAATATGCATGCACCGCATCAGGATTTTCTCCCGACGCATGTCCCCGCCTCACAAGCCTGCAACAAAAACACCCGGCCGCAAGTAAACATCAAATTAAAAACATGCCGGCACCTACCGATTAAGGCAACATATTCAGGTACAAATGGAGCTGATACCAAGGCGGGTTATACCATGCATTATTCGGATGAATCTTTGTGTCAAAATTATCTAAAATTGTGTAGCGAACGGGAGCCGGAGCTCCATGATACGGCGACACCACCTCGCCCTCTATCCGCAAAATCGCATGAGTAAAAAACGGATTATCGCTGACATTGGAAAGGTGCAACAACATTTCCGCGGTAAATCGATTCCCCTTTATTTCTCCATTCACCATTTCGGCCGTCAGGTAAAGCCGAGAGGGGATATGCGGCATCCACTCCGTTTCTCCCAAATGGAAGGCATCTACCCCTTTTCGGGAAGCATCCACATACATCGGTATACGTAAGGTTGTATTCCAATCATTAACCACACCTGCCTCATCCTGCATCGGGATAACCAGCTCATGAGTATACGACGCTTCAACCGCAGTGACGGTAGGTTTTATGCTCGCGGGCCGGGTATGGCTCACACAAGCACTCAACATACCCACAACACCGGCAAAACTAACTAACAAAAAAGCAGATTTCATCGTGCATCATCAGTTATACAAAATAAAACCACCTATCAAAAAAGCAGTAACCGCAATAAACAAAAAACTCACCACCAAGCCGACATAATCACCCGCAGTGAGCACATGACGATGTGGGCATAACAACGCCCCTACCCAAGCGCAAAGAAGCAGAAAAGGATATATCAGAATCCCCCATACAAAAATATAGAGCCCGGTTGAAAACCATATCCGTATGCCCTCATGCTCCGGCGGGGATTCAAATGCATCCACCATACGGCATACGGAAATCAGCAGCACCGCATACAACATGCTTCCGCCAAGCTGCCACAGGAGCAACCTTTGCCATACACGCTTGGGGGTAAGAAAGTGGAACATAGCGTTTACTCTTCCAGCATATACTCAAGGGCTTTCAGTCTATCACGAGCTTAAATAGCAGTCAAGCAAGAAAAATAACATTCCACGTAATCCCGTCATTCTCTACTTTAAACAGTCAACCTAAAAACAAAAACCCCCACCGTGTGATACGGCAGGAGCTTTTGAATTACCTGTTGTAAGGGTTAATTACAGCAGGGAGAAAGCTACGTTGAGACCGGCGGTCACAATGGACACCATGCTCATGAGCTTGATGAGAATGTTAAGAGAGGGGCCGGAGGTATCCTTGAAGGGGTCACCCACGGTGTCACCCACAACGGAGGCGTCGTGGATGGGCGTGTGCTTGCCGCAGAACTCGGCGTCACCCGTCTCAATGTACTTATTGGCGTTGTCCCATGCACCACCGGAGTTGGCCATGAACACGGCGAGCACGAAGCCACCGGCCAAACCACCGGCCAACAGGCCGAACACACCGGCTACACCCATGATAAGACCCGTTGCAACGGGAACCACCACGGCGATGAGGGAGGGAACAATCATCTCACGCTGAGCACCCTGAGTGGAGATACCCACGCAGCGAGCGTAGTCAGCCTTCTTGCGGCCCTCGAATACGTCCTTATCGCTCAGCTGGCGGCGAACCTCCTCTACCATGCTCTTGGCGGCACGGCCTACGGCGTTCATGGTAAGACCGCAGAACAGGAAGGAAAGCATGGCGCCGATGAATACACCCAACAGAACCTTGGGGTTCATGAGGGTTACCTCAAACTTAGCCATGAAGGTGGCGATATCCCAAGTGGCAACCTCGTTACCGGTGCCCACGGGAGCACCCCAGTTGCTGATGTAGATGAGCTCTTCACCCAAGCGACCGGCAGCAATCTTGAGCTCCTCAATGTAGGAGGCAAGAAGTGCCAGAGCCGTAAGAGCGGCGGAACCGATGGCGAAGCCCTTACCGGTAGCGGCGGTGGTGTTACCCAGGGCGTCCAGAGCGTCCGTGCGGGAGCGCACGTCGTCACCCAACGCACTCATCTCGGCGTTACCGCCGGCGTTGTCAGAGATGGGGCCGTAGGCGTCCGTAGCCAGGGTCAGACCCAGCGTGGAGAGCATACCCACGGCAGCGATGCCGATGCCGTAGAGACCGGCAGACATGTTAGAGGCTGTGAATGCCCACTCGCCGGCAGCGCAAAGGTAAGCACCGATGGTGCCGAGCACGATGAATACAACCGGCCAGCAGGTGGAGATCATACCCACACCGATACCGGAGATAATAACCGTTGCAGGGCCGGTGGTGGCGTTCTCTGCAATGAACTTAACGGGCTTGAACTCGAAAGAGGTGTAGTACTCCGTCACTTTGCCGATGGCAATACCCACCACGAGACCAATCATGATGGAGCCCCAGATGCCCAGCCAGTTGGGGCAATCAAGAGCCCAGAGTACCAGGGCGGAGAATGCGGCGATAAGTACGCCGGAGAAGTTGATGCCCTTGTTAAGGGCAGCCATCAGCTGGGTCTGGTTGGCACCGGGCTTGGTGCGTACCATGTATACACCCATAATGGAAAGAATTGCGCCAACTGCGCCGATAATCATGGGAGCCATCACAAGCTTGAGGCCCAGGTCATAGCTGCCGGCGGCAGCGGCTACGGCAGCACCCAAAGCAGCCGTGGCAAGAATAGAACCGGCGTAAGACTCATACAAGTCTGCACCCATGCCGGCTACGTCGCCCACGTTGTCGCCCACGTGGTCGGCGATGGTGGCGGGGTTGCGGGGGTCATCCTCGTTGAAGTGGTACTCTGTCTTACCCACAAGGTCGGCACCTACGTCCGCTGCCTTGGTGTAAATACCACCACCCACACGGGCGAAGAGAGCCTGCAAGGAGGCACCCATACCAAAGGTAAGCATAACGGTGGTGATGTGCACCAGCTTGTCTACACCCTGGTAGTCACCCATCAACCCGGAGTACTCCAAAATGAGGTACCAGCCGGAGATATCAAGCAGACCGAAGCCTACCACCGTAAGACCCAGCACTGCGCCGGAGCGGAAAGCAAGCTGCAGACCCTTATTAAGACCGTCCTCTTTATCACGGCAAGCCTGAGCCACGCGGCCGGAGGCATAAGTAGCCGTCTTCATGCCGATGAAACCGGCAAGACCGGAGAAGATACCACCGGTAAGGAAGGCAACGGGCACAATGTTGTTTTGCAGGCCGTAGAAGGCCATAATGCCGAATGCGATTGCAATGATAACGAAGAAGATGGCAACAACCTTGTATTGCTGCTTAAGGTAGGCCATTGCGCCTTCGCGCACATAGCCCGCAATCTCCTTCATGCGGTCGTTGCCTTCATCTGCCTTCTTCATGTCGAAGAAGAACTTGGCGGCAAATGCCAGCACAAGCACGGAGGCAACAGGTACGATCCAGAATAATGTATTGGGGTCCATCTGTCTGTTAATTTGTTACTTGTTAAGTTGCTTTAGCGAGAAAAGCGCGGTATTCTACACCCAAAAATCCGTTTTGGCAACCCCGAAATTCTTAAATTTGCATAAATTTTGCAATTTTAACACGATTTGAGGTTGACGCACCCCCATTGTGCGTGATAACATGTCAGCCGCGCGCTGTGTATAGCTCACAAGCGTTATTTGCGTCTGCGGCGCATGGCCAAGGCTGCCAGTGCCAGCATGGAAAGCGTGGCCGTAGCAGGCTCGGGGATGACCCTCAAGTTATGCAGGCTGATGGTGTAGTCGTTTGCGTATACCAGTGTGGTGTCTTCCGTTATGTAGTCCGAGGTGAAGAAGAGGTTGGCATCCCGGCTCCCGAAGTCTAAGGCCGCCTCACCCAAGTTGAGTTGAGAAACATTGGTAAAGAGCACCAAATCGAAGGTGGTGTCGGGTGCTGCGTCATTGAGCATTAAATTAAGTGTAATGGGGGTGGTGCTCAATGTAAGCTCGTTGCTCATCATGTCCACCACGGCACCCATGGTGAGGGAGTCTGCCATGGCTAAGTTCAGGTCGGCGTCTACTGTAGCTGTTCCCTGTAAGTTCAGGTCTGTGTGGGAGACCGAGGTAGCACGGTACAGTGCGGCAATGTCAGTGCCGGCGATAAAGGCAGCATCACCCGTTACATGAATGGGAGCGGGGCTTTGCAAGGTGGCTCCGGCGGTGATGCTCAGGTTCTGGATATTCAGCGCCGTTTCTGCGGTAAAACTGAGCTTGCCGGCTTGTACGCTCAGGGAGCCATCCATGCGGCTGACATCTCCGCTGAATGTTTGGGTGCCGTTGCCCTGCTTGGTGATGCTGACGCCCCCCATAACGATACCTGCAAAGTTATGGTCTGCACCGGAGTTGATGGTGAGGGTATGGTGCTCTTTGCTGATGGCATTTGCCACGTTGGCAGCCTCGGTAGCGGTGTCGGCATAGGCATACAGAGGATTCCCGGCTGCATCATTAACCAACACCATGGTACCACGGGTAACATCCGTGCTTGCCAGGGCTCCGGCGTAGAGGTAGGCGCCGTCGTTACCATCCAAACCACCGATGCTTACATCCGCATTGATGCCCAGCATGGCGCGGTGCTGGAAGTCGTTTAGTTTGTACGAGTTGTTGTAATAGGTGTATGAGCGGCTGTTGTATCGCTCGCCATCTACGGTGATGCTGCCGTTCATGGTGGTATCTTCGGAGAACTCCAGCGCTGTAATATGCAGACTATTGATGTTAAGTGAGCCCGCTGTGTGAGCCTCCACCGTTATATCTCCGGTGTATGCGGTGGTGTCGCCCAGCTTGTATACTTGGGTCTTGGCATCGTAGACGCTGTGCCCGTAGATGGTGACATCTCCTGTCCCCTTGAGGGTGTTTATTTCTACCTCTGCATTCGGGCGTGCATAGTATGAACCGCGGAAGTCTGAATAGATGCCGAACTTGCCGCCGCCTTCTCCTATGGTTAATTGCTCTATGGTGGCTTTAATCGTCTTGCCTCCTTCGTATTTAGAGAAGGTGGTTTTAATGTTGAAGCTGCCGCCATTGTCCAAGGTGAGGTTAGGCATGTTCAATGGAGAATTGCTTACGGAGCAGTCCAACCATGCATTCACGCTACCTGCATCCACAACGATGTTGTTAGTAATGCTTGTGCTGAGGCCTGTGGCTGCTGCACCATTGTCGTTGCACCAGTTTCCATTGTCACCGATGGTAGCATTGCCTTGCACCAGCAGTGTTGTGGTGTTGCTTAATCCCGTTTTATTATTACTGACGTTAAGGTGAACGCTTGCGTTTTCATCCACCAGCAAGGTGCCGTTGCCCTCTACCGTGCCGGTAAATGCCACCGGGGTGTCGGTTGTACCACCGGTGAGTTGCAGCGTGCCTTTTTCGGCAAGGTTGAAAGCGGCATCGGATGCGCCGGAGGTGCAGAGGGTTGTTCCTCGTGCATCTGCCTCGCTGCCCACGTTGATGGTGCCGTCAATCATGTCGGTACCTGCTGCAAGCGTATAGGTGATATCTTGGGAGCTGCTGCTATTGGTAAAGCTCAGGTTTGTACCCTCTGCTGCGGTAATGGTTCCGGTAATCTCCTTGTTTTCCTTGAGCGCAAAGCTGAGGTTATTGCCGGATTGAATGTTGATGTTGCCTGCTAATCTGTTTGCATCGCAGATAACATGCTCTGTATTGGTTGTGCCTGTCTGTTTTGCCAGTACCAGGGCAGAGCCCTCTGCCATATCGATACTGCTGATGGTGTTTTGAGTGCTCAGGTCGTATGTGAGGGTGGAGCCATTACTTAAATTGATGGAGTACCCCTCGAGTGCCAACTGTGAGTTAAGCGCTGCATTTTCACCAACGGATACGCTTCTTCTGCCGGAGATGGCGGCGTTGTCCCCGGCAAGGAGTGTTACACTCTTTCCGTCATTGATGGTGATTTTCCCGGGGCTTACCGTGCCGGCTACGGTTACGGTGGCATCTATGCCAAAGGTAACATTAGCGGAATGAGTGCTTTGAGCCTCCCCGTCCCAATTGTTGCTGCTCCACGTACCTTCCGCAAGGGTACCCCACGTCAGTTCCGTAGATTTCAGGTAGGTATAGTACAGGATATTGTCCGAGTAATTGAGTGTGCCTGTACCTAAGGTGATGTTGTTGATTTGGTCGCTGCTCTCCCAGCCATTGGTAAAGGCAATGAGCATGTATTGTTGCTCATGAACCAAATCTTGCTCATTGAACAAGAAATTGGCAATTCCCTCAATCGTCAGATTCCCGCTGAGGGTAAGAGCTGCACTGGCGGTGTTGGTAGCTGCACTGGCGGTGTTGGTATTCGTCAGATTAAATATCAATTCTGCACCGTCTTTCAAAGTGAGGGAAGAGTTGATCTTGCCACCGCCTGCCCCGATTTCTAATGCACCTTTGTTGTATATATTGAACACACCCGTCATGGAGGTAACATTGCCGTTATCCAGCAGGAGGGTGCTGTGTGGTTGAATCTCTACCATGTGGCCTACCAGCCACGCCCCGTTGGTCAGCTTGAGTACACCGTTGCTGATATTTGTGTAGCCTTGAGAGGTTACAGTCATGCCGGAGAACTCAACGTCTGCTGTGCCGTCTTTATACAAATTGCTGACGATAATCTTATCGTCCGGATTAGTTGCGTGAAACTCGTAATTATAGGTATTGGCAGACAGATTCATGGTGCCGGCTTTTACCGTGCCGTTGATAGCGATGTTTTGGTTGCTGCCGGCGTGGTCATCAAAGCTGATGCCTCTTGTTGCATCGTAATAGGTGTGGAAATAGCCACTGTGCTCGCCTTCTTCCACGTATACATCCCACCCGGTCTTTTCCGTAGGCAGCGTTTCTGCATCGGGTTGAATATCGTACTCTTCATTCCACTGTGCCAGTTGTCCGTTCCATACTTGGTTATTGGCGGCATCCTTGTATTTTTCAAGCATGGCCTTCAGCTCTTCCGGCGTTTCTATGAAAGAGAGTTCGTCTATATACCAGTCCGTTCCTGCGTATTCCCACCTTTCGGTAAGCTCTTTATCACTATACAGGTAAAGATTCCCTTGCTCTATCTTGAGGAACAACTCCAGTGTTCTGTATTCCAAGTCGTCAGAGTTGGTGACTATCAGGCTTTGAATGACTCCGTTTTCATCCGTATTGTACCCATAGCAGGTGAGGGCATGCCCTCCCTTCGAGGAGTCAATGCCCAAGTACCCCAATTTGCCGGTATCTGCCTCCCCATCATCCGTGAACCCGAAAGCATCGCTGAATGCTGTGGTGACACTCTCTAAAGTCATGTTGGCGGCAGATAAATCTCCACTGCCGCTTCGCGTGCCAAAGAAGGTGTAATCTACGGTTGCATGGTAGTTTCCTGTAGATGAATCCCCAAAATAGTCTTTGAAATAGCCGGCGGAGTCAGCGCTTGTTTTAAGGTTGCTCCATGATGTATCCCCGCAAAAATACCAAGAGGCTGCCATCTCCAGATAACCACCGGCATTTTGCCAGTTGTCATACATTAATTTGCCCACTTGCAGAGATTGCGTGCCGCCAAAGTCGCTCACAAGGCTCTTATCGTATGTGTACCCGGTTTGGAGCGGCTTTGTCCCGGTGTAAAAAACACCATACACCGTTTGCCAATACGTGATAAGGTTGGCAGATACATTGTACCAGCAGGTGTCTGCATCATTTGTGAGCCCGGTTATTTGAGAGGTGCTGTAGTCTCCGCCTGCACCGGTGGTGTAGCTTTCCCACTCGCCTAAAAACGAATAGCTCTTGTTGTTGTCGTTGTATTTTGATTCCAGTTGAGAACTTAATTTGTACCCTGTCCAGTAGTATCCCTTGCCGTTGTCGTAAAAGGTGGTAGATTCTGTAATGTTATCCAAGTTCACACCGCTGACAATATGCGTGTCTGCAATCGCAGTAATACTCCCGAGGCTGCTCAGCAACAGAATCAATGAAAGAGATTTCGGTTTCATGGTAAAAAAGAACTCAGCGCACTAAAATTCATAGCAAGAATCCTATGCTGCGTCAAGATTATTTTGCTCTTGTACCGGGCAAACGCATTAGACAATGAACCCGGTAAGTCCATTATTTACAATGTGGGGACCTCGAAAAACTCGCCAAATGGCAATTTGTTTATATCGTAGGGTGGGACTTAAGTCCCACTTTTTATTGGTGGCAGGCCTTTATAATAAATGTTGGACTAAAGTCCAACACTCCGATAGTATTCCCCCCACAACTACCAA
>JAFQEF010000106.1 GCA_017399165.1 Akkermansia sp.
GGAAATACCATACGTAAATAGCCGGCGCAATGGTTTATCGTAAGATAATGGTACTGTTCATCGTTGTGCTCTATCCACGATTCCAGCTTTTCTTGCGCCTCCTTATCTTGAGGATATACAGACAATGACCGATCTCCCAATGCTCGATATTGTATTTCCCCATTCGTATCTAACTTTGGAGATGAACAAGCAGTCACAACACTGCATATTATTAAATATACTATTTTCATTTTATTCTATTTAATTCAACTTTTCGTTTGATTTCCC
This sequence comes from Akkermansia sp., assembly GCA_017399165.1. Classification (GTDB taxonomy): domain Bacteria; phylum Verrucomicrobiota; class Verrucomicrobiia; order Verrucomicrobiales; family Akkermansiaceae; genus Akkermansia. The sequence goes on from JAFQEF010000106.1 coordinate 268, forward strand.
TGAATGAATTGATGGCAAATGTACGGCAATTTTGCCAGTATAGTTGGTAAGGTGCTCGCATAGTATACAACGTATAATTAATGGAAGTCAAGCATCTTTCATTTACCGTAATCGTTTTTTGTTCTAAGCTTTCGGACAGCTGAGAAATCAGCTACTTCTGCGCACTCGTCAGCGCAGTTCCATCTGCATTGTAGCGGGTTTGGGTGGTGACGGAGTACACGCCATCCTCTGCCGACTCCACACTGTAAGCCATTTCGACCACGGGGGAGTTATCCTTGGTGGGCGGGTAGCCAGTGCGAGGGTTTGCTTGGTCACATTGCCGAAGCTGTCATACTCGTAGAGCGTTGCAGCGGTTTTCTCCGTATTCCAGCCCGTATCCTGATATTGCTTGGTGAGCTGACCCTTGGCATTAAACTCACTGCGGGTGTAGATAAAGCCGCTGGTGCTGGCCTGCGCTTGCACGGTCGTTTGACCGAAGCCGTTGGTGATACTTTGGGCGATGGTCGTGCCGTTTGCCAATTTTGTGGTGTGGCGCTCGCTGTTGCCGTTAATGTCATACACATACACCAAGGCTCGTTGTGCCGTGCCGCCAATGGAAGCCGTAGAGCCATCCGTATTGCGGGTGGTGATGGAGGTAGCCCCTGCGGGAGTCGTTACCGTGGTAATGAGTCCATCTGCACTGTAAGCGGTGGTGGTCACTCGGCCCAGAACATCCGTCTGCTTGGTCACACGCCCCAGCGCATCAAACTCCGTGGATTCCGTGGTCTCCATCGCGCCGACTCGGCGGGTGATGGAGAGCACGCGCCCCTCGGCATCGCGGCTGATTTCCGTGAGCTGACGGGCAGAATCGTAGGCGTAGGTGGTGGTAATACCAGCCTCATCCGTCTCATTCAACACGCCGCAGCACATCCATTTGGTGGTGGAGAATCGTCCGTTGCCGCGCGTTTTTTTCGATCCGAAACGGCTCGCTTCGCTCTGCACCCTTATGCTGTACTCGGGACTCAACATCTACGCTACGAAATCGCGCCAAAATGGCTTGACATCAGGGGGTATAGAATGATATAAGAGGCTCATACGCCACAAGCACACAGGAGAGGGGGGCTTAAATTGCTTCCCTAAGTGTCGCCCTCGCTGCGCTCGGGACACAGCTTCTACGCTACGAAATCACCGAATAAAACAGAAAAATCGTTGAATTGGACTTAAAAAAATGCTATTCTCAGCTTGTTCAAACAAAATCACCACTAATTAGAAGTCCCTTTATTTTTTATTTATACCCACGCGTAGTTAGCATGAAAAGAATATTATCCATTATATTATATGCTATTTTTTTAACATGTGCTCTGGAAATTTGGAGTTGGGTAATAGTACCTATTTTGTGCAACTGTTCATATTATTGTGAAGCTATTATATTTCTTATCCATGTGGGTATTATGTTATATTTATGTATCCGGTTGAATAAGAAAATAAATTACTCAAATACTTTTTCTATTATTATAAATTTTACATTTTTTCTGGGCTTCAAATTATACCTACTCTCGAACGTTAATTTTCTCTATTTTTGTAAAAAACAAAGTTATTTTTCAGCAGACTTGTGTCTTTTTTGCGGAGCTTCATTAGTATCAAATGGAGATTATCCGCTATATGAAATAATGAATAGTAACAATTTGTCAATCGATGTTAAGAGAAATGTTATTGAGTATTTGTTAAAACGTGGAGCTTCTACAAATGCAGCACCGCCGAATACGAATACTCCGGCTTATTTATGTATCGAAAAGCACCCTGAACTTCTTCCCCTGTTTTTGAGTAAAGGAGCCAATTTAGATTCCAATTCCCATCAAGGTTATTCCCCCCCTCCTTTGTATTATGCCATCATCAAACTAGACATAGAATTGGCAAAGCGCATGATACAAAACAATGCACAGATTGACGATCGTAAATGGTATTTATTAGAGGATGATTCAACACTTTTACATAAAGCTGCTTCCATAAAATATGAATCGCTTAGCCACTCTCTTTCTTTCAATGATTTTTGTACAAAAAAAAAGGAAATGCTTCAATTGCTAACATGTGATTCCAACTATAATCAACTTGATTATCAGAAAAAAACGCCTCTTCAATTATTAAAGGAATTTGCAGATTCTGAGCAGGAAAAAGAAATTGAAACATATTATATCGATTTGTGTAAAAGGAAGGGACTTTTACTCCGCTTATAGGCAAGAACCTCTGTTTTGCATATAAGCGGAGTTTTTAATTTAAGCCATTATCTAGGACTTAACCAAGTTCGATCTCGTGGCACATAGTGTTCATAACCTGAAATATTTCCCCTATGAGCACTTTTTCTTAGCCATATATACATAGGTTTAATTTCACTCCATGCAATATTAGGCTTTTCTTCGCTCCTTTTACACGGGCATTCAATGATTGCCGTTACAGACCATTCAGTAGGTTCCGCTTCGAAGGGCATTACCATTATTTTCCCTACTCCTGCACCTACTAAACCGGCGATGGGGGCGCTTAAATCTAAACCTTTTATTTTAAGTTTACTATTAATAATAGCACCACCTATTGAACCAGCAGCGGAACCTATTATTGTAGCAAACGCACTATGACCTTCTGTATAGATACTTGATTTGAATTCAGCTTCAATTTTATTTATACCAACATTATTAATATTTATTTTCATGCTTGAACTAGCAGATCCCCAGTAAAAATTGGTTACTGCTTTATCTATATCATTATCTTTTGAACATATCTTAATTTCTCCATTATAACAGGTAACAATTAATGACATATCCAGTGACGCAAGCCATTCATCAGATATACCTATTTCCTGACTACCATCTTGCCCACTAACACCACCATCATCATCCCACCATTGAATTGAAGCCGTCACTTTTAGCTTGTTTTCAGCTTTGTATTCATGGAGTCCTAAATAGTCAAAATTAATAATAGAACGATTTGCCGAAAAAAACGAACAGATTTTTTTTGTTTAGAAAATCCGCACTTTTCACAAAATGGCGCAATGTTGCAGAGCCTTGCATAAGTTATGGCGCAATTACGGCAGTAAGCGTTGAGATAGCATGCCTATTTTGCGAACAGTAAGGGAGACGTCTCTTAGCTGTGAGCCGAACACATCAACGCCGGCGTTCATCCCGTCAAATGTAATTTATCGGGGAGGGGAGCCCTCCTTTCAGGGCTGCATGGCGGCGGCAGCGGCGGCATCGCAAATAAGGCGCATGCCATTGGGTAACACGCCTATGCGCAAGGCGGAGGCAAGCTCAACTTTGGCAGCTTTATTACCGGCAGCTGCCAACACATGCAAGCGCAACGCCTCCGCATACAGGGCAGCGTTTTGCTCCATGGGTTTATCAGGATTAAGGCGCTGCAACAATGCCAGCAAATGCACGGGCATCAGCTCCGTACCGGCGGCATCCATGGCCTGCTGCCACAGGGCAACATCCCCCTGCTCTACATCGGGCAGAACCTTTACCCCGGGTATCACCATGGGCTCCCCGTTAAATACAGCCCGCTTGGCGGCATCCACTACATCCGGGTTGAGTGTAAGCGGGGTATCTGCCACCGCAACACTTGCCAGTAAGCATGCTATCTGTAAGCATCTCATCATTTTTTCTGCCGAATAGCGCGTTTGCGGGAGAAGGGGTCTGTAGCAGCGGTCCACGCCTCTTGCAGCCCGGAGGCTTCAAACCAAGGTTCTTTGCGCAGGCGCTCCATTTGCTTGTTAAGCTTATTCTGCTCGGTGGACCACAGCTCAATGTCATCGTCAGATATTTCATCCGGCGCAGGCAGCTTGCTGAACATAGAAACAATCTTGTCCGCAGCTTTTTTGGCAGAAGTTTCATCTGCCACTGTCGCCAGCATTTCGGACGCCTGCATCAGCGCGGCAAACTCCGCAGCCATATCAGCCCCTTTGCCACGTGCTTTTTTCTTAGCGTTCTCCAAAGCGGCCTTAGCCTCTGCAATGGCTTTTTCATCCCCGCTGCGGCGGGCTTTGCGCAGATTTTGCTCTGCCTCTTTTACGGCGGCGCGGCGCTCCTTGCGCAGCTCTGCCGCCGTGGGTTGTTTTTTATCATCTGCAGCAAAGGCACTGTCTGCCCCCACCCATGCAGCCATGCAACACACTAAAACTCCTGTGATGAACCGTTTCATATATGATGCTTTCTCTCTAGCACATTTCTCTTGCAATGTCAAGAAAATCACAATTAATCTTGCTATCGAATCGTGTAGATGTTAGAATGAGTCTATGCAAACAGGTTCCGTTCATTCTGTAGAATCATGCGGCACGGTAGACGGGCCGGGGATTCGCTTTATTCTGTTTTTAGCCGGGTGCAGTTTACGTTGCAGGTATTGCCACAACCCTGATACCTCATTCAAATGTAGTGGCAAAGAGCGCACGGTGGAGGATGTTATGGAAGAAATAGGCCGCTACGCCGGGTTCATTAAAACAGCAGGTGGCGGGATTACCATCTCGGGCGGCGACCCGCTTTTTCAACCGGAGTTCACCAAGGCTGTACTGCAAGAGTGCAAAAAGATGGGGCTGCATACCTGTATCGATACCTCGGGGCATTTGGGTGCCGGGGCGGATGACGAGCTACTGGCAGCCACAGACTTGGTGCTGTTGGACATCAAGGCGTGGGATCCGCAGCAATACCGCCGCCTCACCGGGCAGGATTTGCAACCCACGCTGGATTTTGCCGAGCGCCTGGCTGCCCTCAAAAAGCCCGTATGGCTGCGCTACGTACTGGTACCGGGGTGGACGGATAACTTGGCAGACATTGAAAAACTGGCGCGCTATGCCCACGGTTTAGGCAACATTGAGCGAGTGGATGTACTGCCCTTTCACCAAATGGGTAAGTTCAAATGGGCAGAGCTGGGGCTGACTTACTCCTTGGAAAACACCGAGCCCCCCGAGCCCGAGCTTACCAACGCCGTGCGCAACATATTCCGCAGCAACGGCTTTGCAGATTGCACCAAGTAACGTCCCCTAAAAAAGCATCTGCCTGAATGCCGGGGCTTTAACATCGGAGCGCGGGGCACTTAGCCCCGCCTTTTACTGTAACTCCGGGGGCAGCGGACGCAGCGGGGGCGGCGTTTTCTCCTTACGAGGTGTGGGGGCTTTATCCCCACCGATATCATGCGCGCCGGAGGCATCATAGCCGGACTCGGGGATATTCTGCATCAGGATAGCGTGCATTTTTTTATCGCGATCGGTAGTAAGGCCTTTGCCCGCAGCCATGTCGGACACGCGGGATACCTCCTTTTGCAGTTGAGCCTCCACCTGTGGGCCGAGGGCATCAATCTTCTTTACCGTTTCATCATATTTTTTGGCAACGCCTTCCACAGCCGTCTTTTTGGCATTTAGCTGTTTTTCAGCGGCAGCGGCACCTTTTTCATCGGTCATGAGCTTAATGGCCTCTAGCAAGGCGGCCTTTTCGGCGGTCAAATCCGGCTGGGCGGCAGGTTGCTCCTGTGGAGCAACGGGGCGACGCCCCGAGCCGATGGAAATATCTGCGGCACAGGGTAACACCATGGCAGCCGCAAGGGTGAGATAAAGGGATTTCATATCAATTTGTTGTGTTAGCTTCTAAGGTACGCAGGATTTCCTCCACAATAATATCCACCCCAACTAAGCGCCCCTGCCCCTCTACCCCGCAAGCTAAGATACCGCTATCGGCAGGGCCGATGATGCGGTGGTTCTCGCGGGCAGAAAGAACGGAGGCATTTTGCTGAGTGGCAGGGTGGGTCCACATGTTGCCGTTCATGGCGGGGAAAATGAGCACAGGAGCCCGATTAGCCAGGTAAAGGCTGGTAAGCGCATTGGGGGCAAAGCCCTGAGCCATGCAGGCCATGGTATTGGCAGAGGCGGGCACAATGGCCAAAAGGTCTGCCCGCTGAGCCAAGTCGATATGCACCGGCACCCAACTGCCGGTTTCATCTTCAAAGGTGGTAATAACGGGGTTACGGGAGAGCGTCATGAGGGTAAGCGGTGTCACAAACTGTAAGGCGGTGGGGGTACACACGCAGTGGACCTCGTGCCCGAGTTTGACTAAGCGAGATGCGACATCTGCCGCCTTGTAGGCAGCAATGGAGCCGCATATACCGAGAATAACCGTAGCCATGGCGTTCTCCCCGTTAAGTTCCCGATATTTAAGCCTCAATCTCAACAATCATGTTGATTTCCACAGCCACGCCAAGCGGCAGGCTTACTACACCTACGGCAGAGCGGGAGTGTGCGGCCTCGGGGCCGAACAATGCTACCAGCAGGTCGGAGGCTCCGTTGAGAACCTTAGCTTGGTCCGTGAAGTCGGGGGTGCAGTTCACAAAGCCATTGATGGCGACAATCTTCTTCATCTTCTCAAAGCCACCCAGCTCTGCGTTAATCACAGCCAAACGGTTCAGGATAGCGGCTTGAGCTGCTTTTTGTCCCTCCTCCACGCTGACATCTGCACCCAGTTTGCCGAAGTAAGATACATCCCCATTGATGGAGATACCACCGGAAAGGTGCAAATAGTTGCCGGTGCGAATGCAATTGACATAAGAGCCCACGGGGGCGGCGGCGGGGTTAAGCTTCAGCCCTTTCTCTTCGAGTACTTGTGTATTAAGCTGCATATTGAATGAATATGGTTTGTTACACCGCCAGCATACTATATTAGCCCCCCGCTTGGCAAGGCATTTCCGACAATTATGCCCTGAATTTATTTTTTTTGAAAAATTTGAAACTTTAGGCTTGCCAAAAGCGTCAAATTTGATAGATTTTCGGCATACACTATTATTCCCATAGGATTTACATAAATATCATCTACAAAAGCCATGAAGAGAACCTTACTAATAACAGCCTTGTTGGCCGGACAATTCAGCCAAGTCACAGCCGCAACCTACACAGAGCTGACAAGTGCATGGTGTGATGAAACGAACAACGTTATCTACAACGGGCGGGGGTATTTCGCAGTGGAATCCGCAGCCAATACGGTCATAGACATAACGATAAGCCTGAGTTCTCTCAATAGTTATGTAAACTCGAACGACTACGCGGGGAGCAGCTACATGTTGCTGTGGGAGAATAGCATACAGAACTATGGATTAGGCGACAATGCAGACACAAGCCTGAACACCGGCTCCCGCACGCCATACCTGAGCGGTTATACAACCGGTGCCTGGAATTCAGCAGACAACAACATATCCTACGATACGCTGAGCAACTATGCCGTGGGAGACTACGTAACCCTGAGCATAACCAACAGCACAAGCAACGGTGTAAATGTAACAGCCACCAACAGCCAAGGGAAAACAGAGACTCTGTACACAGCACCCTCACTCAGATACAGTAGCATGAACACCGTTAGTGGCTACTATGTTAACCTGAACTATGTAACAGGGGTAAGCCTCCATACGCCATCCACTTTGGATACGGCAACCTATGTGCCGCCGGTAGACTATAGTGCCCCCTTTGTCAGCCAACGTACGGATGGCACCACGGTAGGGCGTGTTACCTTCTTGGGAGACTCCATCACCCATGGTGTTAATGACCAAAGCTACCGCTGGCAGCTCTTCAAAACATTGACGGATAACGGCATTGAAAATGAAATAGCCGGGCCGAGGGAAGGTTATTACAGCGCCCCCGGGCATACGCAAGATGCCGGCAGCACTTACGGCGGGGAAGCGTTTGCCAATGTGCACCTAGCACAGGCAAGCGGGCGTACGCACAACATCATCAGCGGCTCCAATGCCGGCATGACCGGTGTGAACTATGGCGGACACTCCACAGCCTCTACAGCCGCCAACTACGACAGCAACACTTGGTTCTGCATGATGGGCACCAATGATATGCTCTCTGACGGGGGCAGTTCAACAACAGACTATTGCAACAAGATGGCCAAGATGCTGGGAGGCACGGTAAGTTATGCGGCGGGAACAGGCTATACGTGGACTGCGGACAACTCTGATTGGGGTACCATGGGCACCATTGTAAATGATGTTCACAGCGAGGGTGATACCTTCTACATGCTCTCCATTACCCCGTGGACCCAACACGCCAACAGCAACACAGAGAGTTTCCACTACGGCGCACAGGAGTTTAACAAAAATCTGGAGTTATGGACCGCCGCCTACAACAAAGCCCACACCGGCAAAAACGTGGTATACGTCGATGTCACTCGCGGTATGATTGACAAAACATCCGGTGTTTCTTTTTACAGCCCCGGAGCTTTCTTCAATACTCCCGGCAGTGATGGGCTGCACCCCAACGATCAAGGCTCAATCATTATAGCGGGCAACTTGGCACGCGCCATGGGTATCGGCGGGCGCACGGCCGGGTTGCAAAGGCAAAGTGCCACCGGGTGGAGCGCAGCCCCCGTCAACGCGCTTGCAGCCGGTAGCAGCCAACTTTGGGCGGCAAATGCCTTTACTATGGAAAACGGCTATACCATAGACTTAAATGCAAGTTTCGGGGATGGTGCGCAAAATGGATGGGCCACTACAGATACGCGGCTTGCCATCTCTTTGGGAGACGGTACCAACAGTGGCACGCTGAATGTGAGCGAGGGGTACATCTCCTGGGGTAGTGATGTGCTCTTTTGTTGGGATAACTCCACCTTGGCCAATGAAGGGAACCTGCGCATAGCCTGGCACAACGGCAACACCACAGACAATGTATTGCAAGGCTATTACGTATGGCTGGGGGATATGCTCATCGGGCAAGGGTTGGAGGCTACTACCGACACTGGATTGAACGGCATCCTGCTTTCTGCCTACGGGGCGGACGCTGCACTCAACACCCTGAGCTGGAGCAACACGGCTTATGCGCCGTCTAGCACCGGCATCAGCTCAACAGAGCACGCCTTTATCACCACTCAAGATACCGCTGCGATTAGCACATTAATACCCAATAAGGCATATACAACAGCCGGGGTGGATTTTGCATCTGCTGCTGCAACCAATGCCACAGCGGGGCAAGTGTTGGTCAGTTCAACAGTGCCGGAAAACAATACCTTTAAAATAAAATCCGGTGCGGGGTGGACCGGCATGACCAACACTACCTACACCGCAGACATTAACGTGCAAGTAACAGGCGAAACGGTTCACACCATTTTCGGTGCCATGAACAGTGCTAAAGCCGGGCAGCTCACGCTGGAGATTGCTGAGGGTGCCATCATTGGCAATGGCTCCTACAACGAGCAAACTGCCGCCATTGCCGGCTCTTATAATGGTGGGCAAGCAGAGGCCTTCAATGTGTATGTAGAGGGGGGCATTGTAAACGGGGATATCGTGGGCGGGGCCGTACATGGCAGCGGCCACATTGACAGCGTCAAAATTGTGGTCAACAATGGCACGATACAGGGCGGCATATACGGTGGCTCTAAAACAAGCGGCAGCGTTGACAATGCCCATATCATCATCAACGGTGGTATTATCAAAAACGGGATTAATGCGGGGGGCACTGCCGGCGCTGTTACCCACGCCCAAATTACTATCACCGGGGGCGTGATAGCCGGAGATATCACCAAGGGAAATGCCCAAAATGCAGATGTTATCATACAGGGTAGTGACGCGAACATCACCGGCGGTGTAGAGGCAGACTCCCTTACCCTCTATAATGTTCAAAAAAATATGGCTGCAAGTGTAAAATCCGTGAAAGAAATTACCACAGCCGGCAATACCAACACGGCTATTGCAGTAGAAAACGGTATAGAGCTCGACACCCTGCACTTAAACAACGACACCACCTTAAGTGTGTTGAATACCACCGATTCGACAGAGATTGCCATTGCGGCTGAAGCCACCATTACCTTAACAGAGCTGATAGTGGGAGCAAGAGCCACACTGAATGCTAACATAATTTTTGCAGAGGAGGCGTTTTTGCGTATGGAGGGGGCCTTAGCCATGGGTAGCGACATTACCCTAACCACAGGCATGACACTTGATTTAGCAGACCACATGCTTACCGACTTATACAATGGAGAATACGTAACCCTGTTTACGGGGGTAGACCGGCTCACTTTAAATAGTGTTGAATTGGACAATGACTCCGTAACCGATGTCACCGGTGTATTTAACGGGCTTCGTACAGATGACACCTATTACCTGAGCTACAACAACGGAGCCGTAAGCCTCTTTGCCGGCTCTTACGTGCCCGCCCCCCTATCCATCCCCGAGCCGACAACAACCACGCTCTCCTTACTGGCATTGGCAGGGTTGGCAGCGCGTCGGCGCCGCCGCTGAAGCTTTGGCGTGACAGGCCGCCGCAAATGAGAAGGGCTGAACAAATTTAAACGGCATCTAAAACCGCATTACATTTCAAGGTAATGCGGTTTTAGCTTGAAAAAGAGGGCGAATATGCTAGAATGGAGGTGCAATGAAACGAGCATTCTTTACAGGATTAATCATGGCACTGGGGTTAGGGTGGTTAGCCGCCGGAGCCGCAGAACAAAAGCCCAATATCATATTAGTATTGGTAGATGACATGGGGTGGGGCGACTTGGGGTTAAACCAACCCAAGGAGCATGCAGACACCCCGAAAATTGACACTCCCACGTTGGACAGATTAGCCACGCAAGGTGCCCAACTGCAACGCCACTACACCTGCGCCCCCGTATGTGCCCCGGCCAGAGCATCCCTGTTTACCGGCCTGCACCAAGGGCATGCAGAGGTGATACGCAACAACAGCTTTGATGCCGCGCTGGAGAATGGGCACACGCTGGCAACCGTGCTTAAACAAGCCGGGTACAGTACCGCCCTCATCGGCAAATGGGGCATTGGCGGTGGACAGGAGAGCGGAGGCACCCCTGCCACCTGCCCCGCATGGCCGACCAAGCGCGGGTTTGACTTCTTTTTCGGTTACAACAATCACCTGGCAGGTCACCGCCATTACCCCAAGGAGGAAAGCAATGCAGACCCCGAGACCCACCGCAATGCCGTTTGGGATGGCGATGAAATGATTACCGACAAGCTGGACGGCTGCTACTGCACGGATTTGTTCACGGCCCGCGCCAAGAAATGGATTGTTGACCAACAGAAGGCAGACAAGAGCAAGCCGTTCTTCCTTGCGCTTACCCACGTGGCCCCGCATGCCCGCTTGGGCATACCGGCAGGGGAATACCCCGCAGGCGGTGGCTTGAACGGCGGTGTACAATGGCTGGGTGAGCCCGGCAAAATGATTAACACGGCCCGCCCCGACAGCTGGGATACCTTTATTCACCCCCAATACCGCAATGCCTGGCAAGAGTATGCCCAAGCCCGCTACGGCAACAATGCCGCCCATAAGCTGATGACCGCCCGCCGCCACGCCAGCATGATTACCCGTGTGGATGAATCCTTGGGGGACCTTGTACAACTGTGCCAAGATTTGGGCATTGCAGACAATACCATCATCATCTTTACCAGCGACAACGGCGCCCATGATGAACCCGGTGCCGTGGGTGGCTTTGCAGGGCACCCTGCCCCTGCGCAAGACCCCTCATTCTTCCGCAGTTACGGCAACCACGACGGCATTAAGAGAGACGTGTTCGACGGCGGCTTGCGTGTACCCTGCGTGGTATATGCCCCCGGCATCATCAAGCAGGGCTTGGTAAGCAACACGCCCACGCAGTTCCAGGACTGGATGGCAACCGTGTGCGACTTGGCAGATGTACCCGTGCCGGCACGCTGCGATGGGCGCTCCCTGCTGCCCCTGCTGCAAGGCAATGACACCCTGAGCCAAGACCCCGCCCGCGTGCTGTATGCAGAATACGCCTTTGGCGGCGGCATGGCTCAATACCGCGATTACGCCGCCAACAAACCGGGGCGCACACGTGGCGAGCAACAGGTGCTCATCTTCTTTGACAACCGCAGCGGGCGTTGGCTCAAAGCCCTGCGCACGGGGGTCAAAACAGGCCAAGAGAAATGGGAGATTTACGACACGGAGACAGACCCGCACGAAAGCACCCCCCTGCCGGAAAGCGAAAATGCCGCCATGCAGGAGCACATCACAAACCTGGCACTGTGGAACCGCCGAGCCTACGATTACCACCGTGCCCCCCAAGCCCCGGCTCGCCGTAACGCCTGCGGTGGGTTCCGCAGTTATGATATGAACTTGGTACCGGCTGTTACCACACAGGCAAGTGGCACGGGCTTGCTCAAACAACAAATGAAAGCCACTGCCCCGTGGGTGCCCGCCGCTGCCATAACGGCAGATGCCCCCTGCACCGTAGAATCCCCCAACGGCGCCGTATTGCCTGCCGGCACCATCACCACCTACACGGGCTACATTAATGTACCGGCAGATGGTAACCATTGGCATTTCTACCTCACGCTCAGCGATGTACCGGGCACCAAGGCATTTGTGAAACTGCATAATTTCAACCTGGTGGATGCAGACTTTAACTACATACCCGGCAGCACGGCCACAGAGTCATCCGCCGCCAACACGGTGGAACTTAATGCCGAAAAAACAGGCAAAAAAGGCATACCGCTCAGCAAAGGCTTACACCCCATCACCATTACCGTGGTGCAGGGAGAAAGCGCAGCAGGCACCCTCAAGCTGGAGTGGAACCGCGGTCCGCATAACGGCAAGCAAACAGAGCGCACGCTCATTCCGGCAGAAAGTTTCCTGCCGGCGGAGTCCTGATAACCCGCACGCCATCTTTTATCCCGCCCGCAAGGAATCCCCTTGCGGGCGTTTTTACAACAAATACCATTATATGGTGCTCTGTTCATGCGAGCCCGTGAGGGCAAGCTATCATGCAAGGTTTGCCCCACAAGGGGGGGCTTGAGAATTCGACTTACGCTCACTTTAAACATTACATGTCACGCCAAAGCTGCCACCGGCAGCGGCGGCGGAAACATTAAACATTCCCAGCCCCGTGAGGGGCGAAATAGCATAGGCAGGCGGTCGCGCGTGCACGCAGTCCACGCGCGACCCCTGCAAACCATCAAAAAATAATATTGAGCCCGACGAGCATCGCGAGGAGGCCGACACTATCCCCACGGGTGTTAACCCCGAGTCCCGCGCCGCTCCGGGCTTACGCCCTGCGCTATGCACATCTGTCGGCCTCGTCGCTACGCTCCTCGAGCTCATATTTATTTTTCACAGCTAACAGGGGCTAACGCCCCTGCCTATGTTATTTCGCCCCGCAAGGGGGCTTGCGAATTCGGCCCACGCTCACATTAAACATTACATGTCACGCCAAAGCTGCACCAACAGCGGCGGCGGAAACATCAAACATTAAACATCAAACATTAAACATCAAACATTAAACATTTTTTTATCCGTCACTTGACAGCAGGCAGAGATATTTGTAGAATACACACAAGATGACAACAGGCATGACATACAGGCGTTGCGGAAACAGCGGAATTCTGCTGCCCGAGATTTCACTGGGGCTTTGGCACAATTTCGGCGCCGGGGCAGATACGGCGGAATGCCGCGACATGATAGCACGTGCCATGGAGCTGGGTATTTGCCACTTTGACTTGGCAGACAACTACGGGCCGCCCCCCGGCAGTGCAGAGGCGTGCTTTGGCCGCCTGTTGAAAAGCCATTTTGCGGGGCTGCGGGATGAAATGTTCATCTCCACCAAAGCCGGGCATTTAATGTGGCGGGGAGTGTATGGCGATTGGGGGTCTCGCAAGCACCTGATAGCCGGGCTCAACCAAAGCCTGCGCCGCTTGCAACTGGATTATGTGGATGTCTTTTACCACCACCGCCCGGATCCCCACACCCCCTTGGAGGAAACGATTGGTGCCTTGGTTGATATTGTGCGCAGTGGTAAAGCTCTTTACATAGGGCTCTCCAAATACCCGCCTGCCCTCTTTAAGCAGGCATGCGCTATGCTGCGGGCAGAAAAAGTGCCCTGCCTGCTGCACCAGTTCCGCTACAACTTGCTGGACCGCGCCTGCGAGGCAGAAACCCTGCCCACCGTGGCAGAGGAACAGACAGGCAGTATTGTGTTCTCCCCCCTGGCGCAAGGAATGCTTACCGGCAAGTATTTGTGTGGCACCCTGCCCGCTGCATCCCGCGCGGCAGATGCATCCTCCGTATTCCTGGATGAAGATAAAGTACAAGCGGATATGGAGCGCGTGCGCCACCTGCAAAACATTGCAGATGCCGCCGGCATACCCCTCACTCAATTAGCCCTGCGTTGGTTACTGCGCAGGGAGGAGATTACCTCCGTTCTCATCGGGGCTCGCACGGTAGAGCAATTAGAGCAATGCGCCGCAGCCACCGGTCAATCCCCCCTCCCGCCGGATGTCCTCACCGCACTCCAATAAAAAGGGATAAAATTTTTCCTTTTTTATGAGTTAAGGGGTAGCCTCCCAACTACACCTTAACAGGCATTGAATTTCATCTAAAATCCTCTTGCTCTATGATATTGATAAGGTTTTGACAATTGTTACCTTTCTCCCAGAATATGTTTTTATTAATTTCCTTTTTATCTTTTTCTAATTCAAAATCGTGTTCAATATAGTATTTTACTTGCTGCAAAGTGGATTCTACGTCATAAAATATGTTGTAAAGACTTGAGTCGGAGTCTTTTGCTGAAATCAGAGCATCATTATCTCGTTGGTCTGCATAAACAACATCTGCATCATGCCGGTAAAAAATGACAGGGACATCGCTATACATCAAATCAAAGCATACGGAGCTATAATCCGTAATGAATAAATCTGCTTTTTTAATCATTTCAGAGATACCTGCGGTATCAATTAATTCTACGCCTTTAAATACAGGCTCTGCACTACTTTTAAGACTATAAATCATATGATGCACTCCAATAAACACCTTAATATCTGTTTTCTCCACCAATCGGACAAGTGAATCTATAAACACCTGCAATCTTTTAAAATAGGGCTGTTTTGTCGACACATTATGTAAAAATGAATATCGCCAAGTAAAAAACAAAAAAACATTCTTTGTTTCATGGGGTGCATTCTTTAATAAATTATCCCATCTTGGCATCCCTGTACATATTCTTCTTCCGTGCATTACATTATATTGCTCATACATCGACAAAGTAAGTTTTGTCGGAGTCAGCATGTAATCAAACAAACCTTTCTCTTTGTCATAGTACATATCCATTGCTATTTTCTTGAGCAGCGTCACTCCATGTTCTATAAATACATATTTTAAGGTACTCAACTTGCTAAACAAGTCACTTTTCGCATAACCATAACTACAAAATACTATATTTGTTTTACTTATTATATCACCATATTGTAGTATCAATTCTTCTTCCGAATTGATACCTATTATGCCATCCAATTGCCCTTTCTTGAGTAATTTATCGTACAAAGCGTTTTTTTTCAGTATAACATAAAATACGGGTTTCCCCATTTTTTTTAAGTATTGAAATAATGACCATGCATCTATTGCTTCCGCATATGGATGGCTTAAGCAATCAAAGCATAAAATATTTTTTTCGTCACCGGATGCATCGTATATCTTTGCTCGCTTAAAAATACGTTGCTCGGCCTTAATTATTTTTTTATTCTTCAAATTCTTTTTTAAAGTTATCCCCATAATGGTGGTTTCCCTAAACCATCCTACACGCCGTCTGCTATATATCATTATGCCGCAAAAATAGTATCGGCTTTCTTTTCGTTCCTTTATTCGTTGGAAAATTTTCATAATTTATAACAACGTCAATATTAATGCTTTACAGTTAAACATTAAGTTTTTTATATGGTACAGGCATAGATTTATAAACAGGAATTCCTAAAAGAGCGACCCTAATCATCCCACTACGTCTGTTTAGCGTGAACAAAGGCAAGCCAAACAATTTAACGCTTATTTTTGAATCAACTATTTTTAAAAAAAGGTAGTTGACAATCAGGGCAAACGCATTGGGGATTGTGTCATGCAAAATTTATCAAATGTATCTTATTTGCTGATTATAAATTTCTTAAAACGCTGTATATAAACAAGGGATTTTAATATAATATATTAGTATTGCATACAATGCTTATATA
>JAFQEF010000107.1 GCA_017399165.1 Akkermansia sp.
AGGCAGTACGGATGGCAAGCATACCACCCAAATGTATTAACTGTGTGCATCATAAAAAGAGCCAAAGCGTTGTGCAGGGTGTGGTTGTTTCCGAGTGCGATTATTGCGACTATATAGAGCATTGGAACGGCTACGCAAATACGCCGGTGCCGTACCCTTATTTTTATAAGCAAGAGTACCCGTGCCCTGGGCACAAGGAGGCAGTACAGGATGATACCCGTACCAAATAAAAAATATAGCGTTATATACGCAGATCCACCCTGGGCTTATCAGCAAGGCGGCAGGGGTGCCGCCAAGCACCATTACGATACGATGAGCACCGAGGCATTATGTAATATGCCCGTGCGGGATATTTGCACCGATGATGCCGTGCTCTTTATGTGGGCCACTTTCCCGAATTTGCCGGAGGCATTAAAGGTTATGGAGGCCTGGGGCTTTACCTACAAAACAGCAGCGTTTGTGTGGGTGAAACAAAACAAAAAGGCACCCACCCTGTTTATGGGTGGCGGCTCCTACACCAGGGCAAATGCAGAGGTTTGCCTGCTTGGTGTAAGCAAGAATACCAAGGCAAAAAAGTTTGTGGCATCGCACAGCGTGCGGCAGATCATTATAACGCCGGTACGCCAGCACTCCCAAAAGCCCGCAGAGGCACGGGATCGCATCCGTGAACTTACGGGGGGGGATCACTCGTACATAGAGCTTTTTGCCCGAACTACCACGCCCGGCTGGGATGTGTGGGGAAACGAGGTAAACAAGTATGAGCGTTAAGATCTACATTGCCGGCAAAATTACCGGCGATCCCAATTATAAAGCAAAATTTGAGGCGGCAGCCGAGGAGTACAAAAAAAAGGGTTACATCGTGCTTAACCCCTCCTGGATGCCAAAAGGGATGCAGCCCGCAGATTATATGCGTATCTGCTTTGCAATGATTGACACAGCGGATGTGGTTGCTTTCCTGCCTGGATATAGAACGAGCCCCGGTGCACAGCTTGAGCTGCAATACTGTTTTTATACCGATAAAACAACGCACCTGCCGCCGGAGCCCTTTGACGAAAACGGGGAGCCCACGCTTGAGGACTACAAAAAGGCCTATGAGCAAGCGGTGGTGCAACTCAACCAAATTAAAAAGCTCAACAGCTGCAACAACTGCCGTAATGTGGGCATCTGCCTGCACTTGCCCTCCGAGGGTGAGCCGGTGCGTATCAACTGCCCATTTTGGGCAAAGGAATTGCCCCGCAGTTACTACAAAAAGGGTGCTGTGCACCGCAGAATGTTTGAGCCGCCCGATAAGGAGGTAAAGGCGTGAATATACTTGTAGCTTGTGAGGAAAGCCAAGCGGTTACTGTTGCGCTACGCAGGCTCGGCCACAATGCTTACAGTTGCGACATTATCCCGTGCTCCGGCGGCCACCCAGAGTGGCACATACAAAAGGATGTGCTCCCGTTGCTTGATGGGTTTGTGCTTTTCCATACCGCAGACGGTACACCACACTTTGTGGGTGGCCGCTGGGATATGATTATTGCTTTTCCACCCTGCACTTATTTATC
>JAFQEF010000108.1 GCA_017399165.1 Akkermansia sp.
CTGATTTCCCGCGAGGTCACATTCAAGAATCTCTCTGCGCATATCTGGTTCTCCGAAACGTATTCCCCCATAGCAACAGGGCGAACAGATACCTCTGCAATCTTGGGCGTACATGATGATGTGGCGTATGTGGTACTGCATCCGGAATCGTCCTCCACCGAGGTGCTTACCTCTGTAGTCCTGCGCAAGCTCAAGGATGAGCTGGAGCTGCAGGGATATTCAGAAGTGAAGAAAATAGTAGTGTATGGAGAATCCTGTCGCATGGGTGACGACCGCCTGCGTGAGCAAGGAGTGGTATTCAAGCAAATCCCCTATGATGTAAAGGCCCGCTGATATGGAACTGAAAAAATATCAACAGAAAACGCTTGCGATACTCAAGGAGTATCTGAATGAAGCCCGCATTCTTGGAGCCAAGGAAGCTTACGAAAAAGTAACGGAGCCGTTCGATATCAGAACCCGCTTGGGAGCTCTCCGTGGTTATAAGGAACTGAGCGACCTCCCCAATACGCCGCGAGTCTGCCTCAAGGTACCCACGGGCGGCGGTAAGACAATACTGGGGGCCTATTCTCTCCGCATCATAGCAGACTCCTGGAGTGATTGCGAAAATCCGGTAGTGCTCTGGTTCTGCCCGAGCGATACCATCCGCAAGCAAACCGCCGAAGCTCTCAAAAATTCGCGCCACGCCTACCGAAAAGTGATAGATGAACAGTTCGGTGGCCGGGTACGCGTTTTTGACCTAGATGAGAAGTTCGATATTCGCCCGGCAGATCTGTCTCAAAATCTCTGCATCATTGTGAGCACCATGCAGAGCTTCCGGCAAAGCAATACGGACAAGTACAACGTATACAAGCACAACGAAAATCTGGAGCCGCATTTCAGCACCATCCGCAAGGAGAATGGGATGGAACTGCACGAAGATGGGACGCTCAAATTCTCATTTGCGAACCTGCTGCGCCACTATCGCCCCGTCATTATCGTGGACGAGGCTCACAAGGCGGTGACAGACCTCTCGAAAGAGATGCACTCGCGCCTCAATCCCAGCATCATTCTGGAGCTCACGGCCACACCGTACACCAAGAACAATACGCTGTACAACGTGACCGCGCTTGAATTGAAAGACGAGGAAATGATTAAGATTCCTATCGTGCTGGATGCGTGCGGCGACTGGGAGAAAGCCATTCAACTGACCATACATCAGCAGAAATTCCTCGAAGTACAGGCAGAGCGAGAGCGGGAATACTTGCGTCCCATTGCGCTGATTCAGGCTCAAAGCAAGCAGAAGGGAGTCGAAACCCGGCTTATCCCCGAGCTGATACGAGAGCACCTGATGACTGTGCACAACATTCCGGAAGGGCAGATAGCTATCGTTACCGGTGAGCAAAAAGAGTTGGATAATATCGACCTGTTCCAGCCTTCTTGCCAGATTCGCTTTGTCATTACCATTGAAGCCCTCAAGGAGGGGTGGGATTGTCCCTTTGCATACATTCTTTGTTCCGTTTCCAACATTAAGAGTAATACTGCTATCCAGCAGCTTCTCGGTCGCGTAATGCGTATGCCTTACGCCCGCAAGCGAACACTCTCCAAGCTGAACAAGTCCTATGCTTTCGTCATGTCTCCGTCCTTCAGTGAAGCCGCGCAAGACATCATATCTTGTCTCAATGAAAACGGCTTTGACGAACAAGTGGCCGCAGACTGCGTGGAACAGGTGGCCCGGGAAGACTTGCTCAAGGAACTTGGCTACTATAGCTCCGGAATATCCCTTACTCTGGCAGAGGCCGAACAGGTGGAGGAGACGGAACATGTCAAATTGGAGGATGACGGCAAGGGCGGCAAGACTATCTTCCTGACCATAGAAGCCACAGAATCTGAGGTCAACAAGGTGGCAGAGCGTTTACCGGAGCAAAAGCGAAAACAAGCCAAGGAGGTAGCGGACACGCTCCGCAGGAATCGCGAGGCCTACATCCAAAACTTGAAACCGGCTCCGAAAAGCCCGGCGGAATTAGGCGAGAAGCTGATAGTGCCTCGCCTGATGACTGAGCTGCAGGGAGAACTTGTCCCGGCTGAACTGGACTACATGGTAGAAGTGTTCCCGTGGGATATCAACGACTTTGCAGAAGTAGACATCCCCCCGCAAAGCATTGCACCGGATTCCAACGGTACTGTGGTTGAGATTGATATCGTGGGCGACCCCATCAACCGCCAAAAACTCGTTTATTCCAACAATCAGGACCAGCAGATGATACTGAATCTGGAAAGCGTGCAGCCGGAAGGATGGACAGAGGCAACTCTGGTCAACTGGCTGGATAGAAAGGTGCGCCAGAACGACATCAATCAAGCTCAGATGCTCAAATGGTTGTCGGCGGTCGTGCATAGGTTGGTAGTCAACTACGGGCTGAGTATTGCAAGACTCATGATGGCGAAGTATTCCCTCGCCAATCGCCTGAACTTCGAAATCAGCCGGGCGCGTCAGAAGATGAAGAAGACGGCGTACCAGCTGAGCCTTTTCGGACAGACCTCCAGAGTAGAAGTCGATTTTGAACAGGGATTCGAGTTCCACGAAGGCATGTATGATGACGATTTGGCATATAATGGCTCCTTTGTATTCAAAAAGCACTTCCTGCCTAAAGTGCCACGCTTTGATGGTACCGAAGACGGCGAAGAATTTGAGTGCGCCAAGATGCTGGACTCCTTACCGGAGGTACAGTATTGGATTCGTAACAAAGCGGGGCATCCGTCATCGTTCCACCTGCCAACAGCGACCGACCGATTCTATCCTGACTTTATCGCGAAGCTCACGGATGGGCGAATCCTTGTCGTGGAGTACAAGGGCGAGCATCTTATCACGAACGCAGACACGGCAGAAAAGAACACCATCGGGCAGCTGTGGGAGTACCATAGCAAGGGGGCCGGGCTCTTCATGATTGCCAGCGGAGCAAGGAGGCAAGCTCAGTTCAAGCAGATGTTCATGGAGAAAATCACCCGCTAAAACACACAAAACACCACCCGCAAGACCATGACCCGCACCCGGCAGACCAAGGGCTCCACTTCGAGCAAATCCTCGGCTTTTGGCTCAGTTTTTCACGCCATCGGCAACAAAAATGCTGAATACAAATTTCTGAAAATTACAACTTTTCCCCTAATGCTTCTGTATTAGGGGTTTATAGTTTTTCCGATTTTGTATCCTGCATTAGAATATAGCCTTTTTCAGACCCATTTTTACAGACTTTTTTCAACAAAACGCTTGACTTTGAGGACCTTTCATGTATGCTTACCTGGGGCAACACTCCACACAGTAACAATGAAAGTAACATACAACACTAAGTTAAACGCTTACCAAGTTATCTACAAGGACGAATTAGCAGCCCTGAGTGGTAGACCCCTCTATGCACGAAAGCAATTCACAGCAGGTAAGAAGAAACCAACAGCAGCAGAGAGAAAAGCTAAAATTCGTGAGCTTGAGACATGGGCAAGTGAACAAGAAGAAAACTGTTCTAAGGCTGCACAAGAAAAACTTTCAGGTATTACTAATGATAACTTGGAAGGTGAGAAGCCTATACTTGCAGTTGATTACTTGAAGAACTTACAAGGTGACAGACTTACTACTACTACCAAAATTGAGCAAATAAAAAAAGCTAAACTGTGTATAAAAGATTTTATACTATTCTTAGAAGAAAAGTATGGTTCTCTTTACTTACACAAGGTGAACAAGAAGATAGCACTTGAATTTGCAGGGTGGATGACAGAACAGAAAAGAAGTTTTGCTTATAAAAAATCACGCTGGGTAAGATGTGGTTTTGTGTTCAACAGGGTAATGATTGCTTACGAAGAAAGCAGCCTGAAATATACTAATCCTTTTCGGACACTAAAAGTAGAAGATGTAGCAGAAGAAGAACCTGTAATACACAAGAAAACATTTACACCTCAGTTAGTGAAAACACTACTTGACGAGGCTAAAGTGTGGAAACATACAAAGAACCAAACTAAAGAATTAAGATTTCAAGTGTATGCTATTCTTTACATTCTTTCTATTTGTGGTGTACGCCCTAAAGATGTAATACTCATGAAGTGGGAACAAATAGACTTTGACAACAGAACACTTACCATAGAACATAACAAGACTAAAAGAAAAGGTATAAAATCTGTACTGTGGCTCACACCTCACTTATTAGAACTGTTTGTAACATTGCGTGATATGCACAAGAAGTGTAAGCCATGTTCTAAAGAGTATGTTTTTAGTTTCAACCACTATACCAAGAAAGAAGCTAAAACTTCTATGGCTGATTACCTTTACAGTTCTACAAAAATTGAATTGAATAAGTTTTTTGTATTCTTTAGAAAGAAGTTCGGCTTAACTCAGGTTCTAAAAACAGGGGGTAAGAAAATCATGGGATATTCAATGTATAGTTTGCGTGGTACTGTTGGTACACTTCTTTCTAATGCTAATTTCAACATGAATAACATTGACTACTTACAAGGACATGCACCTAATAACACTACTGCTAGGTTCTATCTTGACAGAGAAGCAGACCCTAAAGCAGCAACAGCAGCAATGATAGATTACTTGGCTTACAGAGTGGCACAGCAGCCTTTAGGAAAGTATGGTATGAAGATTGCCTACGAAGACGCACTTGAGGAAAAGAAGAAGCAGCAGAGACAAGCAGAGATTAACGAAGATATACGGTATACCAATGACGGAACAGCACTACTTACAAGTATTCTACTTGACAAGGTTGAAGCAGAGAAGCAGCAACAGCAAGCACTCATTGACCAATACGGTGAAGAAGTAGCCAATATACTTACAACTGATAATTCGCCACAGTAGAACAACTTCACATCACTTTACAGGGAGTATAGCCACATTGGTTATACTCCTTTTCTTTTATTCCAAAATAAAAGCTATACTCCTTTTTACTTTTTTGAATTTTTGGCTTGACATACTACCTTGAACAGATACACTTTACTTGTGGGGCAAACAACCACTACTACAAGACATGAGCACAGTAAACACAGACACGGCGATTAAGCAAGCTGTAGTTGAACAGGTTAATGCAGCAGTAAGAAAGAAGTAATTACTTATTAAACAATCCACTAAACACTTTACTAATACTATTATGGACGAAGAACAAATGAATAACAACGGTACTATGGAGACAATAGTAAAAATAGACAACAAAAAAGCGTTAATCTTTATTCTTTCTGATGCTTATGATGAAATAATGAGCTATTGGCGAGAAGTAACAGAGAAAGAATATCCCAATGCTCACAAAATTCTTACAGCCAAGAATATGTTAAATACAGATAATTGGCTTAAAGTAAAAACAGAATTAACACAAGAAGAAGTAGAGTATTTAGAATGTGCTATTACTTCTGATGATAAGGGAAGTGAGTTAATTGAATACGAAGGTACAAGGATTTCTATTAGTGAAATTCTTTGTTTAGATAACATTGAAATTTATACTGCGTACTGCTTATTCATGGGTAATTCATCTTGGATTGCAGACGAGATATATAACAACACTATTTTTAGTGATATTGACATTAACGACTATTCCCCTGAAGCAAAAGCATTCATTGCTAAATGGGATGAAATACCAGAAGAATAACATCTTTTAGCAAGTAATTTATTGGGCAGTAGGGCAACCCCCTGCTGCCTTTTTTTGTTACCACTCAGAATGACCAACAGCAGCCCTTTACCCTTTCTGTGGTACATGGACTACTAAAACAACTAATACCCCCTTATACGCCATTCTGTGAGGTAAATGAAATACCATTCATGGTATGAATTGGCAAATAAAAAAACATACCAAGTAGGGGTTAGACCTTGGTATGTTTTTAACTGTGATGAATACGCATGTTTGATATAAATTCACCCCTAAAAACTGTATGGCTTGGATTATTACTAATTCCTCACCTATGGCTTGAATTATTACTAATTCTTCACTCACTCTTATTTAGTGATTCATGACTTACTACCCTTATATTATACGCATGTTCTCTATGGGTTGAATGAAAAACATTCGGCCCCCATTGACTTCTTGAAAAAAATTACAGAAATTCACATTTTTGTATAACTTTTTAACAAAAGAACATGAGTATAATACTAAATAAGACTGATGAGTACAATGATTGATATAAATTCCTTGGTGGATTCTGTAATGAATTCACAAGATGAGAAGCAGAAGCGAAAGATTGAGAACATACACAAGCGTTACGAGTGGTTACAGAGTTACAGTAAAGAACACAATGTAACCAATGTGGAGCGTATAGAAGTAAAGCCAACTGTTGTAACCACTACTTATACCACAGAACATAAGAAGATGTGGAAATGTGGTAAAAGTAAAAGTATTGAATGTGGTATTGAAACTAGGGAACATGAAGTAAAGGAAAGAGTGGTAACAGATGAGGATATTATAACCACCTTGAAAACTATTCACCCTGACCATGTGGATAATTCATTGTATTGGTTTGATAACGGTAACTACCTCTTCACCACAGATAAAGACCAAGTGTATAACTTACGCAGAATACCAAGACCTTTAACTAATGAAGAACAACTTGAGATTAACAACATTGTTAAAGATATTGAAGAAAAGAAAGCAGAAATTGAGCCACTACTTCATGAAGCAAGACTTCTACAAGCCTACATTATACCAAGTGAGAAAAGAACTAAAGAACAGCATGACATGGCTAATAGTGGTGAGTGTGTAATGTTGCTACTTGGTATGAGTAAAGAATTTGAAAAGGAAAGAAGAAGTAAGGGTTACATTCTTGGTGAAGACTTTGACCGTAACATATATGGTGAGACTGTGGAAGAAACCGTTATTAGAAGAAGACTCATTGACGCAAGTGTTGCTAATAAGGAACACTAGAAAGCAGCAGAAGAAGCACTTACCAAGATTGATGAATATACCACCAAGTGTAATGAAGAACCACTTTACTTTATACATCGTATGAAGCAGAATAACCAGATGAAAATTTACATTGGTAACTCAATGAAGACCAAGTATGAAAACTTAGGATATACTGTGTATTCTGTGGAAAGAGAAGAAAAGAATAAAAGAATGATTGCTAATAATGGCTTGATAGTGGAAGAAGAAAAAGAATTCACTAAAACTTCTCATTACTTTCAGATGAACTTAAAGGCATTCAAGACTTCATGTATTCATGGTAAGGTGTGTAGAAAAGGTTATTACTTTGACTGTGGTAATGAAGTTGAACTAAAGAGAAGACCAACAGAAGCAGTTACTATTACTGATGAATGTGGTAATGTACGAACTTTCAACAGCAAGAATGAAGCAGCCAAAGAATTAAAGGTTGCAGCATGTAGTATAACAAGATGTTGTAAGAATGGTGGTAATATCAATACTACTAATAAGAAACATGGTAGTAAGCCAATAACATTACTAAGAGAAGACAATACTGTTATTAAGTGTGCTTCAATGGCAATACTTGCCAAAGAACTTAATACAAATAAGATGAAAGTAAGCAGAACATTGAAAGGTAAGACTGTTGGTGATAAGGTGACATTGAACGGTGCAACTTATACAATATAGGATAACTGACAGAACTTAACTGACAGAACTAATAACCTCTTGGCTAATACTCCAATGGCAGTACCTGCCAAGATATAGCCATGTAAAATAATATAAGATGTTGGATACAATGACATACATTCACTTTTATTCACTACTAGACCTGTTACTAGACTAGACTGTTACAGATGAAAATAATATAACCCATAAGAAGAAGGACCTATTAGGTTGAATTATTTTCAACCGTAACACACGGAGTGTAACGGAGTGGGTTACGAGTTGAGTAAAGATGTAGTTCTGTTGTGTTAATCCAAGGTCTTATATTATTTTACATGGCTAACATGTGGCAAGTATTGCCATGAGGTTATTAGCCAACAGCAGTAATAAAGAGTACATTGAGTGCTACGCATATCCACGGTGAAGAATCCACAGACATTAGACATGAGCCAATAGAACATGAAGCCGAATTCATGACAGATACACCTAATAATGACTTTGAGGGGATAGAAGTTTTAACTAATCAATACTTTGACTTGATATAATTACAGATTAAAACACATAATATACAGCCATGAAAGCCACAGTTTAACCGCTGTGGCTAATTTTTTTTGCAAATTTTACAACTTTTTTCTAATTTGTATAGTTTTTTAACATTGAATAGACTAAATAATAATAGAGAGTTGAATACAACAATTCAACCACATTATAAATTATGGCAAATAACATTAATACATAGACTGACGGAGTTACCAAGAATGGTAACATTAGTGGAATAGTTAAGGTAGCAATATTACCTAATCTTACACGGTACATTATCTACTCAGACGGTAGAGTATACAATCGTGAAACAGATACTTACTTGAATGAGGGTAATAGAAAGAATAGATACATGGCTGTTACCTTGAAAGATGACAGTAACAACAGGGTTACAAGACTCTTACATAAATTGATATATGAAGCTTTTATTGGTGATGTTCCTGAGGGAAAGCAAATTAACCACATTGACGAAAACAAGGCTAATAATCTCATTCTCTTTGACGCACAAGGTAACATTGTTTATACCAATCTTGAAGCAGTTACACCAAGAGAGAACTGTAACCACGGTACAAGGAATTAGAGAATACGCTTTACAGAAACAGGTAAGAAGAGAATTAAGCAGACATTCACGGTTATTACAGAACCTCATAATGACCCCTCTAATAAGGTTATAGAGGAGTTTAACAGCATTACAGCATTCATTACAGCATACCCTGAGCAGAACCGCTTAACATGGAATTATAGACTCTACTATTCAACTACGCCTCAGAAGATGTACATAGACATTACACCTGACGCTGTTATAAAAATTATACCAACTTCAGAACATTACCAACAGAGACTTGAAGCTTATAACCAGAAGAAAGGAGAAGAAGCCTAATGAATATAGCAGATTGGATAATCACAGTAGTAACAGTATTAGCAGCCATACCTTTCTTATTGGTGCTTACTTTTGGTGGTTACTTGGTAGTAGAAGACATGGCAAGAGAGATACACGAAAGAATGAGAAGTTGGAAGAATAATAACCACTAATAACACTACTAATAATAGTAGTAGTAAAACACTAATAGAACACAGTTATACTAATGGAGTATTGGCAGTTAATGCTGATACTCCTGATTAGTTGAGTTATTGAAATTTTTAGAAGTTGTGGCGAATAGTTATGGAAACTGAAGTAAAAAAGGGTCAAAAATGGCTAAATTTCAGCACTTTTCACGAATTTTCTAATCCCCCTACCCTTTATAGGAATTATAAGCCGCTGACAACCAAAGGAATCTTTTTAGGGGTGGTAATATGAAGGGCGGAAACCCTTGACTCTCCGCTAAAACCGCCCAAATTTGAATTTACTTCACGAACTAAAAAAGAACAGGGTGAGGTACTACTAAAATATGTATGAATAATACTAATTGGTGAGTATGGTAATAGGGTTTAGTATTAGTAGAGCTAAAAGTAATATCAGAGAGAGTTAAAAAAGGGGTAAAATACTAAATAAAAGTATAATGAAGAATAAAGTTATTGAGACCATAGAGGGGGCAAAGTATAAAATAAGCTTAAATGTAGTAAGCACAGAAGATTTTACTAATTATAGCGTATATGGCTATTGTAAGCCTGTATTGGGCTGTATGTGTTCAAGTCAGGTACACCATACACATTTTGATGTAACAGAACACACAGATAAGGGGTGCGTGTTAGTTATACCTGCATTAAATAGAGGTAGCCACGATTACCAAGTATTCATTAAACAAAACAGCACTAATAGAGAGTTTAAGATTTTAGAAGGTAGAATTGAGGTAGCAAGTAGAATTTGTAACGGTAGTGAAGAAGTAAGTGCTGAATACTCCACTATTGCAGATGTAACTATTGATGCAGACACAACAGAAGTAACCTTGACTATTGAAAAGGGATTACAAGGCCCACAGGGTGAGCGTGGCGAGAAAGGCGATAAGGGAGATAGAGGTGAGCAAGGAATTCAAGGTGAACAAGGCCCACAGGGTGAACAAGGCCCAGTAGGTGAAAGCGGCGGTATTGATTGGGCTGTTACTAAATCAAACACGGAAGAATTACCTGTTGTATCAGATTCTGTAATAAACGGTATTGCCATAGGCTATAATTCTACTTTACAAAGTAGTGGCGTTACTATTGGCTATGGTTCATCTAATGGAAACGGTGTAACAATTGGCACAAGGTCAAAAGCAAATTGGGGTGTAGCAATAGGAACAGATGTAAACAGCAATTTAGGAGAAAGTGATATTGACAATGTGGCTATTGGTAATGCCTCTTCTGCGGGACAACAATCAGTTGCTATTGGTAATGGTGCTTCTACAGTAGAAGACACAGATAACGCAGAAATAAGTAAAGAAAGTATTGCTATTGGTAAGGACGCAAAAGCAAAAGGTCAAAAATCTATCGCAATCGGTCATAAAGCAGAAGCAATTTCTACATCAGTTGCTTTAGGTGAGGGTGCAAAGGCTGATGCTATTGGTTCTACTTCTATAGGTAGAGGTGCAAACAATACAGGGGCAGGTAATTTTTCAGTTGCCCTTGGCAATAGTGCAAAATCAACAGGTGGATTTTCCGTTGCCCTTGGCAATAGTGCAAAATCAACAGGTTATTATACAGTAGCACTTGGACAAGAATCAAATGCAACAGGTGAAAGAAGTATTGCCATTGGTTATAAATCACAAGGTGGGGAAGACGGAATAAGTATAGGCACAATTGCAAGAACTGATAACAGAGCTGTTGCAATAGGTTGGGGTGCAGAGTCTAATACTTACGGCGTTGCTATCGGATTTAGTGCTGTTACAACTGGTTCAGAAATTGTACTTAAATCGGGAACTTCACATTTTGGTGGAGAACAAACTATAAGATTTTACCCGCCACAAACCGTGGATAGTAATTGCCCCGAATATGACAAGTTGCGTCCTAATGGGGGTATCTGGATTCAAACATTAGATTCATACGGAAACACGAATAACTATTGTTATACTTTTGACGAATTAGGGGGTAGTTCAAGTGGTGGTGGTTCATCAGATAGCGGTTCTAATAATAACAGTTCATCATTCAGCATCGGAGATTACTACATCTGGGTTAGTAAAGGTTATCTAACCAAGTATAAAGATTGTTACAATACTGACGATATGGCTAATGTAAATAGTGATTGGCGTAATGACCTTGATGAAAATGGTGCATGGAATTACAACCTTGAAAATCTTACAAACACAAGCAGTAATTTCCAATACTGGTGTCCTGAATATGGATACTCCAGCCTAAAAGAATTTAACAGTTATATGCCCAAAATTCTGAACCTCTACTAGGCATTTTATTATTGCCAACAATTAGAAAGTTGGAACTGCCTAACGCCACAAGTCATAGATATGTCATATTGTTTCCAAGGCTGCATGAGTCTAAAACATTTCCGTGGTGATTTGAGCAACTTACAAAATGCTTATGCAATGTTCGGAAGTCATGCTGGTGAGTGTACACAGTTAGACCTTGCATCAGTCCAACACATTGCAAAGGTAATTTCTTCTTCTGGCAACTACAACACTATTACTCTTGGCGTATCTAATACTCTTAATGGTAATAGTGATTTAGAAACAGCCTTGCAACAGATACGAGATAAATATTGGAATGTTGAAGTTTATTATTCAGAAATAGGCTAAACATAAATAAGAGTATGAATAACGAGAATCAGAACAAAGAACAGGCAGTAAAAACAGGTTACAAGAAGTTACTTGAACTACTCTTGAAATGGGGATGTAATGAGACAGTAGCAAAATTGGTAACAGGTGCTATTATTGGTATTCTAGTTGCCTTATTCATGACTTCATGTGACAGTATTACACCAACTCAGATACACACCGTACATGACCTTTACCATAAAGTAACAGATAATCCTTGTATATTCGTAGTAGAAGATTACAAAAAGTAACAAAGAGTTACTAAAAACTACTAAATAATAAAAAGAACATCGTTATAATAGAAGCGTTGTAAAACATTAGACATACATAAAGCCATTGTATAAATAAGTTAGTAGCCATAATTAAAAGGGAGTATGACCAATTAGGTTATACTCCTTTTTTCATTCCCTAAATAATAGTAATAACGATGAGCAAAGAAACAACATACTGTAAAACCTTAACAGAAGTGGCTAATAAGTTACAAATACCTTATACAGCCTTGTATAAGCACAAGCACAGACCAGAACTTACAAAGACTGCTAGAGGTTATAACTTGAAGAAGATAACGGAATATCTTGACGAACAAGAAACTATACGAGAAGAAGAAGAAAAAGCACAATCTTTACTTGGAGCAGAAGACGAACTACTTGAAAAGAGTATAAAGTTAGAACATGCCAAGTTAAAGTGTAGATTACTAGAGTTACAGATTCTACAAAAGGAAAATAACTTAATTGATGTGAATACGGTAATTGAGACAAGAACTAAGGAAATTAGTAGATTAAAGAAAGGACTAATTGAGATGACTAAGCAATTACCTATTGAATGTAAAGAATGTGATGAAGATACAATACGCTTGAAAGTAACAGAAGCGGTTAATAAGATTATAGCAGACTTGGCAGAATTCATAGCAGATGATTGGTGTAACAGCGATGAAGAACCAGAAGAAGACCTTGAAGAATTAGAATAATAGAACACATGTATAATATTAGTATGGTTACGAACATGAAAGACATTAAAGGTTACGAAGGACTTTATAAAATTACTGATACAGGTAAAGTATGGAGTGAGAGAAAGCAGAAATTTTTAATACCTGGCCATGACCGTACAGGCTACGAAAGAGTAACACTTTCCAATAATAAAGTAGTAAGATACTTCTTGGTTCACAGATTGGTATATACCGCTTTTTGTGGTGAAATACCAAGCGGATTATACATAAACCATAAGAACGAGGTTAAGACTGATAACAGGGTTGAAAATCTTGAGTTAGTTACATGCCAATAGAATAACACTTATGGAACGAGAATAGAGCGAGCAAGGGAGACATACCGCAATAATCTTAAAGCGCGAAGTAGAAAATGTATAAGATTGGTGGAAGTTAAAG
Organism: Akkermansia sp.; assembly: GCA_017399165.1. Lineage (GTDB taxonomy): Bacteria > Verrucomicrobiota > Verrucomicrobiia > Verrucomicrobiales > Akkermansiaceae > Akkermansia. The sequence continues at coordinate 13,131 of JAFQEF010000108.1, forward strand.
GTAGCGGTAATTACTTCTTTCATTCATACAAGAAAGCAAGTAAGCACTTTGGAGATACATACGGTGCTTTTAAGATGAAGATACAGACCGCTAGAAAACGGAACACTAACAGAATTACCATAAAAGGAGTAGAATACATTATAAAGGAAGCGTAAAGGCTTCCTTTTTTAGTAAATAATAACAACGATGACCAAAGACAGAAGAACTAACGGACTAAAGATATACAAGAAGAAGTTACTAAACTTGCTACAACCTGTAGAAGTATTAGATATAGTAGAATGGGCTGAAAAGTATATTGAAACAATACCTGATTCACCTTATACAGGGCAACTAGACCTACACAGAACACCATTCCTAATAGAACCTTTAAGACAGACAATGAATAGCAATACTACATTATCGGTATTATGTGTACCTGTTCAATGGGGAAAATCACTAATACTAAAACTACTAGCCTTATACACTATACAAACTGACCCTGCCCCTGTATTATTCCTTGCCGATACCCCTGCTAACTCAGAAGACTTTTGTGACACTTCACTTACTCCAATGTTGAAGCAAAACAGAATCTTTGACGGCTTAATATCTACCGCTCATGGTGCTAACATGAAAGAAACAAAGATTTTTAACAATGGTGCTATCTTATGGAATAGAGGAGCAAGTAACTTAAAGAACCTACAAAGAAGAAGCGTAAAGTTATTATTGGCTGATGAATGTTGGCTTTACCCTAATGGACATATAGAAGAAGCAGTAAAGCGTATTACACGCTTTCAGGGTGAAGGTGGAAGGGCTGTATTAGTATCACAAGCAGGTGATGTAGGTGGTGAATTGAATAATTACTTTGAGCAGACTAACCAACAGGAATACAAGTGGGTATGCCCTCATTGTAAAAACCACAACCCTTATAACCTTTCAATGGTAAAGTGGGACACTAACGCTACTGATGATGACGGTAACATTGACTTTGACGCAGTAAAGAATACATTATGTTATACATGCCCTAACTGTGGTAGTGAATGGCTACCAACTAAGCAACAGTTGCAATAGTTTAATACAAATTCCTTATGGGAAGCAGAGAATCCACAAGCACCTAATGACAAGATAGGTTTTCATACTTCTGCATTTTGTTTCTTAGATGCCTTTACCCTAGTTACTGAATATTTGAATGCTAAGAGTAGAGCTAAAGACGGAGATTTTTCACAGTTAAAAATCTTCACGCAGAAACGCTTAGCCTTACCTTGGACAGAACAGAATGAGGTAATAATCACTTCAACAGTAGAAGTAGAGGGTCAGGTAATGGGTCAGAAGTGGGATAAAATGGGCTATCTTTGTAAGAATGGAGAAATTATTACCAAGGAGAGTGAACGCTTTAAGAAAGAGGTTCTAAACGGAGCATTACCGCTAATCTTTATGAGCGTAGACGTGCAGAAGGATAGTTTTTATTATGCAATCCGTGCTTTTAGTGAGAATCCACAAGATGAAAGTATGCTTATTGAATGTGGCAGATTATACACTTGGGATGATGTTTTTAGTAAAAAGGCAGAATTTCTTATTCCTAATAGTAACATGGGTATAGATAGTGGTTACAGAACACAAGAAGTATATGCAGTAACAGTAGATAACAGGTGCTACTCCATGAAAGGACACGAACAAAGAACATTCAAGCGTGAAGCAGGTAAAGCCATTGGTAAGAAGTTGTATGAATCACATACAGTAGCAGCCCCTCAGATTATTCAGATTCAGACACAAGAAAAACTTTCTAACGGTGGTATTAAAACAAGGGTAAGAAAGGCTTTACTTCTCTCATTCTCTGCTAATGCTGCTAAAGATTGGGTATTCTTCAACAGACAGAGAACACAGAGAAACAAGGCACACTTTGACAAGCCTGAGGGAACGCCACAAGAATATGAAGAACATCTTAACGCAGAGAAAAGAATTCGTGAAGGTAGGTATTATGTATGGAGACCAAGAAAACAGAAGATAGCGAATCACCATCTTGATAACGAGACCATGATATACGCCTTACTTCTTAACTTGCTTCTTACTAACGGTAACAATCAGTTGCTAGAATACATGGAGTAACTTGTTAATACATGAAGCGTTGACTAAATAATAATACAATGAATAGAACAGAAAAATTAGTGTATAGTAGAGCACTAGCAGAAACTTTTACTGAGTAGGAATTAAAAGAGATGAGGAAACAATGTCTTACAAGTGGTGTGAAGGGCCGAATTACAAATTGGAGTGACATTGGCTTATCTTCTTCTATTAGTTATGATTTTAATGTTGTAACAGCGGTGGATATTCTTACAGCAGCCATTGATATGTTGAACGGTAAATGTATTACCAAGGGTAAAGGTATTGTTAAATTCGTACTTTAATTGATAGAAAGACTAAAATTCGTGGGATTGTATAATTTTTTTAAGGGAATGTTAGGTAAAGGGACTTCTGGTTATGAAGTGGTAGATAGAGTTGAAACTAACCAACTACCCCATACACCCAGACCACAAGTAGCAAGTAAGGAATTAACCAATTATAACCGTAGTAATATATTGGGGCAATCACGCTACTATTACCGAAATGACGGAACAATAAAGGAATTAGTAGATAACTTGGCACTTTACAGCATTGGTAGAGGTATTACACCACAACCAATGACCACAAGTATTACTACTAATAAGATGATTGGTGACATGTGGGCTATGTGGTGGAAGAATCCAGAAGTAACAGGACGCTTTACAGGAAGACAGTTACAGGACTTCATAAGTAAAGCCTATGATGTAGACGGTGAAATTTTTATTGTTAAGACTTTTGACCCTGCTACACTCACACCTAAAATTCAGATTGTAGAAGCACAGCAAGTAAAATCTCCTGAGGGTTCTACTGAATACGAGAATGGTATTAAGTTTGACGAAGTAGGCAGACCAATAGAATATTCTATTGAACAGGCTAACGGAGACTTCAAATTCGTATCAGCAAAATCAGTAATTCATGTATTCAATGCAGAACGTGCAACTTCTACTAGAGGTATTAGTACATTCTTCCACCTTCTTTCCCTCACTAATCAGAGAACAGAATTACTTGACCTCACCATACAAAAGGCAAGACAAGAAGCTAAATTCGTTAATGCTATTGAGCAGACTAAAGCAGATGATGCGTTGAGCAGCCAAGACTTTCTTAACGGCTCATGTAACGCAGAAGAAGAAGCAGAAGAACAAGAAAGGTTACTCTTTGAGAGTGCTAACAGAGTAAGTTCTGTTATTGGTGGTACTACTGTTTCATTACCTCATGGAATGACATTAAAGCAACTCAGTAATAATACCCCTGGTGCTTCTTATTTGGGCTTTGCTGAACAGTTGCTTAAACTTAGTTCTACTGGTTTAATGCCTTATGGTTTTGCAGACCCTAGCGGACTTACAGGCGTATCAGTACGTATGGTAATAGCCAAGGCAGCAAGAGTTATATCAGCAAGACAAGATATTCTTTGTGAGGTAATGACGAAGATATATCAGTATTGGTTAGGGTGCGTATTAGCCAATAACCAATTATACGCAGAAAAAGATACTCATAACCTTTTTGGTGTAGATTGGCAATGCCCTAGAACTGTTACAGTAGATTATGGCAGAGATGAAAAGACAGACTTAACGCTTGTACAGAGTGGCTTAAAGCCTGTAGAAGACTACTACGCAGAAAGAGGGCTTGACTTTAAGCAAGAGGTACAGAAGAGATTAGAAGCACTTACTGAGGTTAAAGAACAATGTGAGAAGTTAGGAGTAGAACCAAGTGTTGCTTTCCCTGCATTATTCACTACTAAAACAATCTAATAGTTATGGGTAAGCAAGAACTACTTGAGAAGTATAAGAATGAAAGAACACCTGTAGAAGTTTGGTCCCGTGTAATGGGTTACATGCGTAATGTAAATTCTTTCAATGTGGGTAAGAAATCTGAATTTAAACAGCGTGTATTCTACAAGGTAAAACATTAGAATTCTAAATAATAAGTATGAAGGAGACATTAAAAGAAGTAAAAGATACATTTATGACTAATCCAACTGTGGCTTTCATACTTGTAACATTAGGGGCTGTATATCTACTTTACACAGACCTTTCTTCATTCATACATGAGCAACAGAAGATTCTTACTAATCAGGTACAGCAACAGCAAGCAACCACGGACTTATTGAACCAGATTAGCCAAAGAATAGCAGAGATTGAGCTTAAACTTTTTGAGTGCAATCACGAAGAAAAGAATAAATAATTACAACCCTTATAACATGTATAAGGGGGTCTTGGGTTTATCGTTATTATTCATGGAGAGTAGCCTTTTTAGGTTACTCTCTTTTCCTTTGTTCCAAAGTATAAGTTACTCTCTTTTTCTTTCATACAAAGTAGAACTAATTGACTAAATAATAACAAGATGAACCAAGAAGAGAATAATACTAATAATGGAACAGTAGAAGAAGTTACTACTGTTGTAACTACTGATAACGATAACACCAACACTACTACTAAGGAAGTAACAGAAACACCTACACCAACAGTAGAACCAAAGACTTCACGCAGACGCAGTAGAAAAGCAAGTGAAGAAGTTAAGCCTGTTGTAGAAGAACCTGTTACTAATACCGACATTGTTATTGAGGTTGAAACACCTAACACAGAACTTGACGCGCTTAAAGCAGAACTTGAAGCAATGAAAGCAGAGAAGTTGAAACTTGAGGAAGAAAGAAAGACGCTCAATGAAACAGTAACCAAGCTACAGGAAGAAGTGAAAATTACTCCACAGAAGTTAGGTAAAGCTATACAAGAAATGGGAGTAACGCCCTTGTCAATGAGTAGAGAGAATTCTGCCGTTATGACTATTGAAGCGTATAACGCAATGAGTGATACACAGCGTAGAGAATGGCAACGGTCACACAGAACTGAATTCCTTGCTATGATGCACAACATAAAACTTCACTAATTCTAGTGAAGACAAAGTTACACTAATAGTATAAATAAAAGTAATAAAGATAGTGAATAGTAAGGTTCTATTCACAAAAAGAATTTTCAAGACTAAATAAAAACAAGATGATTATCAACGACACACAAATTCAGACGGAAGCCGAGGCATACAAGGCTCGTATTATCGGTGACGCTATTGTAACCGCTTTCGGTGCTCACAAGATTAACTTCTCTGACTTCTCTAATGACTTTAGCGGAGTTTATGGTAACGCAGGTTCTACTATTCGTGTTCCTCTTATCGGTAAGACTGGTGGTGTTCAGTCTGCTAACGCTGACGGTACTGATGACTTTTCTATTGGTACTAAGACTACCCAGTATGTAGACCTTGAACTTTCCTTGAAGTATGTAACAGCTCCTCTTACCATTGGTGAGTTAGAAACTGGTGCAGCCCTTTCTGACTGGGCTACTAGCCTCGCAGCCGATGTAGTAGAAGATGTACAGAAGACTCTTGAAAACAAGGTAATAGCCAGCGGTAAGAGTATTGTAATTGGTACTGCTGATGACTTTACCGTATCTACGCTTATTAAGAAGGTTCGCCCTGAGGTTCGTAAAGCAGGTGTTGCTGAACCTGTATGCTACCTTGAAGGTGGACATTATGCTTCTGTAATTCCAATGGACAAAGACGGTTTTGACGCTAATACTCCTCACTTTGGCTTCTCTAAGATTGCAGAATACACTTCCTATAATGACGGTGTAGTTGGTTTTGCTGCTTCACAGTCTGCTGTTGCAGTTGCCACTCGTATTCCACAGTCACTTATGCAGAATCCTTCCTACCTCACCAAGTACGCCTACCAGATGCCTGAACTTGGTATAAATGTATTGTACCTTGAATGGGCTAATCCCTCTAATGGTACAATGACCGCAGGTCTTTTCTACCTCATGGGTATGGAAGTTGCCAACGGTGATGCTTGCGCTGTATTGATGAGCGCTGAGCCTAGCGTTAGCGAGCCTAGCGAACCTACCGAAGGTGAGGATAACGAGACTACCGAAGGCTAATCTCATTAGGAATAAGTAAAATCTATTTGTAAAACATCGGATACCCTTACATTAGTAGGGGTATTCTTTTTTAGTAAATAATAGTATGAGTTTAACAGAAGTAATAAGTAATTCTTTTCAGCAGATACTACAAACTAACACAACTACCATAACCAATACTAAAAGTGGTATAACTTTTTAGGGTATGGTTACAAGTGGTGACTTTGTAGCAGCCTTTACAGAGAGTGACCAAGATACTGAGTATTCTATTCAGATAACAACAATGAGAGATAACAAGCCTAATACAGGTGATATTCTACTTATTGAGGGTAACAAGTACATTACTCAAACTGTACAGAGTAGAACCAATAGCCCATTGGTAAGAATTACTGCATACTTAACAAAGAAGAAAGTAAAGTAATAACATGGCAAGTCTTAAAAAGTTAAGTCAGACATTAGATGTAAGTGTTGGCTTCTTAAAGAACATAACTAAGAACAAGAGAAGTAAGGATGACTTTTTAACTTCTAATACTGCTAACTGTTGTAGAGCCGTAGCAAGATATACAGGTTATTCTTCCAAAGAAAGGGCAGAAAAGGCTATAAGAAGTAATGTAAAGATGTTGTATGTAGCAAGTGATACTTTAGCCAACAGAATACTAAAACTTGCTAATAAGTATGGCGAAGTTAAGAAGAAGATATTGAAAGAAGCAGCACTTGCGTTAAAGAGTAATAACTTTCAGGAATACAACAGGCTTATTAAGTCTAATAAAGAATTATCGGATTATAAAAGAAAGTGTGCCAAGAGTATTAAGAAAGAACTTATTGAAAAGTTACGAAGTGCTGAAAAGTCTAATACAGCAACAGCAAGGGCAATACTAATATCAGCAAAGTCTCCTAATGGTTACAAGATAGTAGTACCAAGAGACAAGATAGAGAAAGAAATTCAGAAGCGTCTTAAAAGATACGGTGCTGTTGCTTCACTTTTCTGGCAGAGTGCCAAGAAGTTAAACCCTAAAATTAAGCCTGATAAGTTACCTAAGGAGAAAAGGAAAAAGCATAAGATGACCAACGGAATGAGTTATAAAGCAGGTAGTAGTAATAACTCTGCTAGTGCAGTTATTAACCATAGGGCTGAGAAGTTAAACAGTAAGTTTAAGTCAAAACTACTAAAGCGTATAGCACAACAAGAAAAATTTTGGAGTAGGCAAGCAGAGAAGCAGATTATAGCAGCAGGGGTACTTAATAAGTTAATAGAAAAGGTATAAATAATAACAATGAAGAAGTTATACACAACACTTACAGACATTCTTAAAGGTAGTGGTTATAATGTGGCAGATTGGGGTGAAGACTCACTTGAACCTGATGAGAGAACCCTACGCCTTGAAGTAGTAGAACAGGAACAATTAGCCGCTAGTTTTGACATGTATTCTGCCACTTTCACAGTAACATTCTTACATGGTGATTGGGCAGAGAATGCTGTAAAGTTATCAGATGCTTTAATGACTTTCATACCAATGGAAGACAGACAAGATAACGATAGTAAGAATTTACCTGATAATTCTGCTAAACTTACTCTTCTTGAAGTGCCACAGTTTAGTGATATTCTGTGTGAATACGATAGCGAAACAGCAGAAGAAGAACATAGTGTAAGTGTAACAATCTATTACCAATACTAAAAGAACTAAATAAAAGATATATGAGTACAACAAATTTAAAGAATGCAGCAGGAAGTGTTAAAGGTTACTTTGGTACTACTAAAAGCCGTGGTTTAGGTGGTGTTATCCAATCTCATAACCATACGCTTGAAGCCGAAGAAGCCACAGCAGCAGATGAGAATGGCGATATTTGCTTTATTATGAAGTATAACAAGTCAGCAAAAGGTACTATTGAGTTGCTTATGTTGAACGATGAGGAAAGTAAAACAGCACGTCTTGAGTTAGTGCCTGGTGCAACTTTCACCATTCCTACTAATAAAGCACTTAGAGAAGTAGAAGGACTTCCAATTATTGACACGGTAGAAGAATCCACTTCTAACGGTGAACTCGCTAAATTCACTATCTCTTATACTGCTAGACCTAACGTAACAGAGGCAATTAACGATTCAATTCTTGCTTCTGATGAACCTGATGAACAGTAAAATTAAAGAATAACTAATAATTGCTACCAATTCTAGTAATGGAGTTGGTAGCATGTTTTATAACTTAAACCCATAGACTAAACATGTTAAAATTTGACTTACAGAAAGTAGAAGACTTGGCTTTAATTGGCGTATTATTGAGTAAAGACAGATACCCTAAACAAGGTAGTAATTACATTACCCATGAGGGTAAAAGGGAACACTACGCTTATTATGAGGATGAGGTAAAGGAATTATTGAAAGATGTAGAAGATACGCCTGAGTATAAAGCAGCCTATCTTATGGCGGTATTCGTAGATGAAGCACGGAAACAAGTACCATTAGTAGTACATAAGTTACCTAACAATAAAGAAGTAATGATACCTGCCAACATGAAGAAGCAGGATGTATTAGAGCTAATAAGTAAAATCTAAGAACAGTATGAGTAAAGAAGATTGGAAAGATTACCTTGTTACAGTAGGTGGTATAGAGTTTAGACCTGTTAGTATGGGAACATTAACTTTACTTTACAACATACAATCCCCACTTGTTGTAGGTGGTGAAGTTGAACCTTTAGACTTCTGTGTATTCGCATGGATGCACGCAGCCCCTATTATGGAAGTGTTTGCAGCGGTAAAGAGTGGTACTTATATTAAAAAATCAGTATTATGGGGTGCAGAAGTTCCACCTGTTGTATTCGCTTCATACATTCCTGATACAATAGCAGCGTTAGCAGATGACCTAAGTAAAGTATTCATTGAAGAAAGTAGCGGTTATATCCCTTTTCCTGTTCCCTCGCTACATAGGCAGTCATGGCTAGTGAGGGTATGGAATTTTATTACACGCCTCTTTCAGCGTGGTTAAGTAACAGACTGTACAACATACACAAGGCAGGTAAAACAGTAGTTCTACTTTCACAACATGAAGCACAGAAAGAAAAAACTACTAATGACCTTATTACAAGACTTGAAAATTTGAATTCAACAGGGGAGTGGTAATAATAACCACTCCCTTTAATATTCACTATTAAAACTAAATAAAAGCATAATGTCAGCAGAAGTAAAGATTACAGCGAATACAAGGGACGCACAGCAGAAGATACAGAGATTAAAGAAAGAAGTAGATAATCTTGACAAGTTAGCAAAGAAGCCTAAAACTATCAATGTAAAAGGTAATGGTAAGTTAGGTGGTGTTGCAGGGGCAGCAGGTGGTGCTATTGGTGCAGGTGCAGTAGCAACAGGAAACTTGATAGCAGATGCCATTAAAGGATTTATTAAACAATACATACCTTCTGTAGCAAGATTGAGTGCAGGATTACTTGGTAAAGGTTTTGGATTACAAGAATTGGAGCGTGCTGTTACTAGAATCACGCCGAAATTCCGTAGTTTAATAGATGCGCTTGACACTTTCGGAAACCCTGGGACAGAAGCACTTGACAGGGCTGACAGAATAGACGCTTTAGATGATGAGAGAAGAAGCCACAACTCACAATCCTTAGCAGAAGAATATGCTTATAGTAGGGCATTCTCTAACATAGCTGGTGTGAATGGTAATCAGTTAGTAGATAGGGTTCAATCTCTACTTGACATGGCTACAAGTGGTAGTATTAGTGAAATGGATAGAGCGTGGAAGCAGTTGGACGGTTTTGGCGTTACCTATGAGGATATACAAAAAGGTAGCACATGGCAAGTTTTACAGAAGATGTTAGCAGCGTATGCAGCAGCAGGTGCAGACGGTGAGAATGAACTTGAACCTAACATGCAGCAGATTGTTGGTAAAAGACAAATGGCAGCGGTTAGAAAGATTGGGGACGGTTCAGAACTTGCACAACAGGCAGCAGAACTTACTAAAGAATTCAATGAGAGAATACAGAACCAACAAGAGATTCTACAAGAAGCAGCACAATCAGAAGTAACAAGAGCCAAGGCAGACATACAGAACATGGCAATACCACAAGAAGGGTTACATTATATCAATGAAGAAGCAGATAACCAATTATCTACAGCAGAGTTAAAGACAGGTATGATAGGTGATGTAGATAAAGCAGGTGAAGCAGTAGGATAGATGTTAAGTGAAGTAGCAGACATGGCTGACCCTGCTATACAAGAAATTAAAGATAAGGTATTGAGTAGCCTATTACCCTCTTGGTTGGCAGGTGGTGACAGTAATACCGCTATTGGTAATATCAATGTAGAGCATGGTAATATCAATGTACAGGAAGCGAACCCTTTAACAGTTCAACCACCTACGGAGATTAACACAAGTGGGGCTTTAACTTTGTTACATAATAACGCTACACCTGTTCCACCTTCTGTATTAGAGCCAGCAGAGAGTATAACCTTACCTAGACAAGAAGTAACTGTTACTGCTATGGGTTCAACATAGCAACCTGTTACATTACCTAAGGCAGAAGTAGATATGAGTGCAGCAATTAGACAACTTACCACAGAGATTAAGAACAATACTTCTGCTAGTAAAACTGCTACTGATGTAATGAGAAACTTACAAGTACGAAACACTACTACAAGTAGTGGTAATAGTGATGTAACCAACATATCAACTTTTGCTTAATACTAATAACGAACTAAATAATAACAACAATGTATAACACTTTATACCAGAAGCCAGATGTAGAACTCCCCTACAACATTGATAACCGATACAGTAAGAGTATTCAAGAAGGAATAACAAAAGAGAAATGGGAATGTAGGTGGGTAGTATTGACAGAAGAAGTTAATGAGTTTATTAGTAATCTTGAAAAGAGTTACAATAACTTAGCCCTTGTAGATGTTACCAGAGATGATAGAGGGCCTTTAACTGTATTGACTGCTAATTATGGTGATAGTGGCTTGACCAATGGTTATGACGGTGACGGTGAAATTTCATGGTGGACTTTTGGCGGTTCTGTGTATAGTTACCACATTAGACGCTGGGTAACTAATACTGCTAGTGATATTAAAAACTTCTGTACCTCATGTGTGGCAAACTACGGTTATAATAAGGATGAGGTAACAGTTAATTGTAACCCTATAGCAGGTGAGCCAAGGGTAATGTGTGAAGCAACTTTCACCCCTAACATTGAAAACCTTGACGAAGAAGGTAATTATAGTGGTGGTGACTTCAACGATGACGAAGCAGATGAAGAAGGACTTGTTGAACAAGGTAACAGTATACAGTTCAATAGTTCTACGGATAGTATGGCAGTTCCTACAAGTTCTTATGTATCGGTAAAATTAGAGTGTTCGCTAATGGATGCTGACAATCTTATTGCACTTGTAGGGCGTATAGATAGTGGTGAATTGGTATACCGTGAATCAGGTACATATGGTGGTACTATGCCACCAAGTAGCGGTTGGTATTATGCTGACGATAACCCACAAGCCTTACGCAGACCAGCAGTATCAGAAGACGGTATTTTAACAGCAGATAATGTTGCAAGATGTAGGGCAGCAATGCAGAATGTACCAGAAGCAAGTTTTACTTCAATACGAGTAACAAAAACTTCTACAATTAGCAGCCGTACCAAGATAACTAACCAGACCTTACAGAACAGGTTCAATGAAACAGGTACAACACAACAAGGTAGTATTGGTAGTGGTAGTGGTTCTGCTAATAATGGTGGACAAAACCCAGAAAATGACATACCAGGCACTAACGGTAATATAGGTATTGAAAACAACCCTTCCTTGAATGCAGGTGGTGCAAGTATTCAAATTCCACAGAATTGTTGGGTTGCAACAGACCCAGAAGGACATACATACCCCCTTGTATGTGGTTGGCTCAATGAGGGAACTTCTTTTGACGCTACCACAGTTAAGAGTAACTACACCACAGATAGAAGAGTATATTATACAGGAACAATGACACAGAGTTATAGAACAACAGCTACTTTTGCTAACCTTGAAAGTGGATGTAATAGCGGTAGTGGTACGCCAATCAATTTATAACACTAAACCAAGAATTGATTTATTATGGTAGTAAAAAATGTAGGTAGAGGTGAACCAATAACAGCATTCTGGGCGAATAGCCTCGTAAATGAAGTAAACCTTAAACAAGGTATACATTTATCAGGGCGTAGTATTCCTAGACCCTCAATGAGAAATTTACAACTTTCTAGTGAGCCTGCTTTCCAGATTCGTTATACTAAGAGTGGTGATGTTACCTTGAATGCAGGACAGGTTTACATTAATGGGTTATTAGTAGGAGCAGGTAATCCTGACGAAGACGGTAATGTAACAGGTGTAGTAGATAAACACTCATACAACCAATACAGCAGCCTTAAAGATTGGGACGCTAACAGCGTTCATACAATGCAAGATTTAGATGACTTACCAGAATGGTATGTTGTAATTACTGCACCTAAAGTAGTTAATTCTTCTAATATACATGAAGCAGAAGCAACACTTATAAAACAGGCTAAGGGAAGTAAACCACCTGAGCAACCTAAACAGAATACTGATACAGGTAATAATGGTAGTGATTCTACTACCGAAGAAGAGGAAAAGATGTGGTGTTGCATTCAAATTTCTAAGGTGGTTAATGGTTAGTTGCTACAATTAGTAAGTGGTTCAATCTTCATATCTATCGCTACTGTATCCTTGGTAAGTGGTGACGGTATTCTTATTGAACCTGACGAAAAGGGCGAAGTATATAAGGTGAATCTGTATATATCTTTCATAGCAGATGACGGTATTGAAATTTCTGAGGGTTACGAACCACAAGAAGAAGATGAAGAGAATAATACTGATAGTGGTAATAACTCTACTCCTGAGGATGAAGACAAGCCTAAGCCTCACCCTAAGAAAGTTATTCGTATTAAAGCAACTAATAAAAATATGTCATTTATTGGTATTGACGGTATTACCGTTCATGATGAAGTGATGAATGTAGATGTAAGTAATGAAAATGACCCTGTTAATAAGTGGGTTCAAACAAGAGTTATAACAATAGAACATGACATTAAATCCTTTATTGGTAAAGATAACATTAAAATATCAGTAGAACATATTACAGATGAATTTACAGACCCTAATACAAATGAAACTACTTCTACAACTAAGAAGTGTATAGTAATTCAGCAAGATAAGCCAACTAGGTTATCCTTTATAGGTGATGACGGTATTACCGTTAGCCAATCAGAAGAAGAAGTTGCTACTACTGATGACGAAGGTAACGCTACAACAGAAAAGGTTACAGTAGTTACTATTAAAGGTGAACAAGTAGGTAAGTTTTCATTCATTGGTATTGACGGTATTACCGTTGCACAATCAGAAGAAGAAGTTTCTACTACTGATGAACAAGGTAACGCCATTACTGATGACCAAGGTAACGCTGTTACTGAGAAAATGCAAATAGTGACCATTGGCAACGCTAACAATAACGAGTATGAATTTATAGGTAAGGACGGTGTAGAAGTTACCACAGAAGAAACTACCGCTACTGTGGATGGAAAAGAAGTAAAGAAGACCAAGGTAACAATAGGGGCTTCTGTGATAGCAGATGTAGATGTTGATGTAAGAGGGGGGGAGAATGTAACCGTGGATAAGACTACTGAGGGAACTACGCAAGTATTCACAGTTAATACTACTACCCCTGAGGTAGAACAAATAAGTATAGTAGCAGGTGACGGTATTACAGTTACTCATTCAAGCAACACTTATACAATTAGTGCTACTATCAGCGGTATTACCTATGACTTTGACCCTTCTTGGTTCACAGTAACAAATAACAATGTTACAATCAATGAAGCAAAACTTGACGAAGTAGCAGAGGGACTAGCAAAAAATGTATCTTCACAAATTGTTTCTACAACTTCTGCCACAATTGATACTTGGACTGATACCACAGGTTACAGGGGTTACAGCGGTAGTATTGTTGCCACTATTAATACTACAAGTGGAGAAAGTGCTAACTGTTCTATAAGTTCTATATCAGACCCTAAACCAGAAGAATAACAGCATGGAAAAATCAGTAACAATAAATGAAGAAAAAATAAACCAACTGTTAGCAGAGAAAATAGCAGCATACTGGAACGGTAAAATAATAAATGTTACTTCTGGTGTTGGTGCTCAATGGTCGGACTGGACAGGTGATGAAACAAATTGGCGTTATAGAGTTTAGGGAACGCTAGACAGAGTAGAAGCAGTTACAGGTGTTATATCCGCTACTGCTAACGGTAATACAGTAGAGTTTCAGATTAATTACACTATCAGCATACAAAACATTGGCTAATCTTAATGAGGGTGGAGCAATCCACCCTTTACTTTTAACTAAATAATAACGATAACGATGAAAACAGAAATTTTACATGAAGAGTGGAATACTGTTAAGGGTAAGATAGCAGTATTCATTATGTCATTCAGCGGTGATAAGCCATGCCTTACACAATGCTTGCGTGGTATTGAACAGCAGAAGAAGAAAGGTTATAACATTGAGGTCTTTATTATAGATGATGCTAACAGCCCCCTTGAGTTATCAGAAGAACAACTACAACAGGTGAAGTACAGGAAGTCTTACTTTAACAGGAATGGTAACTTGAATGGTACACAATGTGCTCATGGTATGCTAATGGAGATGTTACGATGTGCAAGAGAGAGTAAAGCAGAATACATACTTAAAGTAGATAGCGATATGTATATTAGAAGTCTTGACCGCTTCTTAAAACCACTAGAAGAAAACCCTGAATGTGTTATTGGTTTTAAGTTATGTAAAGATATGTGTTACTGTGCAGGGGTAACATACTTACTACCTACAAAAGGATTATACAAGGCTATTAAAGACTTCTACAAGTGGTATAATAACGAGAAAGATAACACTAAAGCGTGGATTGAACATTGCCCTGAAGATTGGGCTATAACCAGATGTGTTACTTCTGTGAATGATTACACAATGTTCCAATGGGATAATTCAACTGACCCTTCCACTTGGTTACTTGCTCCTTTTAACTTTAAGGAGATTGAAAAAGACGGAACTATTAGCCCTCTTGCTATTACACGCTTCACCATGTATGACTTTGTGAATTTCGGTAACAGATATGACCTTGAAGAATGCAAATGTGGTGAATTAGTGAATAAAAAACACCCACGAGATATAGCAGGTGAATTTATGGCTATCTTTACTGACTATGACTTACTAAACTTCTTACCTTACTAATAACAATGAATAATAACAAGAAAATCAAATTCGTATTCTGTATATTCACTTTTGGAGAAGATGCCTACATGTTAGGGCAATGTGTGAGGGCGTTACGCAGATTAGGAGCAACAAGAAGTAATACTTACATATTTGATGACGCTAATAACCCCTTACCCTATCCAATACCCAATACTCAATACAGACAGACTACTTTTAACAGGAACGGTAACTTAAACGGTACAGCATGTACAGACGGTGAATTATTGTGTATGTATGAAGCAAGTAAAGAATGTGACGCTCATGTTGTAGTTAAAGTGGATAGTGATGTTATTATTAACTCACTTGAATGGATTACTAATAATGACTTCATGAATTCGCATTGTGGCTTTAGAGTATGTGGTAAAAGCCATAATAACGGAGCGTGTTATTCCTTACCCTCATGGGCTTTACTTTCCATGATACGAACCTTAAAAACACTACCACCTAATAACTTTATTGGTGAATCCTTGGTTATTACTGAACTTGCTCATAAAGTTGGACTTGACCAAGTAGGTTATGACTGCTATTCACCAAGTGAAATTTGGCGTGCTTCTTCCATTAGTGATACCTCACTTGATAACCAAGGTAACATTGAACCAAGGGCGTTATTAGTAATGAAAACTTTAGATGTTATACTGTGTGACCTCATTACCACTAACAGAAACAAGAAAAGAAACTACCAACTAATGAAAGGTTACAATGACTTTGTGGAACGGTGACACTTCTACCTATTAGAACAGTAGGAGATAACTTTATGACAACGAATTTACAAGAAAAATTTACAGCACAGATTGTAAAAAACTTCACAAAGAACAGAACAGCAACAGACAACAGAGATAATGCAGCCAGCAACAAAAATGCTGGAAACGCGCAACAAAATGCCCGCCGCGAGCGTCTATTTATTAGAAAAAACGCACTTTCTGCAATTTTTTTGTTGCGGATTCGGTCCCGGAACACTATAATGGCAGCGTATGGGAATCATCAAAAAATGTTTTCAGCATTTGTTCAGAGCGGTATTGTGCTTACTCTTGGCTAACAGTATTCACGCAGCGGACTTACGTCATGGAATGGCTGTATCGATAAATGGACACCCTGTGGCGTCTTTTGATAGTCACACGGATGAGCTGTTTCCTCTGATGAGTGTTGTAAAATTTCCCTTGTCTATTGTAGTTCTTCATCGAGTAGATAAAGGTGAACTATCGCTGGATATGGAATATCATCTGGATGCTCATGACTTGGATCCCCACACATGGAGTCCCATGCAAAAACGCTACCCCAATGGGGGCGTATTCTCCTTGGCTGAGTTATTGCGATTATGCCTGTGCGAGAGTGATAATAACGCTTGCAACTACCTTTTTACTCTGGTTGGAGGGCCGGAGTCGGTACAACAATTTTTTGTTAAGCGATATGGAACCGACTTTGCTTTTCGCGTAGCATGTACCGAGGCTGATATGAAGAAAATTGAAGCTAAGTCTGTTAATCAGGCATCTCCATCAGCGGTGAGACAAATCCTTGAAGATGTATATGTTGCTGCAACGTTGCCCCCGAAAAATCCTATACTTTCGCAGCCACAAGCAATTTTTCTTATCAAAACGATGAATCAATGTTCAACAGGTCAAAATCGACTTAAAGCCGGATTTTCGGAGACTTCTGTTGCTTTTGCTCACAAAACGGGTTCTTCGGGCATAATTAATGGTAGAACGCTTGCTCATAACGATATCGGGATCATCCAGATGTCGGGAGGAAACTACGCGTGTATCGTATCCTTTATTTCTGATAGCGGCCTCAATGAAGCCCAGATGAACGAATGTCATTCAAAACTCGGGAGCCATGTCTATAATGCACTTATAGCTTCGCCTTGAATGTCGACTCGCGGAACAGCTCAGCAATGTCCTGTTTAGGAACAATCTTCACCGGGCCAATGGCTCCTCGATGAACGAATCATCGGCTTGTCACCTTTGGCTCTAGCACTATCGGCAACAAAATGCCATCCACGCTTGAATAGAGGGGCGGGAATTGATATAATGCCCGTAACAGATATACGCTTAGAGTTATGACCATGAAATCACCTGCCATTCTTTCCCTTTGTGCTGTTATATGCCTGTGTTTGTCCAGTTGTGGCGTGAATCTGGCAGAGCAATATCGTAGTCCGGGGTATCGTCCCGGTATTGATTATAAGACGCTTGCCCCGGGGGAACTTCCGGAGGTTTGCAGAACGGAGGACATGATAGGCTCCTTGATAATATACGAAAATCTCGGGTATGTGAGTATTGGGAGGATGTATTTTTCAGGTAAGTTTCCGGACTTGAAAGAGTTGCAACAGTTTGCTGCAGAGCAGGGGGCGCAAGTGGTATTGTATAGTTCGAAGGAGAATGGTAAAATCGAGGGTACAATACAAGCTTTTGGGGGGCTCTCAAATCCTGCGCCTGCGCCCGAGCTTGACAGCTATGACCAAGAGTATCAATTTCTTTCTAAAAGGCACGATAGATAATTCATATCCCCTTGCAAGCGATGTTTCATTTTAGGTTGCCACTCGGTGAAAAATGCGCCTTAAACACCTGATTCTGTGTAGATTGGCAGTTCGAAACATCTTTGCTTGTCACAGAGTCACCATTCGCTCAAAACCGACTAAGTTCACAGAGTCAACAGATTGTAGATTCGAGACATCTTTAGTGACCCTAAAAAGCGTTCGCGTTTAGGAAAAGAGGCTTAGGCATGCTTAGGCTTTTTGGCCTTTTGGAGCCGTTTTGCGCCCGGAAGGGCGGTGGCATCGCTTGCAAGCGTGCAATGCCTAAGCGTGCGTAGGTATTGAAAATCAATGCAAAGCAAAAACCGAACCAGATTGCTTTCTGATTCGGTTTCTGGGATTAAGTGGAGCATATAGGAGCGAAACAGTATAAAAATCAACGGCTTGCGCAGTTTGTGCGGTGCTTTTTGTACACCCTTGGGCGGGGACGCGATTTTTTTTGTGGCGGGCGGGGCTGACGGTGGGGCGATATTTTGGGGAGGTTAAGCATCGAGCCCGGGAGCCTCATTTTGCCGGCGTCAGCAAAATGATAAAAAAAACACAGAAAATATACGTTTTTCCTTGACTCTCAACGTGTAACATGATATAATCATCTCGCCGACAATGGCATAGAAAGGAGATGAAACATGTGAAACTCCTTTTATCGATTCAGCCCCAAGTCATTGAGTACCTCATCTATATGGTGTTCATGATTTGCCAGTAATAAGCTCCCTGCGAGCATTTCAGAGCCCCGACTGACCACCGGGGCTCTTTTTTTTTGCATTTTTGCATTGACAAAACGGCACGCCGGCCTTAAAATAAGCGTGCTGAATCGAGAAGGACGACAGTTTCACAAAATGGAGTCTCTTTTCAAACAGCCCCGCGCGGTGTTGGTCGCACCTTGCGGGGCTTTTTTGTATTGACATTTAACGCCGCAAGCATTAAAATCCATGCGGATTTAGTAAGAAGGCGCGAGTTTCACAAACGCCATCTCTTTTCAAACAGCCCCGCGGTGCAGACCACACCGGCGGGGCTTTTTCGTATTGACAATACCCTCCGCTTTTTGTACAATGCCCTCGTAGTTAGCGAAAGAGTCATTTACATCTCTTTTCAAACAGCCCCGCGGTGTTGGTCGCACCCGCGGGGCTTTTCTTTTCACGCCGTTATGCACCCCGGTTGCTGCTTAAGAATGCGCAGCAGCTTTGCCGCCGCCGCATCCGGCCGCCGCTCCCCCGACTCCCACTTGGAAAGCGTGGATTTGGATATCCCCAGCGCCGCCGCAAAATCCCCCTGGCTCAGCTGCAGGCTGTGCCGCAGCTCCCGCACCTGTGCCGCCGTGTCGCTATTGCGCCCCGCATGCGGCACAATCACCATCGCACTGCCCGGCCGGTCAAAGGGTATACCATGCTCCAGGCACGCCTGCAAGCTATCCTCAGCTATCTCATCCAGCAGCGCCGCCACCTCCGCCACACTCTGCCCGTGGCAGCACTCCGGCGCTATCTCCGGCAGCGACCCCACAAAAAGCCCATCCTCCGCACTCCAGCGGATTAGGCGCGTAAACATTTTAGAATCAGTACTCATAATCTCTCCTTTCTCTTTCTGCCCCTGGTAGGTGGGGGATGTTACTCCCCCACCTTGGCCGCATTAAGAACAGCGCGCTTCACCTGCTTTTCCAGATATGCCGGAGCATCGTCACCGTCATTCCCGCATATCGTCACCAGCTTCAGCCCCGGGTGGTAGTACTGGCAGTGGCTGCCTTTCCCTTTCCCCTTCAGCTGGGTGAAGTGTGCCTTCTTAAGCATTGCCTTTAATTCGCGAATCTTAAGAGGCATGCCCGGATTATAAGGCTCCACCCTCCGAAAGTCAAGAAAAATATGCCACAAAAAGCGAGAAAAAGCCTTTTGTGTTACCATTCGCAGCGAAAATCACAAAAAAAACATAAAAAAAATCCTCCGGGTACGCGTACCACCGGAGGATTTTTGCCACACTCAAAAGAAAACTACCTCACGCAAACGGCTCGCGTGCCGCCGCGTAGCCGTTGGTAGGCGGCAGCAGGTGCGGCGTCAGGTCCAGGTGGTGCTCCACCGGTGCTACCGGCAGGCTACCGAAAAAACGCTCCAGTAGCTCCAGCTCCTCTCCCGTGAGCTTGCGCTTGTACGCTTCGGCCAGTTGCTCCGCCGCCTTCAGCAGCACCTGCTCGATGGCTGTTTTGCGTTGCTCCGGGGTAAGATGTTCCCAGCCGGGCAGCCAGCTCTCACACACAGCATCGGGGAAGGTGACTTTATACATCAGCAGCTGCTGCTGGGTATCTTTGAACAGTAGCTCGATGTGTGCCGCGAGCGAAGGGCTGAGAGGTTGCTGACCGCTTAAAACGTTTTTTATGCTCGAGGCCGACCTGTGCAGCTTCTCTGCCAAATCCGCATAGCTCCATCCTCGCTCTTTAAGAGTGTTTTTGATTTCATCGATGGTCATGCCGACATGGTACAAAAAAATGACCTTTCGGTCAAGTCATTTTTACGCTTTAGTCATTTTTTTGTACTGTTGTTTTGTCTAGCTGTCTAAAAAAATTACATTTTCTGCTTGACTTAGCGGTAATTATTTTGTACTTTCTGTGCAGCAAAAGTACAAATTTATGACCTACAGCATAAAACTCACCCCCTTCACAGCCGCCCTGATGGACGGTGCAGCCCGTGCCGCCGGCTGCTCTGTGGAGGCTCTGCTCGCCGGCACCATCAGCGGGTGGCATACCCCTTCCACCCCCCGCTCTGCCCGCCGTGCGGCGAACCGCGCAGCGCACGCCGCCGGGCAAGCCGCCGCCGCCCCCACGCCGGAGCAAGCGGCGGAGGTCGCGCGCCAGCTGGCAGAGTACGGCACCCCCGCCCCCGGCGAGCCCGCCGCCACCCTGCTGCACAGCGACCCGCTCGCCACACGCGCCCCGGGCTACGACCCGGATTTCACGCCGGACCCGGAGAACTTCGGCACGCTCTGAAAGTACAATCTACAAAGTAAAAGCCCCCACCATGACCGACACCGACAAAGCACTCGACCTCCTCGAATCCATCGAGTGCCACATAGCCGAGGCCGCATCGGCTATAGCAAACGCCGCCGCAGCGGCGGATGAACTCACAGCCACGCTGCCGGACGACCTGCCCGGCGAGGCAAAAGAGAACCTGACCTTTCTCATCTCCCACCTCACTCTCCTTGCCACATTGTGCTCGAAGGTCGAAAACAACAGCTCCGACCTACAGTATGAACTTAGCACCCCCTACTGACGCCATGCAAGCCTTCCTCACCCCCTCGCCTTTGGCCTGCTCATCGGCCTTTGCCACGGCTTCACCGTGGGCGCCCTGGCGGCGCTCATCGGCCTGCCCGTCGCTCTGCTGGCACACTGGCTCTTCAGCCACTGAGCCGGCAAGGCCCATATCCCCACCTCTCAACCTCAAAAACTCGCAAACACCATGACCACATACGACATATCCGACATCACCGACCGCCTGGAGGACCTCGATTCCTACCTGGACTACCTGGAGACCGCCCTCGAATCCGCCCGCGAAGCGCGCAGCGACATGGCAGAGTACGCCGAGCAAATCGGCACCTTCTGCCACCTGCAGCACCTGGTGGACACCTTCACCGCCGACCCGCACCTGCACGCCGACCTCGCGGAATACGTGGCCGCGCACGAGCCCGCCATGCCCGAGCGCACCGCCCGCATGTTCCGCACACTGCTGGCGCTCCTGGAGTATGCCGAGCTCGCCGCCCCCGAGCCGCCCGAGCCTAGCTTCTGCAACGATGGCACCCTCACCCTCCAGCTTGCCGTCACCCCCGCAGAGCTGCGCACCCTCCTGCGTGCCGTCCGCTCCGAGCTAGGCCGCTCCCCCGAGCATCAGCCATACCACCGCGAGCTCCTCGCCGCGAGCTCCCGCCTCACCGCCCTGCTCGAAAAACTCCCCGCATTCTAACCCCCAAATTCGCACCTCAAAACCTCGAAACTCATGAAAACCTCCCCCACATACCGCCTCAACCAGCACATCGCCCTGCGCTGGCGCGCCATCGGAGAAGCCGCCCCCGGCATCTACACCCTGCTGCAAGCAGACGGCACCGCCCACGGTGCCTCCTGGCACCCCCGCTTTAGCGGCTGCTGCATCCTGCCCCCCGTCATCACCGTCTGGGCAGAGGTAAGCGGCAAGCCCAAAAACGGCCGCTATACCCTCGCCCTGCCCAACGACCTGGGCGGCGGCTACGTCACCCTCAGCGCGCAGGAACTCGCCGCCTGCGAAAACAAGCTGGACGTTTGAATCTACAAAGTACAATCTACAAAGTGAGAGCCAGGCGAGCCTCCGGCTCGCGGAACTCTACACTTTCACCATTCAAAATTCAACTTTCAACTTAAAAAAATCCCATGAACACCGAAACCTTACCGGAAAACGCCCAGGCGCTGCGCCGCGCACTGGGGGACTGCCCCGTAGTCACGCCGGATGCCCTGTGCACCTTTGCCGCCTGGCTGCTCTCCACGCTCAAGAGCGACATCACCGCCCTTGCCGCCACAGAAGGCGGCGGGCAGCAGTGGGCACGCAGCAGCCAGCTTGCCCTGCGTTTCGGCTGCAAGCGCAGCCAAATGACCCTGTGGCTCACCACCCTGCACGAGCGGGGGCAGGTGCGCGTGTGGCGCCCCCGGCTGCCCAACGGCTGCGAGGGCAAGCCCTACTACAGCATAGCGGATGTAGAGCGCGCCTGGCTCGTGCGGCAGGAAGCACCCCCCGCCACAGACCCCAAAGAGCAGCAGAAAGCGCAGCAGTGGCCATTCCGCCGCCAGCTGCCCCCCAACCAGCAGGCAGGCCTGCGCGCCATGAACGAGCTCAAAGCCCGCATACGCGAGGAAAGTACGAAGGACGAATTCCGACATACGAAGTAAGCAAGCCCCGCCACGGCCTAACTCTCCAATTCGTCCTTCGGAATTCGCCTGCCACGGCGTAGCAAGCGAGCGCAGCGAGACGCGGAGCCGGGTACCTCGTACTTCAAAAAAATCGTAACTCGTAATTCGTAACTCATGAACATATTTTCCTTGCTCAAGAAGTGGCGCGGGTCGCCTGCCCCTGCCGCCCCGGTGGAGCCCGCGGCGCGGGTCGTTGTCAACCTATTTACCGACGGCGTACTCTACCGCGAGCGGCCGCTTAGCCCCCAGCACATCACGCCCCGCGTCACTGTATGCCCATGCAGCCACATATGGCGCGAGCTCCGCCTCCACCTCATGGTGCAGCGGCAGCTGCTCCTCACCGCGCTCTGCCACCCTCAGCACCCCGGCGGCCAGCAGATCGTGCACAGGCTTTTCACCTGCATCCACGAACCGGCAGACCACCCCCGCCTCCACCCAGGCGCAAAGCAAAGCTTTTTCCTCCTGGCTGAGAGCGCGGAGCTTTGCGCGGCAGCGCTTGCTTCCGAAGCGTTTCGCCATGCCCTCGCGCAGGCGGAGCAGCAGAGCACGCAGCTGGTAGAACCCGGCAGCAAGCCAGCAGAGCCAGCACATATCCAGATATGGCTCTGCTACCCGCCGGAGGGGCAGCCCATCCGCCCCCGGCAGCAAGGGCAGCAGCACCACACTGCACACGCAGAACACGCAGAGGTTCACATCTTCACGCCTCAGCAGCTTGTGAAAGTCTTTCAGCCCATTGAACATGCCGGCACCATAGCAGAAAAATGCTGATTCGTCCACAAAAAAAAATCGCAACTCGTACCTCCCCAAATTCGTAACTCGTAATTCGTAATTCGTCATTCCCCATGTCCATTCCCCGCAGAGGCCCGCATGTGCAGCTGGTAGACAGCTGCATCATCGGCAACAACACCCCCGCCGGCGCACACTGCGCGCCCGATTCCCTGCCCCCCGGTGCACTGCTCCCCCCCGGCTTCCCACGGGAGGGCTACACAGAGGAGCAGCTGCTGGAGCTGGAAGAGTGGTACCTCGTAGCCAGCCAGACCGCCCTGCAGCGCTTCTTCTTCCTCACCCGCACCACACGCGATGGCGGCGAGCCCACAGCCCGCTCCGTCATGTACTGCTGCGCCATATTGGCCAAAATCTTCGGCTTCAACCCCGGCATGTCCTGGGCCGCCATCGCCCGCCAGCTCGGCACCGGCGCCAGCCACCTCTGCCACCTGCGCCGCGAGGTGTGGCGCCGCCTGCGCTCCGGCATACAGCCCGCCACCGCATTCGAGCTGCAGCAAAACGCCGTCCGCCTGCGCACCGCCGCCCGCAAGATGGAGCTCGCAGCCGCCTTGCGGCGAAGCCGTAAATGAATCTACAAAGTACAATCTACAAAGTGAGAGCTAGGCGAGCCTCCGGCTCGCGGAACTCCCAAAATCGTAATTCATGAACCTCCGCCACTTCATCGAGCAATTTTGCGGCGTCAGCCTCACGGCGGACGATACGTCCGCCTGCCCCTTCGCCGGGCGCCTGCACGATACGGACACCGGCGAGCGCGCCGTCAAATGGACCTTCCCGGAGGACGGCGGCAAGCCGCACGCCCGCTGCTTCCATGCCAAGTGTCAGGACGCGTGGAACGAGCTCATAAAAGACCTCTACCGCGCCATCAACGCCGAGCGCGCACGCGAACGCGGCGAGCGCGCCGCCGAGCACCCCGCCACCGGCACCCCCTCGGGAGGCCAAAGCGCCCTCGCGCGGCGGCCCCTGCCCGCAGCCCCCAAGGCACAGCCCCCGCGTGCGGCGAAGTGCGACCTCGCACGCGCCGCCCAGCTGGCAGAGCGCTGCCCGGTGGGGGATGTCACGCCCGACCTCCTGCGCCGCATCTCCCCCGTAGAGATACCGGCGGATCCCGCCGCACACGGCGCCCTGCTCATCGATACGCTCTACCGGCAGGGCGAGCACGTGCTCGTGTTCACCACATTTGCCAGCCAGGGGCAGTTCCTGCATACAGCGGGCACTCAAGATTTCTTCCGGTTAGGCGGGCAGCCCGGCATCAAGGCCCGGCGCAGCCCCCGCCTGCCCATCACCGGGCGCGAGGGAGTGTGGTACCTCACCGCCCCGGTGGTGGGCACCTGGCAGCCCAACCCGCACAAGCACACCGCCACCGGCGGGCAGGCACTTGGCCGCAGGCACACCGCCTGCTGCACCCGCTTCCCCTACCTCGTGCTGGAGAGCGATGAGGTGCCCCCCGAGCAGTGGCTGCGCATCCTCGCCCAGCTGCGCGAACGCATCGCCGCCATCTACTCCAGCGGCGGCAAAAGCATCCACACCCTCATCCGCGTGGACGCCAACACGCCGGAGGAATTCAACCTCCACCGCTCCCGCTTCCTGCAACGCCTCACCCTCGTGGGGGCAGACCCCGCCGCCATCACCCCCGTGCGCCTCAGCCGCCTGCCCGGCTGCACCCGCCAAGGCGTCACCAAAAACGGCGTCTACACCCCCTACGAGCAGCCCCGCATGCAGGAGCTCTACTACCTGGCACCGGAGCCAAGCGACACGCCGCTGGCAGAGAAAATACAAGCTGCAAATCTACAAGCTGCAAATCTACAATCTACAAATCTACAATCTACAAAGTAAGAAATTCGTAACTCACCATGATCACATTGCCTATATCCGAACTCAGTTATTACCTGCTGGAGAGCCGCCTGCCCATGGGCACCGTGCTGCTGCCCGCCTGCGAGGGCTCCGTGCAGTGCACCAACGGCGTCTCCACCCGCTACGGCGAGCACCCCGCGCGGCGCGTCCCCGTCATCCTCCCGCTCTGGGCAGCACACGCCTACCCCGAGGAATACTACCAAAACGCCCCCGCACAGCCCGAGCAAGCAGAAATACCCAACCTTATGGAAAGTGCGAAGGACGAATTCCGAGGTACGAAGTAAGCAAAGCCCCGCCACGGCCTAACTCTCAAATTCGTCCTTCGGAATTCGCACCTCGTACTTCAAAAAAAATCGTAACTCATGATAACTGACGCACAAATCCTGGGCGAGGCTCCCCTTGCCACCGAGGGGCTGCCCTGCGTAGCCACTAGCCTGCCCATAGCCGCCCTCACCCGCGCCATCATGCGCAACATACCCCCGCACAAGCTCTTTCTCTCCAACGGCGGGCTCTTCACCGTGGAGATCGAAGAAGTACTCACAGCCGATGGCGTGCTCACCCGCCGCCCCAAGCTGTATGAGATGACGCCCCGCCGCTTCACCACCTGGGTGGAGCAGTTCATGTGCTTCGCCAAATTCGGCGCGGGCGACACGCTCGAAAGCCTCTCCGTGCAGCATGCGGACAAGGTGCTTGCCAGCGACATCTGCCGCGAGTACGCCCACCGCCTGCGCGGCGTGGTGCCCGTGCGCCTCCCCGTGTGGAGCACAGACCCCGCCTCCGGCAAGCGCACCATACGCCTCGCCCCCGAGGGCTACGACCCGGAAAACCAGATATTCACCTGCAACCTCCTGCCCTACGATGAGAGCTTCACCCCCGCCAAAGACGCCTGCATCGGAGCCATGGCACGCCTGCTGGGGGATTTCCCGTGGGCGGACATCACAGACGGTTCGCGCACCTTTGCCGCCTCGCGCGAGGTCTGCTGCTTCATCACCTACATGGTCGGCCAGTATTGCCGCCTGCTGATGGGGCGCCAGCCCATCGTCATTTTCAACGCCAACCAGCCCGGCAGCGGCAAGACTCTGCTCGCCGCCATGGGTCTTGCCCCCATGCACGGCGCCCCCACCATCATCTCCGCGCCCAAGGAGGAAAACGAAATCAACAAGACCCTCTTCTCCGCCCTTGCCGGCGGTGCCAACTACGCCCTGCTGGATGACATCCCCAACCTCACCTCCAACTACATCAACCAGTACGGCACCGCCCCCAGCATCACGGGCCGCTTGCTGGGTAGTAACAACATGCTGCAAGTGGAGAACACCATGCAGCTTATCGCCACCGGCAACGGCCTGCTCACCACCCCGGACGTAGAGCGCCGCACCATCATGATTGACCTTTTCTCCCCCTGGGAAGCCACCGAGAAACGCCACACGCAGACCCTCACCATGGCCAGCATCAACCGCCCCCGCTGGCGCGGCGAAATGCTCGCCCTGCTCTGGCACTGGGTGCGCAGCTGGGTGGAAGCCGGCATGCCCGCCTACTACAAGGGCGAGCAGAAAGCATCCTTCGAGGACTACGTGCGCATCGCCGGCAACATCGCTGCCCACGCAGGCTTCTTGCACGCCTGGGATAAACGCTCCACCACCGGCGCCGGCGGCGACACCGGTACCGCCTACGTGCAGCTCATCATCCGCGAGGCCGCATCCCTCGCATGCGAAGACTGGCCGGAAAACCCCGGGCACAACGCCTTCCAGTACACCGTGCAGGAGCTGCTCAGCATCGCCGAGAATCTTGGCGTGTCCGACATGGTGACATCCAGCCGCGACAAAGACCGCGCCCGCTCGCTAGGCCTGCGCCTCGCCCGCTTCAAAGGCCGCTACTTCACAGACAAAAACGGCCGCTGCTTCGAGTTTGGCCGCCGCCGCGACCAGGACCGCACACGCTACCTCATCACCTTCTTCACCGCCGACAATCCACCCAGGTAATCTACAATCTACAATCTACAAAGTCAAAATTCGCACTTCGGAATTCGTACCTCAAAAATTCGTACTTCGATACTGCCATGCCCGACACCTACCTCCCTTACACCGAGCTCTACCGGCGCGTGCAGGCACGCCGGGCACAGCTGGGGCTGCCACCGCTGAGCGACCGCAACTCGCTGGGCTCACGCCTGCACCGCTTGCGGCACACCGGCGAACGCGGCGAGCGCCGCTACTCACTCGCCGACGCCCTGCGCGTCTACTGCACCATCCGCCACCGCCACGCGCAGCCCTGGAACCGCCCCGGCACCGCCGACGAAATCACCTCCCGCAAGTTCATGCCGCTGCTGACCGCTGTGCAGGCATACCGCTGCCACATCTGCCACTTCGACAACGCCATCCACCATCTCAATTTGCTGGCATGGCGGCACCCCGTCACCGGCGCCCGCTGGGTGCATATCGAACAGGCCTCCTATGTCGCGCAGTGGCGCTCCATCCACTTCCTGCGCCGGCACCTCAGCCCCGAGCAGCTGGAGCACATCACCACCACCCGACCTGTCCGCACCACCTACACCGGCGACGGCTACACCCAGACCTGCTACTTCGTGCCCGAGTACTCCCACCTCGGCACGCGGACAACACGCTACTCAAAGAAAGACATTTAACCCCCCCCCAAAAAAAACATGAAAACCATCAAACTCACAACAACACAAATCGACATCGACACCACCACCGAGGACAGCACCCGCCGTTCACTTATCGACGCCGCTGTCGACCGCGCCACCGAGGCATTCAACGACCTGCCCAACAGCCTCATCACCGGCTGCGCCTTCGCACTCCTGACATCATTTTTTGCCCTGGAGTTCTCCCTGCGACTCACCGAGGGCGACGATGACCCGCAGGACGTTACCGCCCTGCGCCACGAAACCCTGCGAGAGGTTCTGCGCCTGGCCGGCCTCGAGTTCGACTGCAAAATGACAACCCTCGCAAAATAAAACATGAAACAAGCAAACAAATACCACGCAGCCCCCGGCTCATCCACCCATCTACTGCTTTCTAAAATTGCAGAACATTGTATCCCCCTCATCGACACCCCGGAGATGCGCTGCTGGCACATCTCTTTTGCAAGCGGGTACAACGATATACCTTGCACCGCCGTTTGCGAACTAAGCGGCTCCCCCGTGCGGGCTACGCTCATCGTACACATACCCCCGGCAAGGCCGGCTTTTATTGCCCTGAATTCAAAACTTACCCCCTCCCGGCGTAAATGCCCGCCCGGTGAACTCACCGCATTGATTCATTGCCTGGATTCAATCCTTAAAAACTCCAAAATTCCATGAAACACGCATTAACCGACCTCGTAGAGGTTATCTTCCCCCCCGGCTTGCGCAAGCTCACCGCCCGCGCACTGCTGGAAGCACCCACCGCCTTCTGGCAGGCACCTGCCAGCACCTCCGGCAAATACCACAAGGAGGATGAATGCGCCCCCGGCGGCCTCGTGCTGCACACGCGGCGCGTCTTCCGCATGGCACAGCACCTGTGCGACATGTACGGCATACGCGAAAACGCCCTGCTGCGCAGCGTGGTGCTGGCCGCCGCCCTGCTGCACGACACGCACAAGGTACAGGCCGAGGGCGAGCACAGCCGCTTCGACCACCCACTGCTCGCCGCCAAAGCCGTGGCGCACCTGCTGGAGCAGTACCCAAGCATCCCCCCGCACGCAGGTGCTCAGCTGCTCGCCGCCATCGAGAGCCACATGGGCCGCTGGAACACCTCCGCACGCTGCCCCGGCATCCGCCTCCCCTACCCCGAGGGCGAGCACTGCTGGCTCCTCCACACAGCGGACTACCTCGCAAGCCGGAAAGATGTGACCATCGAATAACCTTCAAATTCGACCTTCGTACTTCAAAAATTCGTCCTTCGTACTTCGTACCTCGTACTTCAACATGTTATACTGCATATTCGCCTACGCGCCGGATGCCGCCATGCTCCGCATGGTGTGCGCCCGCCTGCGCTACCTCGACCCCGAGGCCACCATCTACATCATCTCCGACCCCGAGCACCCCGTGGACCCCGCCGCCATACCCGGCGAGGGAATCCACCACCGCATGGGGCACACCAAGCGCGGCGGCAACCTCAACGGCCTGCACATCGTAGGCGAGGAAATCGCCACCTACAAAGCCCTCATGGAGCTGCACGGCGCAGAGCACATCGTCAAGCTGGATGCGGACTGCTACCCCCTGCGCTGGGATGCCCTGTGCGACACCACGCAGCCCGGCGATTTCGTGTGCTGCGAGCGCTGGCAAGCCTTTGTGCCCTCCGGCATGGCATACACCCTATCCCTCCGCATGGCCAATGCCCTGCTGGAGCTCTACAACGCCCGCACCGCCGGCAAGCTCTGGCAGCCCGGGCAGCTCTGGCAGGAGGATATCACCCTCTGGGCACTCGCCTGCCAGACCGGGCTGCCCGTGCGCATGCTGCCCTACATGGGAGGCTACGCCGCAAGCATGCCCGATGTCCTGCCCCACGAGGTGCCGCAAAACGTGCTCTCAGCCCATTTCATCCACTGTGGCGAGCCCACAGCGGACGGCAGGCGCATACCCCGCGAGCACGCCACCCTGCGCATGCGAATCCTGGAAAGTACGATGGACGAATTCCGAAGGACGAAGTAAGCGGAGCCCGGCAACGACCTTTTTCGGATCCGCGCGGCGTCAGCCGAGTGGAGCTGTAAACGACTTGTGCCGACTTGTCAACGCAAAAAAAACCGGGGCGCCCACAATAGGCACCCCGGCAAGTTTTTCTAAATGAAAGAAGCGGGACCCCTCCCGCGGATGCCCTTATTTAATCACTGTCGCCTTTCCATGTCAATCCTTTTTTTAAAAAAGATTCGCCCCGCGCACCGGAGCACGCGGGGCAAAAAGTAATACAAATGCGGGACCCCTCCCGCGGATGCCCGTATTAAAACACTTTTGCCCGTACTTGTCAACGTTTTTTTATTAAAAAGATTCAGCTTCAAAGATTCGCCCCGCTCCGGCGAACCGGAACGGGGCTTTGCTTAACACAGCATCCTGACCAGATAATATATGATTTTCACCATTTTCTCCACTATCGCAAGGATAGCTGCCAGTTGCTTGTGTTTTGGGTTGGGGGTATTCATTTGTATTACTACCGCACCCTCACGGCGGGATTGCCGCTCGGGGCGGCGCGCGCATTATAGCGCGTTGACTATCAAAAGTCAACAACTTTTTTTATTTTTTTTTACGCGGACTAAAGTCCGCCTCGCGAGGGGCTAGATTTCCACCACCTCAAACGCGAGGCGTATGGAAATCGTATTGCCCGCAGCGGTGGCGGAGATATCCGTGCGCAGGGAGTGGCGCTGTGTGTGCTCCGCATCTGCCCACCATTGGGAGGGCGAGTAGTTGTCATCCCGGTTCACATGCTGCCAGGGTGCCGCCGCCACGCGCCTCGCGATAGCCGCCTGCACCAGCGGCCGCAGCGCATTCTTCACCGCCTCCCGTTTTATCGTCACGTACTGCATTTTTTGAATATCGGAAGTGCAAAGCACCCCGCGCCGGAGGCGCGGCTATCTCTCACTTGGTAGATTGTACTTTGTAGATTGTACTTTGTAGATTGTAGATTCAGTATGTCACCGTTGTATTAAGCGTCAGCGTGCCCGCCGTGTTCGCCTTCAGCGTGCCGGCAAAAGTTTCCTCCAGCACACCGGTGCCCGTCACCTCCACGGCCATCTCCGCGGCCAGTTCCTCCGCCACCGTGGCCAGAGCTTCCGTCTTTATCGTCACCTCCCCGTCCTCCGACACATCGAACCACTCCGGGTCGAATAGGTAAGACGACTGAGGCGGCGGCTCCGGTATTTCCAGCAAGCCGTCAGTTATGACGGGGGCGCTGATGCGGGTCGTATATTCCACCCCGCGGAGAGCCCCGGGAACGCAGGCAACATGCCCGGCGCCATAACACTGGCAGTGCGCCAGCGGGAAGCGGACAAGCCCGTCCCGCGCCTCCGGCTCTGTAATGCCGCTCACAATCTCCATGCCCCCCACCATGCCGAGGATATCCACCACAGCGGGGCCGAACTGCGCATTCGGCACCACCGGCACCACCACATCCCCGCCGGGGTCGATAACGCCGTAGAGCGGAATCTCGATAACGCCGTGGTCAATTTGCGGCGAGCTGATGGAGGCATTCGTGCGTATGCCGTAGATACCGCCTGCCACGGCAGAGGCATTCGCATCCACCGCGCTGTTGGGGCTATGTGCCAGCGGAATCAGCCCATGCCCCTGCACAAAGCATGGGCGCGGCAAGCCCCCCACAAAAGACAGGTCTGCCACCAGCCCCGGCCAGGCAACGGGCGGCAGATTCGGGTTTTCCTCCTCCCCCTCCGTCATCTCCGGGTCCTCGTCCGGGTACTCTGCCAGCGGCAGCACCACGTGCCCGTTGTCCAGCGTGGCGGGCGTGCCTGCGCGCGGCTCAATGCCGCACACACCGCCTGCATAGGGCAACACCGAGGCGATTTCACCCGTCTCATCATTCATGGTGGTCTCCACGTGCGCATGCGGCAGCCACAGCATGCCGTCCTCTATCACGCAGGTATCGAAACGCCCGGAGAATGTCGCCCCGTTTATCAGCCCCGCATGCTGTACAGTCGTCTTCTCCACCGGCGAAGACGTGCCCGGCACATACCAGGCATTCCCCGCGCGGGCAGAGCCACGGCGCCCCCCGCCACCCACACTGCCAATCTTCATCTGCGCATCGCGCACACCGTTGGCCAGGCTCTCAAGCTCTGCCAGCGATAACACTTTCTTCCCGGTAAACACCGGCACAGGTGTAGCATTCATCGCGATTTACGAATTACGAATTCCTACTTTGTACTTTGTACTTTGTAGATTGTACTTTGTAGATTGTAGATTGTAGATTGTAGCTCACCCATAAATTTCCTCGTCCCAGCCGCCGGGGGAGCTCAGCAGGTACGTCTCGCTCACCCATATTTCCTCGCCCTGCACATCCGCACCCGCCCCCAGGAAAAGCCAGTTGCAGCCGGAGGGCGTGCCAAAGCCGCCCGGCGGCGAGGCTATCTTCATGCTTTCCGTGGTGGCGGGAATGCTTGAGCTCTTGTAGCGAGCCGTCACCGCCACTTGCGGTGCCATGTAGTGCGTCTGCCCCTTCTTGATTTTCTTCACCAGCTCCGGATCCGCCGCCGCCAGCACCTCCCCCAGCGTCCTGAGGTTGCCTTCCTCATCCTTGCTGATGATTTCCGTCTCCTTGTAGCCGTCCATCAGCATTTTTAGCGCCGTCAGCGTCTCCCCGCTCTCGCTCGCATAGGCCGAGTGCGTGAGCAGCGGCTCCTGCACACTCGTCACCTGCATGCTGTAGCTCGGGTTCTCCCGCGAGCTGCCCGGCACCTCGAAAGACGTACCGCCGCCACCCTCGGCATCGTCATCATTGAGCGTGTACTCCGTCCACACCGCTTGCAGCTCCGACATATCGCCGTCTTCCAGCCGTGTGAGCGTGGCCTGCAGCCGCCTGTCCTCCGTAGCGGCCAGCCCGTGCATCTTGGCCTCCAGCTCTGCCCAGGGACCCGTCCACCGCTGCTCCAGCGTGTCGCCGGTGGCCACGTATTTATCCGTCTTCCCGGCCATCACCGGGCGCGAGATGCGGCGCACCTTGTACACCTGCTCCCGCACTGCTACGTTGTAATCGATTAAACCCATTTTCTGAAGTTTGAATTTTGAAGTTGAACATCGGAAGTATCAAATCCCGCGAGCCGGAGGCTCGCCTAGCTCTCACTTTGTAGATTGTACTTTGTAGATTGTAGATTAAAAAGGTCCTCGAATTTCGCATCCAGCGCGGCGGCCTCCTCGCGTGTGGGGGCTGCCCAGCGCGTGCTGCAACCCTGGTAGAGCAAGTGAGCGTGCAGATACATCAGCCCGCGTGCATACGACATCTTCCATATCTTGTCCTCGCCCCACCCCGTGGCGCGTGCCAGTATGTACACCAGCCACGCCGCCGTGGGGGGCTCTGCTAGTTTTTTGCGCCCGTGTCAGGCGTGTGTTTCTCCGGTATCACCTCCGCCGTGGCGGCATCGATGCCCTCTTTCTGCCCGGCCAGGTATTCCGTGAACTCTGCCAGCTGCAGCGGGCTCACACCGGCGGCAAAATCCAGCACAGCGGCCTCCACAGTAGCCGCACCTGCCAGCACCGCACGCCGCACCTGCTCCCAGGGCGCACACAGCACCCACAGAGCTTGTGCCAGGTGGTCCTCCGTGAGCACAAGCTCCGCGCCCGCTGCCAAACCCGCAAAGGGATGTCCCATCTTGCGGAACACCAGCATCGCGCCGAAACTCACCGGCCGCACTATCAGCCCGCTCTCCAGCTGCACAGCGGCATCCCCCGCCAGCAGCACATCATTCTGTGTTTGTTCTCTCATAGTCTCACTTTGTACTTTGTAGATTGTAGATTGTAGATTGTAGATTGTAGCTGCCTAGGGCACCACCTGTATGCCGCTTGTGCCTACGGGGGTCTGCATCAGCCGCCGCAAATCCTCCAGAATGCGCTTCTGCTCCGTCATGATAGCCACGCCCTGCCTGGCCACATCCAGCTGCGCATCCCCCAGGCGTATGCTGCGCCCGCCGCCACCCACTGCCACCTGGCTCTGGGCGATAAGCTCCGGCTTCTGCAAGCCCGCTTGCTGCGCGGCGTTCTGCGTGGCCACCAGCTCAGCCGCGCGGGTGTCTGCTTCCTCCGCGCTCATGCCCTGTCCCCGGTACTGCTGCGAGAGCGCCAGCGCGGCCTCCGTAGCATCCAGATGCCGCAGCCCCAAGCTATCCCCCGCCAGCGTCAGATTCGCGCGCTCCATGGCCGCATCTGCCTTGCGCCGGGCTTCCGAGAGCGCGGCGGCGCGCTTCTTCTCCGCCTCATAGGCGTCATTTTTGGCGTCAATTTCCTTTTGCTGCGTTTCCTTGTAAAGCTCTGTATACTCGCGCAGCTTTGCCAGCTCCGACATGGCGCCCCTGTCGCCGTTTTTTGCAGCGGCATCCTCCGCACGCAGCAGCGCCTGCTCATCCTCGCCGAAACCGCCGCCCCACTTCTGCCCGGTAGCCTGCTCGAAACGGTAAGCGAGCTCGTTGCGCATGCCCTCCGCATTCTGCGAGCCGAACAACTCCGCATCCCGTGCCTCCGCGCGGCGGGCGCGGTCGGTCGCAAGCTGCTTTTGCAGCTCTTTGCGTGCGTCCCGTTCTTCCTTGGCTTTTTGGGCGGCTTTCTCTGCGTATTCTGCTACACGCTGCTCCGCATCTGCTCGTAGCTGCGTCTGGTGCGCAAGCTCGCGCTCCCGAGCTTGCTCCACCCCGGTTTTGAAAAGCGGCGTAGTGCTCCACTCCAGCAGCTGCGCATTCATTTCCGCCAGTTCCTTAAACTCACGCATCGGCTCCAGCACAAAATGCTCCAAGCCGCGGGCGAACAGAGCCACGAAGGGATTCCACTGCTCCATGGAGCGGCAGACATCCACAGCCGTAGCACCGCAATCCTTCAACACAGCCAATCCGGAGGAAAACGCCTCCGCAAAGCCTCCTCTCCACTCGTTTACAAAGCGAATGCCCGCATCCAGCAGCCCCTTGGCATCCGCCAGGGCTATCTGCCCCAGCGCGGCTTTCAGCTCTTCGATATTGTCCGCCAGCGTGCTCCAGAGCCCCGCGAGCGTCTGCGATTGCTTGATGGTAGCACCGAAAAAGAGCCCGCCCTCCGCTGTAGCCTGCTCCAGCACATAGCGCAAATCGTCAATGCCGTACATACCCGCCTCGATATTCTTGCGAAGCTGCGTGGAGGATATATTGTCGCGCTCCATGAGCATAGCGCGCACATTCAGCCCTCGGTTGGAAATTTGATTGATGTCCGCCGTGTCCATCTTGCCGCCGGTGTTGACCTTGCCGTATATCTGCGCAAGCTCTTCCAGGCTGCCACCGGAGCCGGCGGCCACGTCCCCCAGCATGCGCAGAATGCCCATACTTTCCTCCGCCTTGACACCGAAAGCCAGCAGAGCCGTGGATGCAGCAGATATCCCCGCCAGTTCAAAGGGTGTTTCCGCTGCATATTTGCGCAGCTGCCCGAAATGCGCGGCGGCGGCTTGCTCACTCCCCATAAGCGTAGCGAAGCGCGTGGCGTAGGTCTCCACCCCGGCGGCAGCCTCCAATATCCCTTGCGTAAATTCCTTCACCGCCACCCCGGCACCCAGGGCTGCTGTGCCCACCGCTGCCCACCCCAGCCCGGCCAGGGCTTTACTGAGCACACCGGAGGCGGCACTACAAGCTGAAAAACCGCCGGTGGCGGGCTGCATGCTGTTTTTCATCTGCTGCCCTGCGCGGCGGGTGCTGGTGCGGATGGAAACAAGGGCCTCCATCACGCTGCTGGTATCTGCCGAAAATTTAAATGTTGCCGCTTCCATTTTTTTTATCTTGACGTTATTACTTTTTCTTCCGGGCATGGTGCGGGGCTTCTAGTGCCCCTGCAAAAATGCCTTGGCGCGGGAGACATGCCCGGCGGGGGCGTTCTCCGGCACAAATGCCCAGCGGCTGCCCGCCTTCACCGCCACCATGGGGGCGGATTGCTTCACCCAATCCAGCAGCCGCTGGCGGTTGCGAAAAGCCACGATGATGGCTGCCAGCGGGTCGTTGTTGCCGGGATCCGTGAGCCAGGCGTCATTCTGCCAGGCGGCCAGCACCTGTTCGAGCGTGTAGCTGCCATCCGCCGATACGGTGTCGAATGTCCAGTAGCAGACCTCGCCGGAGCCGGGAATGTCCGGGTTTTTGATGCGCTGCATGCCCCGGCACTCAAAGCCGAGGGTAGTCAGCGCGGCGGCCAGCTCCATATCCGTGGTCTTATCCGCCACAATGGCGGTGCGTGTTTGTGTTTGCTCTCTCATATCTACCCTATAGGGCAAAACGTTGTCGGATTCTGAAAAAGTACAATCTACAATCTACAATCTACAAAGTGAGAGCTAGGCGCGCTCCGCGCGCAGAATAGGGCGCAGCTCATGCCGCCGCCAACGCCCGCGCCTTGAGGGCGCGGAAAATAGCTTTTGCCGGGCTTCGCTTACTTTGTAGATTGTAGATCCGTAGATTGTAGATTACTCTGTCCACGCGATGATACCGCCGGCGATGGCCCGCGCCAGCAGGATAGGGCGGGTGCGGATGATTTCGGCATCCTCCGGGCTGCTCAGGAAACCGCATTCCACCAGCACCGCCGGCGGGCGGGTCTGATTCAGGATAGCGAGGTCGTGCCGCTGCACCAGCGTGCGGGCTCGCCCCGGCAGGTGCACGGCAAGCCGCTCTGCGATTTCCAGCCCCAAAGCCTGCCCGGCGGCGCTCTTGTAGATGACATGAGCCCCCCGCGCGGACGGCGTGCCCGCGCAGTCGCAATGCAGCGACACCACGGCATCATACCCGCCCGCATTCACCGCCGCGATGGCGGCGGCTAAATCCTGCTTGTTGGAGAGCTCCGGGAAATCCACGATATCCGCATGAATATGCGGCGTGGCTTGCAGCATCTGCTTCACATAGCGTGCCAGCTTTGCCGACACTTCATGCTCCTGCAAGCCGTTACCGCTCGCACCCGTGGTGCGGGCGTGGCCGATGTCGATGGCGATTTTATAGTAACGCATAAAATCCTAGCTCTTTTTTACTTTGTAGATTGTACTTTGTAGATTGTAGATTCACTTGTTCCTTGCGGCTTCGTGCTCGCGCTCCAGGTGCTCCACCCGGCCATTCAGCAAGATAAGCTGCGCCTTGATTTCGGCCATCACTCCCGTGCTCTCCTTTATCTGCTCCACCAGCGCGTTGTTCGCGTGCTTGGAATCCTCGCGGTTGTCCTGGTACAGCCACACAAGAGCTGCCATGAATGCCAGAATCAGAACCCTCAGCGGCTCCTCACGAAACTGCCGGAACCAGTACTGAAGCAGCGGCTCATTGTTTGCTCTGTGACACATTTTACTTTGTAGATTGACACGGTTTGCCGGTGATGGCGTGGTAGAGCCCATGCGCCGCCTGCAACTGCTCCGGCGTCACCCTGCTGCACGAGGGCTGGCAGGTAGCCAGAGCCCCCACCACAGCACCGATGATGATGCCCGCCCCCACCTTCGCCCAGTTCGCGGGCACACCCAAGCCCGCAAGCCACCCCGCAAGGCGGCCGTGAGCTTCCTGCACTTTCTCTTTCTGCGTCTCGTTCATAGTTGTTTATTGTGTTGACATTGAAAAATTATCTGCTATATTCTCCCCGCCGCCCCGAGCGGCAATCCCGCTGTGAGGGCGCGGCTTGTAAACATGAAAAACAAACCCACCCCCACCCAAGTAGTGACAGTCCTCGCGATTGTCTGGTATGTGCTCGACATCCTGGTGAAGACCGTCCAGCTGCTGCGGTGAAGACAAGCCCCGCCCGCCATGGGCGGGGTGAATCTTTTTTTTTTGAAAAAAAGCGTTGACATGGGGAGGGAAAGGTGTTTTAATGAAGCCATCCGCGGGAGGGGTCCCGCAGTTTTTTATGTTTACATGCAGCCCGTGTGCATCATGTGCGCGGGCTGCATGTTTTTCAGCTTGGCAGCGGCTCTCTCTCCTCCTCAGTAATACCGAAATACTCGCAGGCTTCCTCCACGCTACCGAAAACGCGGTACCCGTTCGCCTCCCAGTTGGTGACATAGTGCCCCCAATCCAGCACGCGCTCAAGCGTACCATCCGGCCGCTCCACCATCTCTACTCTGGCATAAATAACTGTGTTCATAATCTGCTGTTTTTTATATTCTCAGGCTGTTGCCGTGCCGTTCCACTGCACCGTCAGCGTCCAGCCCTTGCCCTCTGCCGCCGTGATTGCCGCCAGCACCTCCTCGTCCGTCTGGTGGTCTACATGGATGCCAATGGTGAGCTTGTGTGTGTCGCTGGTGTAGGTGGGTATAGTCGTCAGCACCCGAAGCGCAGAGGCCTTATCCAGCTTGCAGGAGTTGAACATACTAGTCCCGATCGACAGAGACGGCAAATCTGCGGCGAAGCTCGTCAAGGCGGTGCAAGAGGAAAACATAGAAGTCCCACCAGTCATCAGGGGCAAATAGCTGGAAAAGCTCTGCAAAGAGGCGCACCTTATGAACATGTTTCCACCACTCTGTAACTCGGGCAAATCGACGGAAAAACTCCTCAGCCCGCAGCGGTCAAACATCTGGAGGCCCGATTGCAACACGGGCAAGGCTCCTGTAAAGCTTTGCAAGCCGCTGCTTTGGAACATCTGACTCCCACTCGTTAATGCAGGCAAGTCGACGTCAAAACTCCTTAGGGCACTGCATGCACAGAACATTTGCGTTGCTTCTGTTAATGAGGGTAATTCGCAGGCAAAACTCGCCAAGCCGCTATTGGTAAACATAAATTTTCCATTTTGCAACGATGTTAAATTGGAGGTAAATCTAGCTAATGCGGTGCACTTGTAGAACATGTACTCCCCGGTTACCAGCGAGGGCATCGGGATATCCCAGCTCGTCAATGTTGATCTTTCATATTGTAAATATCTACCACTAGTCAGTGTATCCAGCCTCCCCCCTGTCAGCGTGCTATCCGCAGCTACTGTCACATAATCCCCTTCCGGTTCGCCGCCGCCGGCTCCACTCAACTGCACAGCGGCGGCCGGCCTAAAAAGCTCGGTAAGCGAGCAAGAGCCGTTCAGGGTGGCTGTGGTGGTGGTGGCCACAAAGCCCAACTGTTTGCCGGCGGCGCAGGTCAGCTGAGCCTCACCACAAGAGCCGGTTACAGCCCCGGTGGCGGTAATGACGTAGGTATGCCCCACCTGCACAATAGCCTCCCCGTTCAAAATGGGCACATCGCGCCCGGTGGTGCCATAGGTTTCCAGCAGCTCCGCCAGCCCCGCGTGCTCGTCCGCTGTGATATGCACAGCCATATCCTCCACATGCTCAGCCGGGGCGAAGACACCCACCAGCATATGCCAGGTGTGCTTTGCCTGCCAGCTGCGCTGGGTGGGGTCAGAGTCCTCGCCATACCCGCCGGCAGCCCCCAGCAGGCCGCCGGGCGTGTCGGGGTCCTTGGCCACCACGCGCAGGCAGCACTGCCGCCCCATGTAGTAGCCGGTTTCTGCCAGCCCCTCCTCAGCGTGGAAAGATACCTTAATTTCCTCGCCCGCTGCCACCTCGAAAGGCGCTGCAAAACTGTAGCTCAGCACGGCAGCTACAGCGTGCTGCTGCGAGTTCTCCGAGCGGGCTATGAGGGTGGTACCGCGCCATACCTTGAGCCATACGGGGGTATCTGCCGGGGTGGCAGTGTTATTATCGCGGCATTCGAGGGTAAGCCCTTTTATGCGCCCCGCGCGGGGCATCTCAAAGCCGAAGCCGTAGGCGTTGTAATTATCCTCCGTGGTGCCCTCGGGCGCCACATCCACCGCTGCATAGCCCAGCGGGGCGATAAGCTCCGCCTTCTGTTCCTCGGTAAGGTCGTCATAGGTGAGCGGGTCTCCCTTGTCGCCCTTGGGGCCTTGCTCGCCTTGGGGGCCGGCGATGCCCATGGTGATGGTGCCGGTGACGACTTCCGCATCTTCCAGCGCGGCATCGGCCGCCACGCGGGCGGCGTCCACCATGCCTGTGGAGGGCTCTGTCTCGCCATACCAGGGGTCTACGGTAAGCTCGCCCTGCAGGAGGACGTAGACGCGGCCGGTGGCCAGCTGCGTGGCGCGCAGCTGGTAGCCCCAGGGCTCGCGGCGCGGTTTGCACACCTTTTGAGGCCCCAGAGCGAGCGGCGGGAGCTGCAGCACGGCGCTGCCGTCTGCAAACTCCACCACGGTGGCGTCCACCTTGTCGCCGGAGCTGTTTTCCGCGCCGCCCCCCAGCTGCCACTCAGCAGCGGGAAGCGGTGCGCCGGATGCGGAGCGCAGCGCAAGCTCGAATCGCTTGGCCACGCCCTCAAGTACGCGTATGTTGAGTTGTTGAGACATATCGGGAAGTACGAGGGACGAAGTACGATGGACGAATTTGAACGTTTATTCAGCGGCGAAGGCGCGCACCTCCACGGTGACATCTTTTTTCACGGCATCGGAATTGCTGTAGTTGTAGCTGATATCCGTGATGATGGAGACGGTGACGGTAGGCTGCTGGCACCAGGTCTCCGGCAGAGCGGTGGCGAGGGTGAGCGTGTCGCCCATCTTCCAGGCTTCCGCCGGCTCCAGCGGCTCCGCACCGGACAGGGTGACGGTCTGGTACTCATCCACCAGGATTTTGCCGCACACGCGGCCGTCCGGGCCCTTCTGGTCGTACCACTCTGCATTGTGCTGCACCTGGATGGACTCCACCAGAATGCCGTTCTCTGCGCTCATGCCGTACTGAGGCACGCAGCCGATAAGTTTGATTCCTGCCATAATTGTGTGTAAATGTGTTAGGTTGTTAGTAAATCGGGGTTTATCTCTCGAATCTCTCTAAAATTGTACCGTGAGCAGGAAAGCCTGCTCTGCTGTGTAGCCTACGGCTTTCTCTGCGCTCATGGTGACGCCGCCGGTGAGGTGGAAGCCCAGCACCAGCCAGCGCTCCGCGCTAGTGGCATCGAGCAGGTGCATGCTCCACGCGGCCTCCTGCAGGGCGGCGGACAGCTCATCCGCAAAGTCTACCATCTGCGCCGCGCTCCACGGGCCTTCCGTGGGGACGATTTGCGCATAGAGGCGGCACTCCGCCTGCATGGTGGCATTGCCTGCCACCAGCTCGCGCGGCTCGCCCTGCAAGTGCACGCAAGCCCAGGTATTGAGGCTTTCCTTGGGGTCTGCCACCGTGGCGGTGATGCAGCCTTTCCACGGGTTGCCCGCGGGCAGCCGCACGTCCGTGCACTCAGCAATCTTTTGTAAAACAGGCTCGAAATTCATGGCTACTTGAGGATTTTCTTTGCTTGGCTTTCGTACCACTTGCGGATGTTCTCTATCTGCACCTTGCGGGCAGCGCGGGCGATTTTCATGACGCGCGGGATGCGCTTTTTGATATCCTCCCCCTGCTGTGCGCTGTAGGGCATGCGGTTGGTGGCGATACCCGCCATCTGCCCCTTTTTGTTCTTGTAGATGCGGCCGAAGCCCTTGCCGCCGTGGTGCTCGAAGAAGCCGGCAGCGATGCGCTTGCCCATGGCGAACACGCGGGCAGCCGGAGCCCAGCCGGAGATGAGCTTGCCGGCGTGCGCCTGCTGCTTGCGAATGAATGCAGCCAGCTTGGCACGCCGCACGAAATGCCGCCGGCGGCGCCCCGTGGGCTGCATGTGCCCGCTCTGCCAGCGTGCGCCCGCAAACGCGGCCTCCGGCGTGCTCTCCGGCACGGCTTGCTTGTGCACGCGTGCCCAGGAAGTGGGAACCACGATGCCGAAATTGCCGCGCGGCTTGGCGAGGCGATTGGTGGAGGGGTCGATAGCCAGCCACGCGCCGGAAAGTTTCCTGTACGGCACGGGCTTAGCGAACGCCTGCACCTGTGCGGGGCTGTCCACCCCGGCAATATCCTGCGCAATGCGGCGGTGCAGGCTCTTGATGTCTGCATGCCCCGTGCTTCTGAGAGCCTCGGGATCCGTTCCCACCGGGTGCGGCGGGGTGGAGGCGGCCATCCGGCGCACATAAATGGTGCCGAAAGCCTTGACAGCGCGGTCGTTCATGTCCTCTGTAAGCACCTGCAGGCGATGAAAGGCGCTGTTGTTCACCGTAGCTGTCAGGGTGAGCCCTCCGCTCATAAGTGTTTGGCCAGCTGAAGGGTGAAAAGGGGGTCGGCAGCGGTGGTGGAGACCGCCGCCACGGTGTAAAGCTCGCCGCCCACGGTCACGCGGTCGCCCTGGCGCGGGGCAGCCCCTGCCAGCGCCTCCTTGCGCACGGTGGCGGTGAGTTTTACCTGATACTCTGCGCCGCCCTGCATGTAAACAAGCTGCTCCATGGCGGGGGCACAGATGACGGGTGCGGACGCATAGGCCACCGGCCCGTGGCTGAGCACAGCCGGCTCCCCCAGCAGGCGGCGCGCTTCCGCATCGCCTGTGCTCATGAATGCTGTGAAGGGGTTACCGGCCATGTCAGTATAGTGGAATACCGGGGTTACTCTTCGGCAGCAGCGGCAGAGGCTTCGGCTGCGGCAGCGCCATCCTTAAGCAGGATAGCACCGGCGCCATTCACGCGGCGGGCACCCACGGCGGTGAGCACGGCAATGCGCAGCTGCATCTCGCCGGGCTTAAAGTACTGCACCATAGTGAGCGGGAGCTGCGTCTCGCCATCGGTAAGCTGCACCACGGCGGAGTAGGCCTCCGACCACATGAAGGGGGCACGCATGCCCACAGCCATGCAGTTTTTGGCTGCCAGCAAGCCCACCACGCCCTCACCCAGCGGGGCGAGGTCGCTCACCTTGTGCACGCCCTCCACATCCAGCTTATTCAGGGAGAGGGAATCGTTATCCTCCGGCTTCAGCCCGGCATAGTGCGGGCGGTCCACCAGCAGGCAGACGCCCTCCGCATCGATGGCCTCGCTGAGGTTGCGATTCACATAGCCGGCACCCCAGCCGGAGCCTACAGCGGGCACGGTGAGTTCGCCGGGGGCGGATACAGCCTCGCCGTCCGTATCCGTGACGCCGGCCTCCACCAGCTTACCCAGCACATAGGCCATAGCCTTGCGGCGGCAGGTCTCTACGCAGGCCAGCACCATCTCGTCGGCACGGTGGCCGTCCATGATGGCAGAGGCGGGCACCTTGCAGCCGGCGGCGATGATGTCGAGCGACACCTCCACGCCGGTGGAGCTGCCACCGTCCAGGGCGTCCAGATTGGTGGGGTTGATGACGGCGGAATCGGCATCCACATCCACCACGTTGACCGTGATTTTCGGGTGCACGTCCGGGTCGTCTGCCAGCACGGTGTCGCCGGAGATGTCCGTGGAGAATGCACCGGTGAGCGGTGCCAGGGTGCTGTGCCATTTACGGATGGCCTGCTTGCCCACGATATTCCAGGCAAGGGAGCCGTAGTTGGCGGCGGCGGTCTGCCCGGGGGCTACGTCTGCGAGTTTGGCCTCGATGGCGGCTTTGGCCTCTGCCATAGCCTCGGGAGTGATGCCGAGGCGGGCGAGCTGTGCGGGCTGTGCGGTGGCAAGCACGGGGTACTTGCTCAACAGGGCGATGATTTTTTCTTTCATGATTTTAGTGTGTGTGTTGTAAGGTTAAAAAGGGGGTGTTCTCTCAGTTCTCTGTGGCGGCCAGCAGACGCTCCACCTGATGATACGCCTCGCCGGAGGTGGCGCTGTACTCCAGTAGGGCGCCGGTGCGCGCGCCGGTGATGAGTGCCTGCACCTGTGCATCCGTGAGCTTGCGGGGTGCCACAGGCTCAGCCGGCGCAGGGGCAAGCGGAGCCCCCACGGCGGCGAGTCTGTTTGCTACCTCTCGCTCAATTCTCGCGGAAATTTGTGCGCACTCTGCCTCCGCGGCCTGCTGCACGGCTTGCAGCTCTGCCCGTGCGGCGGCTGCATCTGCCAGCGCAGCATCGCGCGCGGCCTTGGCATCGGCAGCGGCGGCGGTAAGCTCGGCGAGCTTTTCGGCCTGCATGGCGAGCCGCTGCTGCATGAGCTGCAGCGGGCTTGCTGCGTTGCCGTCTTCTGTAGGTTCGCCTTCTGCCTGTGCGGCGCGTTTGTGCGGCATGAGCCACGCCCCGGCGCGGCGGGCTATCTCCGCCGCGGCCTGGCGCAGGGTGCCGCTCTGCTTCTCTGTGTCTGCCAGCTCGAAAGGCTCCACGGTGCCATCTGCCAGCTTTGCCTCGATGGCTTGCGCGGCGGTGTACCAGGTATCGCGCTGCAGGGTGGCGGAAAGCTCGTCCGCCGGGGTGCCGGTGCGCTCGCTGTAGATGGCGCACATGCGCAGCCAGCTGTCGCGCAGGCTGTCCACTTGCTCCTGCAACTCATCCAGCCGCCCCCATACGCAGGTGGAAGGGGCATGCAGCATGAGCTGCGAGTTCTCGCTCATGAGCACGCGCTCAGCCGCCATGATGACAACGGACGCGGCACTGGCTGCCACGCCGTGCACCTCTGCCACCACCTCGCAACCGGCTGCGCGGGCGGATTTGAGCGCATCGTACATAGCGAAAGCGGAGAAGAGACAGCCGCCGGGGCTGTTCACCCGCACCGTCAGGCGGGTGCAACCCTGCTTCAGCGCGTCTTCCACGTGGCCGCGGAACACCAGAGAATCGTCCGCATCCTCGCCGAAGATACCCACAATGTCGATGACACCGTGGCCGGAGTTCTCCCCGGCGGCGGTGTAACTGTACCTGATAATCTTTTTTTCTTTCATTCTACCTTATATGCTCAAACGTTGTCGGGTTTCCGTATTTCCTCCTGCTCAGGCACCGGCGCGGGCGCATCCGTAGCGCCCAGGGCGGCCTGGTGCAGGGAGCCGGGCGGCAAACCGAATTCCTCTTCCAGCTTGCGCTGGTGTGCCATGCGGCGGGCTTTCTCTCGGTCCACGTCTTCCGGCAGGAGTCCCTCCGTGGCCAGCGTGAACGCGGAGGGCGACATGAGCCCCTCGCGCACGAGGTTGATGGTGGCATCCGCCACACGGCCCACGTCTATAGTCATATCCCGCCCGGGCACCCAGTACACCTCATCGAAACGCCCTTCGCGGG
Source organism: Akkermansia sp. (assembly GCA_017399165.1). Taxonomy (GTDB): domain Bacteria; phylum Verrucomicrobiota; class Verrucomicrobiia; order Verrucomicrobiales; family Akkermansiaceae; genus Akkermansia. The sequence continues at coordinate 58,088 of JAFQEF010000108.1, forward strand.
GCGGGGCGAGGCGGCCGGAGGCTATCTCGCAGGCGATGACGTGGCGCCAGATGCGGGTGAGCCCGGGCGTGCGCCACTGGAGGCGCTTCTGCGCCCAGCGGGAGAGCTTAGCGAGGTCGAAACGCGTGCCCGCGCTGCCCAGCTGTGTGGAATCGTACAGAACGGTGGGGTCCAGCCCCACGCTGTGCGCGAGGTCGGCAATCAAAAAATCAAGAAAAGCTTTGCTATTCGGCCCCGGGCGGTTGTCGTTCACCACTTTGACATCGCGCCCCGGCTCAAGGGAGGTGATGGTGGTGGCGCCTACCATGCGGGCGATGGACACCGCACCCGCGCCCATGGTAGTAGGTGCTACGGGCATGAGCTTGCCGGCAATGCCCGGGTGCTTGTCGCCCTCTTTTTTGACCTCCACAAGCCCGATGGCGGCGGTGAGCTTGAGGCTTGCCTTGAGGTAGCCGGAGATTTCAGTGATGTCTTTCGCGTTCAGGATGGCTGCCACCAGGTCTGTGACGCCGCGCGGGTAGGAGGGCTCCGGGTTGTGGCGGTACAGCCAGCAGGCGGCGGCGGGAATCTCGCGCGTGGTGTTCGCGGCGTAGTCGTAGAGCACATAGGCGAGCGGACGCCCGGAGGGGGCGCAGCGCACGCCGGTATTGAGCCCGTGGCCGTAGCCATCCTCGCTCACTTGCGGGGCTTTGTAGAAGCTGAAGCTGGCATAGCCCCCACTCTTGCCCATGACGCAGAGGGCATCGCCGTCTATGCAGCGGTTCTGCTCCAGCCAGAGCTGCGCGGTGACGAAATTGAGCGCGCCGGAGGTGTCGAAAAAGGCCGGATTCATGACGCGCTGCAGGAAGAGGCGGCGGGCGGTGCGGTTCCATTCCTCATCCGCCGTGCAGGGTTGCGGCATGGCCCAGCCCTGCAAATTGACGATGATTTCCACGGCCTTACGGATGCGCCCACAGTTGTAGTACAGGGCACGGGCGGAGCGGTAGAGCGTCTGCTGGTCCCAGGGCGTTATCTCCCGGCGGGAGTCGAGCGTGGGCCAGGAGAGCAGCCCGCCGAAGTCCGGGCGGGTGGCCTCAATGCCCCACGCGGTGCGCGGGGCGGCGGTGGCAGCAGCGGTGGTGGTGGTGGTGTTTTTCTTGCGGCGGCGGGACATACTAGGCACGGGTATGGGTGAACATGACAACGCTGCACTGCCCGACCGTAGGCTGGCAGCCGGGGGTGAGCTTGCGCCTGATGGCTTGCCGGATGGCGGCGAGCCAGTTGACGGGCGAGATGGCGCGTGCCTTGGCATACTGCACGCCGCCACCGGTGGCGGCGGAGGTGATGTAGTCCCCCGCTTTGACGGCCTGCAGGGCTTCGCTCTGCCAGGCTTGCAGGGTTTCCAGCGATTCCTCCGCGAGGACTTCTATGAGTTCTTCATTCATTCTACCCTTTACTGTGCGAGCGTTGTCGGGTTTTCGGCAGGAGCGGGGGCGGCGGGTGCCTCCGGGGCCTCGAACACCTTGGCCAGCACCTGCCAGGAGAGGGCGCAGAGCTTGCAGCAGTCCCCCAGGTGGTCGCCTGCCACGGGTTTCCAGGTGGGGAGGCGGGCGCCGCCGCGCTTGCCCAGCTCCTGCCCGGCGAGACCGCGCATGAGGGTCTCATCCGCATCGCGCGGCACGTGGAAGGGGGCGCCGCGACCGTGCGCGATGCGCTCGCCGTAGAGAGCCGTCTTGGCCTGGTGGTCCGAGTAGATAGTGAGCACGAGATTGGGGTGCGTGAGGATCTCCCGCTCGCTGTAAGTGCCGAAACGCGCCTCGCTGCCCTTGGTAGGCCACAGGAGGCCGCCGGAGCGGGCACAGGTGTCGTACACGGCGCCGGTGGCATAGCCGGAATCCACATAGCCCATGGTGATGCTTTTGCCCTGGTAGGTGAGGGAGGCGGCGTGCGCGGCGATTTCCTCGATGGTGAGCAGGCTGCCCCAGTCGATAACCCACTGCTCGCCGCCCGCGCCAATGGCGCAGACGCACCACCACTGCTCCCCCTGGTGGCAGTCGTACGCCACGGCGAGGTAGTGGTAGTGCGGCGGGAGCTCCCCGCGTGCGTAGTCCGGGCAGCGGAGGCTCTCCACGGATTCTTCGCGTACGCGGACGCTGTACACGGTGAAGGGGGCGGCCATGTAGCTGTTTGTGAAGTCCTGAAGGGCATAGGCGCCCTCTGCTGAGCGGGCGGCCTCCACAAACTTGGCTGCCACGTCCCCCCACGGCATGAAGCGGCTGTAAAGGGCATTCAGATGGTAGCCCCGGCGGCGAGAGTCCGCAGCGGTGTTTTGCGGCACCCAACGGCCGGCGGCTATCATGCCCGCCTTGTCGCGCTCCCACAGCTCCGCCTCGCAGTGCGGGCAGATATAGCGGGTGGTGCGCCGCACGGTATCGAGGGCCACTTTGTCGCCGTTTTCCGGGTGATCCCACACGAGGGCGCCGCGCCCGAATTTGAGCTCGAACTCGCCGCCGCAATGCGGGCAGACAACGAAGTAGTGCCGCTGATCCGTGGCGAGGAAGCGCTGCCAGAAGGGGTGCTCCTCTGTGGACGGGGTGCTGGTAGTGATGACTTTTTTGCGCAGGAAGGTATTGGTGCGGGCATCGATAAGCTGATCCGGCGCGGCTTCTGTTTTGACAAGATGGAGGTATTTGGAGGCCTCATCCATGACGACAAAAGCAATAGGGCGGCTGGAGAGCTCGCCGGGGCTGTTCACGCCCACGAAGGCGAGGTTGCTGTCCCGAAACTGGAAATTGAGGGTTCCCAGATTTTCCCGAGGCACGCCGCCGATGAGCCACGGATTCGCCTCCAGGAAGGGGCGGAAGCGCTCTTTGACGAAGGTGCGGGCAAGGTCTTTCGTGGGGAGTGCCCACAGGGCGGGCGAGGGCTCGAACGCCCGCATGTATGCGAATGCCACGAAATCAAAGGTAGTCTTGGCCACCTGTGCACCAAAGCACAGGGAGAGGTGTGTGACGCTGTCATCGCGCAGCAGCTCCAGCGGCTCGCGCAGGTATTCCTGCCCTTTGAACGAGAGGGCACCGGGGGCATTGGGGGAGGTTTTTACCGGCAGCTGGAGGGTGGACTGTGCCCAATCCCACACAGACGGCTTTACCTTGTACAGCAGGCGATTCAGAAACATGGCAGGACGCGGTTGATGCTTTCATTCAGGTGCTCTATACCGGCATTCCACTCCGGCATAACGGACTCGAACGCAGCGAAGAAGGATTGCCGGGCGTCATCGTTTTTCATGGCCGCGCCGATTTTGTCCTTCAGCCCCACAAACAGCACCCCCAGCGGCTCAAGCGCGCCTTGCAGGCTCATAACCGTCTCATACGGCACCAGCAGCCCGCGCCGCGCCCGGATGTCATCCTCCGCTTTTTGGGCGGCGAGGTACCTATCCATAGCCGCCACGGTGGCGCGCTCGTACTTGCCCAGGGTGTCCGCGCCCGCCCCGTGCCCCGCGGCTTTGTCGTAGGCGTGGCTCAGCGCTTGCCATTGCCGCCAGGCGGCGTCCTTCAGCGCGGCCGCACGACCTAAGTCATCCCCCGCCGCCACCGGAGCACACGCAGACGGCACCGGAGCCACCGGCTGCCCGGCGATAAACTCCTTCCACGTGTCCACCCCTTTGTCCCGGTGCATGCGCGCACTGCGCACCGTCAGCCCCATTTTCGCGGCGTACTTATCCAGCAGCACACCCATCTCTGTCTTTTTATTTCCCATTTCACCCTATTAGCGGAAACATTGTCGGAAAACGCGCACACCGCCCCCGCGCCCCGTGTTTCGGAATGGCTCCGGCTCCCCTTGCCAGACCCACGAACGCCACTCCACCGGCCGCACTCCACCCGCCGGCTTCCCCGTTCCCGCTTCCCATTTCACACAATCCGCCCCCCGCCAAACCTCCATCCACCCCTCACCCCACCCACAAGCCTCTCCACCACCCCTCTCCACCTCCCCCACACCACGCGCCCCCTCTCGCATCACCCCGCCCCCTCACCGCCCCCCTCTCTCCGCTCCCCACCTGCCTCACCCCCCCCACTCCCAATCCCGGAAATCCCATTTTCTTTTTTTTCCGCCATCCCCCCCGCCATGTTTTCATCGGAACGCGAACCTCGGGGGAGCCACCTCTGTAAGAAGACTCCCTTCCCCCGGGGGGGAGCGCACGCGCTCACGGGCGCCTGAAGCGCGCCCGCGCTATGCGCGTGAAAGAATGGACCTTTAATACCATACTTGCAAGCCCGCCCCACAACTCCACCTAGGGCGCGGGTGCGGGAGCAGAAGCCACCGCCACCGCAAGCGCCCTGCCAACCGCCTCCCGCTGCTGCTGCGTAGCCGTGAAATACCCCCTCTCCACCGCCTCCGAATCATGCCCCACCGCATCGCGCACCACATCCGCCGTGAAAGCCCCGTCAGCCCGCAAACACGACACCACAGCATGGCGAATGGAGTGGAAGCTTTTCTGACTCACCGAATGCCTCCGGCCGTCCCTCTTGGCAGCCACCGGCGGCAAAATCCCCAATCCTCGCAGCAGAGCCGTAAACTGCGTGCTCACATACCCCTGACATGTCCCCAAATAATAATGAGCCATCAGCGGGAACACATATTCCTCGCCCCCCTCACGTTGAGAAAACAGCCTACTCAAGCGCTTGCGCAGCGGCTCCACCACCGGGATATATCTATCTTTGCCCGTTTTTTTCTCGCGCAAATAAATATAGCCCTCCCTCCAATTCACCGCATCCCATCGCAGCAAACACACATCACTCAACCGCAGCCCAAACGCATACCAACTCACCGCCACCATATCCGCCCAGGGAGCGGGCAACTCCTTCATCAGGCGCCGAATCTCCTCCAGCGTAAACGGCAGCCGCCTGCGCGCCATCGGCTCCTCCGGCTGCACCTCCCGCGCCAACTTCGTAGCCGACACCACCGCCCACGGATTACGCTCCACCAACCCCAACACCTTGATAGCCCTATTCCACGCCGCCGACAAATACACCCTGTACCCCTCCGCCGTCCCCCGGCTCACCTCCCGGAGCAGCCCCCGCAAAAACTGCTCCGCAATCTCCACCGACACCGAATCGAGCGGCGCCTCCGCCGCCGGCCCCAAAAACTCCAGCAACCTCCGGAACGCGCGGCGCCGACTCGCCTCCGCCTTCACGCCCGCGCACACCGGTACACTGTCAAAAAACTCCCGCACCGTAGGCAACTGCGCCGCCGCGCCCATCGCCACCGCCGCCGCGCGCACCGCCGCGAGAGCCCGCACGCAAGGCGTATCCCCCTTAGCCGCGGCCTCCATCATATTAGCCGTCTGCCGTGCGAGCTGCTCCGCCTTAGCGGCACTCATCCCCGGCTCCTTCACGCGGATGCCTGTCGACTTCTTCACCGTCTGCCCGGCCTGCTTCCAGCAAGCCACCCACGAATTACCTCTTTTCGTAACACTAGCCATGTTAGTTTTGCTTTAGATTTATCTAACTTTGTACACCCTCGGCAAAAATGTACACCCTATGTACACCCGGAATGTACCCCCACGCTACCACACGGCTATATACGCCTGCAAGCAAAAAAGACCGCCCGTCAAGGCCTTGCGTACCTTAACGGGCGGAAAAATACAGTTTTTTTAGTGGAGCATAGGGGATTCGAACCCCTGACCTGTTGCGTGCGATGCAACCGCTCTACCAACTGAGCTAATGCCCCGGATATGAGTTGAATCACGGGGGCGATTATACACGTGGTGATGGGGCTTGGCAAGCACAATGTGCGTGAGGTGACAGAAAAAACGCGGTAGCAGTTTATTTTTCGCGTGGAGGCAAGTCGGGGTGAGAAGGCACAGAGGGAGGAGAGGTTGTTTTCTTATGGCGCAAAACAACACTTTGGTCTTGACAATTCGGCTACTTAGTGCCAGCATGTGTGCGCGTTTGTTATGGGTATATCTATCAAGACTTTGTTGTGTGTGGGCGGGGGCTGTTTTGCAGGAGGTGTGTTGCGGTATCTGACGGGCTATTATATCTGCAACAAGTGGGGCATCACCATGCCGGGGATGCCATGGCACACGCTGGTCATCAATTTTGCGGGCTGCCTGTTTATGGGGTTATTCTGCGGGTTAGCTGCGGGAGGATTCATCACCTCGCCTCATCTGCGGCTGGCGGTTACGGCGGGACTGTGCGGTGGTTACTCTACCCTGGCGGCGTTTGCCTACGAAAACACGGTGTTGATGCGGGCGGGGGCCTATTTTTCATCTGCTTTCTATGTCGCGCTCACGGTTGCCGGTAGTCTGGTGTTCTTCCTGCTGGGCACTGCCACGGCTAATCTTCTGCTGAAAGCCTGAGATGCTTGCAGCTGCCGATTGCCCCAGAGATTGCGCACTCGATATTTGAACAAATGTCTGCCGGCATTGTCTACTACCTGGTAGAGTATACATCACTATGAGCCACAAGATTCTCTCACACCTGCTCAACGCTCTGCGACGCTTCTTCGGCAGCGGCTTTCTGCTGCCGCTGGGTGCGGCGGCGGTTCTGCTGGCCGGTTTTCTGATGAACAATACAGCCGAATGGATTTATGAAAAATGGCATGTGTGGCCACAGGTGCTGCGCATGCTCAGTTTTACCGGGGGGCTTCTGTTCCTGGTCGGGGTATTGGCCGGGCTGCTGGTACCGCTGTGGCTGTTCATGATGACGATACGCCTGTTCCGGCGGGGAGAAACGCTCCGGCTGCTGCGCTGCTGGGGAGCAAGTGTGTTGGCGGGTATCGTGGCGCTCGGTGTGGGGATGGGCTTAGTCACGCAAGCGTTCGGAGGGGGACATGGCGACGACTTTGCACGCGGTCTGTCGGTGCCGAGGGACAGGGAGTTTGTGCTGCCACGCGGTTTGACTTTTTTCTGCAACTGGGAAATACCGCCGCGCGTCAGGGAATTGCATGAGATGGCGGCGCCTCTACCGGCTGTAGCCCCCAACGAGATAGCGGACGTTATGGTTCCGGAGCAATCGGTGCCGAATCTGTTGAAACTCACGCGCGAGGCCCCCGAGCTTCTGCATGAGTATCTGCTGCGCGTGCTGTATGCGGAGGCTACCGATCCGCGCTTCAATTCTCCGTTGCTGGACACGGCCGGCCCGTACCCGGCACATGAGAATGACCCGCAGACTCACACCCGGCGTGCCTACCTGGCTCAACACCGCGTTTTCTCCCCCGAAGGCGAAATGACTGAGGCGGATTACCCTATAGCCCGCTGGCGGCTTCCCCTGCGGAATGGTTGGTACATTGCTCACACAGTCGACTGGCATGAGAGAGACCTCCGTCCGGCCGAGCATCCCGGGGTTGCAGCCCGACTGCAACAGATTGACACCGCTCTGGCGCCACTTGCACAATCCCCCACGCAAGAGCAACTGGACGCCCTGTTGCCGCCCCTGCCCAAGCACCCATTTCTATGCATCCACGAGGAGACGGCTGGATGCTACAATATGCTCATCGTGATTCCTGCGGAATACGAGGCCGGCACATTTGAGCTGCGCGCGCACGAGGTCACGACCGGCAAGCCCATTTCATTCCAACAGGAATGGCTCCCGGAAGTGAAGCTCGGCAAGGTGTGCCGTGTGATTTGCAGCAATTGCTCTCTCACTGTATTCAGTGGCAATTGGGGTGAATATTACGGGAGTGAATGGCAAATATGGTTTACCCCTGCCACCGGTGGCTCCCCCCGCTGTGTAAGCCGCCAACCTTTCGTGATGATGGGCTGGCAACGCTAAGGCCGTATACGGATTAGTCTTGACATCCATTAGAGCCTAGGATAAGCTGTTGGCATACCACATGGATACCCCCACGCTCATTTACCTGATTTTTACCCTGCTTGGCGCCTTTGCGGCTCTGCTGTGGTTGCGACCGGGCAAGCATGAAGCGCTACGTTATGCGTTGATATTCCTCTCATGCGGTGGGCTTTTGTACATACTGAGCACAAAAGCCGCAACAAATTTACCACTCTCCCGAACACATCTGCAGGTTTTAGCAATAGCGGCTGTTTTCCTGCTGGGGGTGTATATGCTAAAAAGCCCGTGGCGGCGTGTGATGCTTGCACTGGGTGTATATGGTCTGGTGTCCTCGCCGGTCGGTCTCGCGGATTTGGCATACAATTGGCGGGAAGATTTCCAGTACATAGAACTATTACTCGCCGTCAGCTTCTATCTCGAAACACTCCTGTTCTGGTTCTTCGTATGGTGGTGCACGCGGAAAGATGAAGCGCTGCGCCCCGTGGAGCGCCTGTATGCAGCAGCTGCCTTTGCTCTTTTCTACACGCTGTTAACAAACTGTTACAGATACGCTGCCTATTACCTTGCAGAGGCATCCGGTAGTAGGGAACTTCCCATCTTCACCGCCGGGGTGTTGCTCCTGCTCTGCCTGGGGGGATTCCTGCGCTATGCCATGCAGCAACCCTGGAAACGCAGCCTGGGCGTCGCGGCCGTATGTGCCTTGATATCCCTGGCTCTCTCACTCACCAGCCAACACATCATCGAGGCCAGCAGCAAACAAAGTGACCTCATGTGTGAGCTCATTGATAACATTGAGGTCGGCAACCGGGCCGGTGTAGAGGCCTGTCTGCAACAGGGTGCAAATGTCAACAAGCCGCTCCGCTCGTTCAATCTGGAAGGCGACTTGGTGGATTTCTACCCGCTCATACATGCAGCAGCTTACGGACAGACCGACATGGTTGCAGCCATACTCGCTGCCGGAGCCGATGTCCGCGTGCGCCGCAAAGGGGGAGACACCGCGCTTTTGTCCGCCTGCATCTACGATGGGAAGAACGACAACACGAAAATGGTCGACCTGTTGCTGAAGGCCGGTGCTGAGGTAAATGCCACTAACGAGGACGGAAGAACGCCGCTCATAACAGCCGTGCTGATGGATTCTCCCCAAAGCGTTATAAAGGCGTTGCTGCAGGCCGGTGCCAATGTGAACAAAACGGGCAAAAACGGCATCACCGCCCTGCACTATGCATCCACACCCTCTGAACCCGATACCCCGGGCGAGACAGAAGATATCATGCACATGCTGCTTGCACATGGCGCCATGGTCAATGCGCCGGATTGCGATGGCAACACCCCGCTACACCTGAGTGTGCTAGCGGGATATACAGCCGGCGTGCGCTTGCTGCTACAACACAAGGCCGACCCCACCCTTTGCAACAAAGAAGGGCATACTCCCCTCGACCTCGCCCGGCAGGATAAACACACCGAAATTATCAATATACTGACCAACATGCCGAACTTAAGCGGCGTAAAATGAAACAATAACACTAAGCTTCCGTGAATGGTTCCCTGAGCATCCTGCAGCTTATCATCATCCTTGCATCGCTGGTGGTAGCCCTTGTTCCGCTATGGCGCACCATGGCAGCCATACGCCGGGGAGATTTCAGCTGCTCCCATAACCTGGCAAAGGAGTGGTATCTGCAGCTGGCAGCCATTGCCGGGCCGCTGGTGATAGCGTTTTTCCTTTTCCGCAGCGGGATGGAGACACTCTGCGATATCCGCCACTATGTACATGGCGGCGTGCGGGTGATGGGCACCGTGCAAAACAGCCGGGAGGTGAAGGACTGCGGCAGCGCCCCGCAGAACGGCGTAAGTATCTCTACGAGCGGCAAGATAAGCTACCGGGATAAGAGCGAACACACGCACTACGACATGAGTGCCACATACCCCCTGCCCGATGGACAGATGGGACGCGTGGAGTTCACCCGCGGGGATTCATACGCGCCCGGAGAGCAGGTGGCCGTGTATTACCGACCGGAAGCGCCGCAGGATGCTTTGGTATACGATGCTACAAACAGCCCCTGCGCTGCCGCCATGTACCTGACAATGGGGGGAGCCATGGTTTCACTCAGCCTCACCTTCGGCCTGCTGGCTCTGATGCAACGTCGCAAGCGCCGCCGCAAAAGATAGTTTTCCATCTCAATCATTCAACGTCAACTATTCAGACTGACTCCCCATGACACTTCGCTTTATCACGCACCTGCTTCTGCCGGCGGCATGCCTCCTCAGCAGCAGCTTTGCACAAAACACCACCCCGGAACAAGAGCCGGAGAGCAACCGCTGCGCTCTCGGCAAAGCAGAAGTCCCCGGTACAGACGTCAACAACGGGTCGCATACCCCGCCAAAAGATTATCTGGCACAGGCTAAGCGACACACCCAACTGGCACATGGGTATTGGCAGCTCGGACGTTTTGACAGTGCACAACTTGCACTGTCGGATGCCACTGCGGCCCTGCACCATCTGCCGGAAAATGAGGCAGCAGGCTCCGGCCTGCCAAAGCTCATTGAGCGCATGCAGGGCAGTATCCGCGAAAATCGGGAGGAGTACTACAAACACACAGGCAACGGGAAAGACCGCAACACCATGCGAGCTACCATGTCCTTTGACGATGAAGTTGAGCAGCTCTGCACTGATACCACCCTCGATGATGCAGCGGAGCAACTGGCCCGTCAGTTTGCACCGAGTGTGGCCGAATGGAAGAAACACCGCCTCGGCGCCGACATTGTGCTGCTGACCGGCCACTCTCAAACGGCATACGCCTTTGGCATCGATAACGATGCCATCTTCCTTTACGCTGTGCGAAATGAGAGAGCTAAGCCCCGATGTGTGCTCTGTACAGCCGAGCCGCTGGCCTGGCTCCGCGAAGCCCGATTCCGCCTGGTGGGCAACGGGATAGAGGCCACCCTGCCGGATGGGCTGACGGTGGGACGCTATGCGCTGTGGACTACTCCGCCGGCCCGCCATGCACCGGCTCCGCAGCTAGTGGTGCTACGCTGCACTGAACTGAAAAACAACAAACTACATATAGAAGCCCGCAACAAAACAGCTCACTCCATCGCCTTGGGGCGCGGTTTCTTCTATGCGCAGGCCACCATGGCAGATGGCACAGTGTACCCACCTTTCCGCACCGGCAGCACCCGGCAGACGACGGAAATACCACCTTACGAAAGCCGCACCATAAGTGCTGAACTCACACCGGATGCTGTCGACACCCTCCAACGGGCAGAGCACATTCACCTGAGCTTCCACTGTGCTTCCTCAGTACGGCTTCCGCAAAGTGACGGCCTTCTCTGCCCCCGCCTTATTCCGCCGGACGGACTACCGGACTGGCAAAGCCGGGGCGCCATGAATCCCGGTATTATTGTGGACGCCGGAACAGTCGTACTGCAGGAAGATGCCGCAAGCGGGCGATACGCCATGCTATACCACATATTTACCCTCCGGGATGGAGTCTGGACGCTCACCACAAGCCTGCGCTATCATGAAAAAAGTTCCCTGAAAAAAGCGCCCCAGGGGTATCGCAAAGAAGGCAACACACTGCATCTGCTGGATACGCAGGGAAACAGCTATAGCACCATCGAACTCCCCACCGTGCCATGAACATATCACGCCGCCCCCTCATTTTCCTTATTGCCTCGCTCCCGCTCATACTACTCGGCTGGTACGCGGTGCAACTGAATGCCACCCCCCTGCACATACTCGGCACAGATGGGCGCATTTGCCCCTGCGAGTTCAGCGGAATCTCCCGTCTGCCCGATGGCGCGTACCTCCTCGGCCTGCCCAATGCCCCAGGCGAGGTCATCTGGGTGGCGACAGATAGTCTGACCGATGAGTTCATGTATACCAAGGCCTACGTATTACCCTGGTTCGGCAGAACACGAGCAGAGGTCACCCCGGCCGGAGAAGCACTTATCCGCGTCCGGCCTTAAATTTCGCCCGTGCCGCACTTAAGGCTTTACGCAGGGGAAGAGATGTGGTAAGATGTCGCGCGCGTAGCGCGCAGACAGCCACGCCTGAAAAGTTATGAGTGACCCCACGAAGTTCCGAAACCTGGCCATTATCGCCCACGTAGACCACGGCAAGACCACCCTAGTAGACCAGCTGCTGAAAGCCGGCGGCACCTACCGCGAAAACCAGGAGGTGCAGGAGCGAGCCATGGACTCCATGGATCTGGAGCGCGAAAAGGGTATCACCATCAAGGCCAAAAACACCTCCATTCATTGGAATGGCTACACCATCAACATTGTAGACACCCCCGGCCACGCCGACTTCGGTGCCGAGGTAGAGCGAGTGATGAAGATGGTGGATGGTGTGATTCTGGTAGTGGATGCCTACGAAGGTCCGCAGGCGCAGACGCGCTTTGTGCTGCGCAAAGCACTGGAGGAAGGCCTGCTGCCCATCGTCGTGGTGAACAAGATAGACCGCCCGCATGCCGACCCCATGAAAGTGCATGACCAGGTGCTGGAGCTACTGCTCGACCTGGATGCCACCGAGGAACAGTTCGACGCCCCCTTCGTGTACGGCTCTGCCCGCGATGGCTACTTCATGAACAGCCCGGAAAATGAGCCGCCCGTGGACTGCACCCCCCTGCTCTTCCAGATAATCAACCACATCCCCGCCCCCAAGGATGCCGATGCGGACAAGCCCTTTAAGATGCTCATCTCCAACATCGACTGGGATGACTATGTGGGCCGTGTGGCCGTGGGGCGCATCTCCAACGGTCGCGTGCAGAAGGGTGATACCCTCTACCTGCTGCGCCAGGATGGCAGCAAAGTGCAGGGCAAAGTGACTAAGCTTTTCGAATACAGCGGCCTGCAAACCACCGACTCTGCCGTCGGCGAGGCCGGCAACATCATCGGCATCTCCGGCTTTGAAGGGGTAGACATCGGTGAGACCCTGGTAGCCAACCCGGAGGAGGAGGCCATGCCCTTTGTGCAGATTGACCCTCCCACCGTGCAGATGGAGTTCAGCATCAACGACGGCCCGCTCGGCGGGCGCGATGGAAAGAATGTGACCAGTCGTGTCATCCGCGACCGCCTCATGCGCGAAATGCGTACCAACATCTCCATCAAAGTGGAGGACACAGACCTGGCAGGTGTCTTCATGGTGTCTGCCCGTGGCACCATGCAGATTGCCATTCTGGTAGAGCAGATGCGCCGCGAAAATTACGAGGTACTCGTGTCTCGCCCCAAGGTGATTACCCGCGACATCGATGGCGTGCGCTGCGAGCCCTTCGAGACTGTATTCATCGAGGTGCCGGATGAGTGCGCCAACGGTGCCGTACGCATTCTGGGCAACCGCAAGGGAATACTGGAGAATATGGAAACAAAGGGGACAGGCCGCACCTACATCCAGGCCACCATCCCCACTCGCGGCCTTATCGGCTTTGAGTTCGAGTTGGTCAACCTTACCAGCGGCCACGGCATCTTCTCCCACCTCTTCAAGGAGTATGCGCCCTATGCCGGCGAAATCGTCACGCGCCAGAGCAGCACCCTCATCTCCATGGAGAGCGGCATTGCCCGCCCCTACGCCCTGCAGGCTATGGAGGAGCGCGGCTCCCTCTTCATTGCCCCCGGCGATGAAGTGTACGAGGGCATGATTGTGGGCGAGAATCCCAAGCCTATCGACATCCCCGTCAACCCCACGCGCGAAAAACACCTCACCAACCACCGCTCCGCCACCAAGAACGACTCCATCCAGCTCACGCCCCCGCGCGTGTTCTCGCTGGAGCGCGCCATCGAATATATCGAGCCGGACGAGCTGGTGGAAGCCACACCGCACTTCATCCGCATGCGCAAGCGCCTGCTGGATGCCACCGCTCGCAAACGCGCTGAACTGAGAGCCAAGGGGCTGTAAAACGCGCTTTTTCCAACAAATAACAGCCATGTTACAGGAGATGACAAATTGGGTTACGGGGCAGGATTATGTGGGCATCAGCCTGTATATCTCGGCCGCGCTGCTCTACATGGCCGGCTTCCTGGGGGCAGTGCTGCCCTACCCGGGATGCTTTGTGGCACTGGGCGGCAGTGTGTGCTATGCCCTGGCTGCGGGGGAACCTTATCCGGCCTGGTGGGTGTGGCTCATTCTGCTTCTGCTGGCCATCTTCGGCACCCTGGCGGACAACATCACCACCGCCATGGGGGCAAAAAAATTCGGCGGCAGCTGGCCAGCGTTCTGGTGCAGCATGGCGGGGCTGTTCGTTGGTGCTTTCTTCTTCCCCTTCGGTTTGATTATCGGGCCCTTTTTGGGCGCCTTCTTTGCAGAGACAGTCATCGTCCGCAAAACTCTGAAAGACTCAGCCAAAGCGAGCATGGGTGCCACCATCGGTCTGCTGGCCGGTGTGCTGGCCAAGGTCATCATCACCGCCATCATGCTGGTAGTAACGCTTATCTGAACATGAACAGAACACAACTGCTGCTCCTCGGGGTTTTATTGTGCCTGCTGAGTAGCTGCCGCAGTACAGGCCCGGACGGCGCCACCATCTCCCGCCCGGAAGTGCTGGCCCATGCCCGCAAGTATACCGCCCTCACCTGGCAGGGAAAACGCAGGCACGCCATGCATGGCACAGCCCCCGATGGGCAGAGAATCGATACACCCGACGTCCTTTTCCCCAAAGAAAAACAAAAAGGATTCTGGTGGAAAGAGGGGCAGAACGTCGGCATGCCCTACAAATGGGGAGGCTTCGATACCCCGGAGCAATTCACACGCCGCCTGGAAGAAGAGCCTGTTGTTTATGCCGGAGACTACGCCTCTGCAAACAAAGTAGCAGGAGGGGATGAAAGCGTAAGCCGCTATGCCGCCGGCATTGACTGCTCCGGGCTGGTATCTCGCTGCTGGGGGCTGCCGCGCCCCTACTCCACACGGGAGTTACCCGACATCTGTACCCCGCTCAGCAGCCTGGATAAACTGAAGCCGGGCGACATCATCCTGCGACCGGGCGAGCATGTGCAGCTTTTTGTGCGCTGGGAGGATGACGAGCACACGAAATACCGCGCCATCGAGGCTGCGGGCGACCCCGAATGGCGCTGTTTTGAGATTATCTACAACCGCCACACCCTCACCACCACCCGGGGCTTTACCCCCTGGCGGTACAAGGGCATACGCTGATACCTCACCACCCCCGATTCTGTACGGGCGGGGGCGGCATGGGGTGTCCCCGGTGCCTGTGGTGGTGGTGGCGATGCCAACGGTGCAGCCAATTCGGCGGCATAAAATCCGGGCCAATATTGATGACCGGCCCCAGCATAGGGCCGCCCGGAGGAGGTGGGGGTGGAGGCTCGGGAGGCCCGGGAGGCGGTGGAACTATGGGCGGCGGCGGAGGTAGCGGCCCCCGGGGCTCACCCACGGAAATGCTCCAACGCAGCTCAGCACTACTCTGTGCAGCCAAGGCTGCAGACAGAACGACAGCGGCCACAGTAAGGCGGAATAATGATTTTTTCATTGCGAATGAAAGGAGTGTTCTCCTTTTCAGACACGAGGCAAGGGCGGGGTGTTCGAAGCGGATTGGCTAACAGGCTCAGAATCAGCAGCATCACGACCAAACCCGAACTTCTCACGGCACTTATCCTTCAGAGCTTCAGCCACGCCACGGAAAATCTCCACACGCCCCTTGCGGCGCAGGGCAATCACCTCCTTAAATCCGGGAAGCCGCCCTTCCCCCTGCAGGCGGCGCAGGAAAAGGTGGCCACACACATACACATTGGAGGCAGCCAGCGCAGCCTCCAGCGTGGGACGGGCCAACACATCCACCACACCGGAAAAAGCCTTGCCCACGATGGGTAGAATATGCGAAGCGGAGTTCCCCGCCTTGTACTGTACCTCCGGGTCGTCCACCAACAGGTCGGCAATATCATCCACCAGCTCGGTGACCATCATACCGCCATCGCCATACAGCAGCCCATTAATGACCACATACACAAAGGAATTGGCCACAACAGCCCCCATGCACAGCGCGTTGAACACCGGAGAAGGCTTGCCGCCATGCAACTGCGCCAGGGACACCACCAGCCGCAGCTGGAGAAAGAGCAAAGCCGCGCCATCCAGCCACCTGTTGCGGCTCACCACCACCGCCAATGCCGCAATCTGGCAGTAATTGCGAATCAGCTCACGCGAACGGGCCGGCAGCAGTTCGTCCTGCGCGGCGAACTCTGCCAGCAACGCCTTCATCGACTCAGCATCGCCGGCGCTACGGGCATTGTGCAGGCCGGCATACAGCTCCTCGAACTTATCGCAATCCTCGCGTCCCACCGCGCGGGCGGCAGAGCGCCAGCGGCGCAGGTAGCGCATAGCCAGCGCAGCCCGGGAGTCATCATCCGCGAATCGCAGCGTCGTAAGGCGACAATAGCAAACGATGGGAGTCACCACCTGCCAGTACAGAAAACAGGCTATAAGCCCCCAGAAAATGTACCCCAGTAACGGGTAATGAGTCAGGCTGTTGAGAGCCTGCCCCTTGTCCACCACATCCGCCCCCACACACAGCAGCAGCAGAATGCCGCCCCACACCAGCATGTGGCGGAAACGCAACGGCGTGCTGCCAAACAAAGCCCGCCACAAGCTCACCAGCAGCGGCACCAGCAAAAACAGACACAGCAGAGCCACACCTACAGCCAACACCAGGGATGGCCAGTCGGCCCCGGCCAGAGCATTCAGCCACAGCCCGGCGACCACCAGCTGCTCCCCGCAACCGGCCCAGACCAGGAGCAACGCCAGCAGAATAAGAGTTCTAACGATTATGTTCATCCGGCAAAGTTATTGTGAAAATTGTTTGCGCCATGTTCTGCAGTGTTTTCGCCTCTTCTTCCAGCGACTCGCGGCTTGCCCGATTGTGGTGCAACGCATTGCTGATAGCCTGATGCAGTGGTGCCGTAGCACGAGTGGCGGCTTTCTGCATCAGCTCCTGCACGGATTTGTGCGGAGGATATTGCATCAGCAGGCGCTCCAGGCTCGCGCGATAATAGGAAGCTATGGCCTCCAGGCGCTTCCGGAACATACTGTTGCTCAATATGCTCAGATATGTTTTGGAGACATTGATGGGGAGTTTTTCCCAAAGTCGTTCCGTCTCGCGCATGCGCTCATACTGGCATGGTTCCACATGAAAATCGGCAGGCAACGGCAGGCGCACAGGCTGCTCTCGCAGAGAGATACTGTGGCGGGGGTGCACCGCTTTGGGGAAGCGGGCAAACATGTCGTGCAGCTCCGCATCCAGCATCTCGGCTGCGGCATCCAGAGCATTACGCACCAGCACATCATCACAATAGCGATCCAGCGGCTCACGCTGCCCCGCCAGCTCCAGCTGCAAATGGCAAAGTTTCACACCGCAGCGCACATAATCCTCCAGGGCATTTTGGCAGGCCGCACTACATGCCTCCAGGCACTCATTCACATCCCGCCCGGTCACCTCTTCCCGGCCCAGTCGACCGTTGTTCCAGCTATTGCAGGTGCGGGAAGCGATTTGTTCAAAATCCGGCAATTCTGCATTCCCGGCAAAGCGGAAGCTTGCACCGGCCGGCAACTCTGCCGGCACCAGCAAGGCAGCCGCCCGGCGGCCAAAGCTCCTCAACTGTTCACTTTCGGCGGACAGGGAGGCCAACCTCTCCGCCACCTGTCGAGCCAGAGCATCCACAGCCCCGGCCAGCTCCTGCAGGGAGTTCTGCCACTCGTCCCGACAATGGGCCAGACGAATTCCAGGCAAAGCCTCGGCCAGCTCCGCCTCCAGCTCGCAAAAACCGGAAGCCGCCCGCAGAGCCTCCCGAGATTCCAGTACCCCGGCAGGCATGGGTACCGGCAGGCGCAAACGCTCGCCACCCTCAAATATACCGGCATAAGCCAACCCGAGATTCACGGAATCTACCCGCAGAGCGCGGTTGCCGGAAAGCACACTGAACACCCGCCGGGCATTCTTCTTCTGCGCTTCATTCTGAGCTTCCAGCACCTCCGGCTGCAACCAGAGCTTGGCCTCCATGCGGTTCTGGATAATGCGAAACGTGGAGGCAGAGCGCCTACCCAGCAGATTGCGGAGCAATTCCACCGCCTTCTCATTGAGCGGCGCAACAGAGCTCTGGAGAATCAGCGCCATATCGCACTCCTTGCCGATTTCGCGGTACAGATTATTCTGCACGATGGCTGCATTGGGAGAATCGCAACCGGGCATGTCCAGTATCATGCGGTTGCGGTCTTTCAGCAGCACGCAGTCCGGCTCATACTCCGTCTCCACCACTACCATCACAGGTTCCTTCGGCAGCAACTTGTTCTCCGGCGAGGGGCGTGTGCACAAAGCAGCAGTGAGCACATCGGCACTCAGCGGCAGCTCCCTCACCTGCAGGCCACGCGCTGTCTTCCTGCCCGGCAGACCGCGCAGGTAATCCATCACCTGCTGCACGTGTTCCGCCCGGCCTTCATCACCGGCGGCGGTATCATATATCACCACCTGCCCCTCCTGCCCCGGTTCTGCCATGCGGATAATGACCGGCCGCAGGGTTGTATCCTGCCCATAGCCCATGGGGGAAGCCTCGCGCGAGCGCGTAAGAAGATTTACCAAGGTGGACTTGCCCGCCTTCAGCATACCGATGCACACAATCACCTCAATACCGGACTCAAACTGCTCGATGGCACGCAGGGATTTTTCGATGTAAGGCAGAATGGCAGCATACAGCTCCCCTCCGCCGCACACTTCCGCACGCAGCTTTTCCAGCTCCGGTTGCGCGGTAGCCAGTGTATCTTTCATCGTCTCAGCTGTGGGCTTCTTTTTCATGCCGCTGTCACCGCATTCATTCTAATACAAGCGCCGGAATTGTCAAGCCCGCACTACAGGACGAACGCGTTGGAAGAACGGCTCACCAAATTAAATTTGTGGAGTTGCTACGAGCGTCAGGAGAGAAAGACTGCGGGCGAGGCTCACAGTTTCTGCTCACAGGCCGAGAGCAGGCCGCGGGCCGTCTCCACCAGCTCGGCAGAGCGGGCAGCGGCTTTCTCGGCAGAGGCGATATCGGAGCGCGTCTGCTTGCGTTTGCGGGTAATGGCCTCGAAAAAGCCTGTCGTCACCGTCTTCACCTCGGCGGCAATCACATTCTGCATCTGCTGGGTGGGCGGCTGAGAACGCAGCAAAGTGTGAGTCTCCTCGCAATAGTGCTCCACCATGGGATTCACCACCTGATTCACGAAAAGCTCGTTGCCCGAGAAAATCTCATACATCTTTACCGCATCTTTCCACCACCAGCGGTGCACACGCTCCTCGTAGATAAAGGGCTCGAAGGTGTTCTGCCTCAGGGCTGCATCGGCTGTCAGCGGCATATTATGCTGCTCCTGCCAGTCCATAAAATCGGGATGTTCGGCCACGGAGAATTCTGACCAAAGCCCGGCATCCAGAGCCATGAGACGTTCTTTGCAATCGTTGAGCAGGTTGCGGATGGCGCGGTTGCACCAGGCAGACACGGTACAGCGTTCGCCATTGAAGGTAATCTGAATATGTTTATCCGTCAATTCCGCACAGACAAAGCGGTTCAGGATTTCGCGGCAGGTATCGTTGCAATCGGCCATGCACTGGTTAATGTCGCGCCCGGTAGCCTTGGAGCCCTTGTAAAGCTCGCGGCGCTCGCGGTAAATATTCTCGCAGGCCAGGGCGTAGTCCGGCATCTGCCCAGGCGCCACAGCATACTCAGCCTTGGCCGGCACCGTCGGCGTTCGAAGAGCCGCGCGAGCCTCGGTGCGGAAAGCATCCCAACGCTCCAGTCGCTTGTTGAGAGTAGCCAGCACGCGAGAATCCGAACGGTTGATACGCAGAGCCTCAGCCATCAGCGAGCGCAGAGCCCGCCGCAACTCATCGCAGCAATGGGTATAACGGATATTCGTCAGCTCGCGGTGCAATTGCTTTTCCATTTCCGCAAAGCCGGAGCCAGCCAGAAGCTCTTTGCGGGAATGGAACACGCCGTCTGCCAGCTCCACCTGTTTGCGCAGGCGCTCCTTCCCCTCAAAAATACCGGCATGAGCCATGCCAAGGTTGACAGCAGATACCGGCAGCTCCCGGTTTTCGGCCAGATGTCGCAGCACGGCCAGGGCGCGAGCCGCCTGCTCGTCCGTCTCAGCCGTAAGCACCTCCCCACGCAGCCAGGACTTGGATTCCATACGGTTCTGAATCACCCGGATTGTGGACGGCGTACGGCCATCCAACAGGGCGGTCAGTTCCTCCACCGCCTTGGCATTCAGCGGAGCAACAGAGCTTTGCAGCAACAGCAGCATATCGCACTCCCGCCCGATTTCCCGGTAACGAGCCCCCTGTGCCACCTCTGCCACAGCGGAGTCGCAACCGGGCATATCCAGAATCATGCGGTTCCGGCTGCACAGCAGCTTGCAGTCCGCATTGTACTCCGGCTCCACCACCACCAGCACAGGCTCGGCCGTCAGGTGCGCAGACTCGCTCACACTGTGACACAGCACGCCTCGCAGATTCAGCTCATTGAGCGGCAAAGTCCGCACTGCAATCTCGCTCAGGCCATCCTCACCAGCAATGCCACGCAGGTGGTCCAGCACCGGAGCCAACAAAGCTGCGGGGTCAGCCGTGCTGCCCTCTGCCCGCTCATACAACACGATGCGGGGCTCAGCCCCCGGCTCCGCCATGCGGATGAGAGCAGGGCGCAGCGTTACATCCACACCGTAGCCGGTGGGAGATGCCATCTCGGAGCGAGCCAGCAGATTCACCAGCGTAGATTTACCGGCTTTGAGCATCCCCATACACACTATCACCTCGATGCCGGAGCTGAACTGCTCCAGTGAGCGCAGAGCGGCAGCCACCAACTCCTTCACACCGGCATCATCGGCGCACCCCTGCTCTAGCTTCTGCAAGGCAAGGCGCATCTCTTCCAGCTCCTGTCTTTTATCCTCGGGAATCATGTTTTTCTCTGCGGGATTTTCTTCTGTGTGTATTGAAATATAACAGTCGGGCTATATTAGCCACAAGAGTGCTCATTGTCAAGCTTAAACAGACAGTATCCGCCAACTGCCGTTCAATCCGACACGCCGCGCAGAAGAGGCTCACGCCACAGCCGCCTGTGCAACGTCAGAAATGCGGTATTCCCGTATCCGGCCATTCTGCATAGGGAGTAACGTATTGCTGCTTCATACGCTTGCCCACATGGGGCAACTGGCAGGCTTCCTGCAATGCGGCAAAAGACAAAAAGTCCAGGGAACCTGCGGCGAAAGCCTGTCTCGGCGAAGCTTTAGCGGAGACGGAAAAGCGTTGCAATACTCTGATTCATCGCTTTCTGTCACCCCGTTTCACGGGGCTCAAAATTATTTTCCATCTTCTAGCAGGGGCGTCCGGCTTCGGCAAGCCTACGCCGAGACGGGGC